>NZ_CP014546.1:1870804-2182605 GCF_001579805.1 Pseudomonas azotoformans | reverse complement strand
AACCCGGACATCCAACCCGGCGTGACCATGGCCATCGGCGCCAGCACCGAAGTGATTGCCGGTGAAGGCATGATCCTCACCGCCGGCGGCATCGACAGCCACGTGCATTTCATCTGCCCGCAGCAGATCGAAGAAGCGCTGACCAGCGGCGTCACCACCATGATCGGCGGCGGCACGGGGCCTGCCACCGGTACCAACGCGACCACCTGCACCTCGGGCCCATGGCACCTGGCGCGCATGCTCCAGGCCAGCGATTCGTTCCCGATGAACATCGGCTTTACCGGCAAGGGCAACGCCAGTTTGCCGGAGCCGTTGATCGAACAGGTCAAGGCCGGCGCCATCGGTTTGAAGCTGCATGAAGACTGGGGCACCACCCCGGCGAGCATCGACAACTGCCTGAGCGTTGCCGATGAATACGACGTGCAGGTGGCGATCCACAGCGACACCCTCAACGAATCCGGCTTCGTCGAAACCACCCTCGCTGCCCTCAAGGGCCGCACCATCCACACCTACCACACCGAAGGTGCCGGTGGCGGCCACGCGCCGGACATCATCAAGGCCTGCGGCTTCGCCAACGTACTGCCCAGCTCCACCAACCCGACGCGGCCGTTCACGCGCAACACCATCGACGAACACCTCGACATGCTGATGGTCTGCCATCACCTCGACCCGAGCATTGCCGAAGACGTCGCCTTCGCCGAAAGCCGCATCCGCCGCGAGACCATCGCCGCCGAAGACATCCTGCACGACCTCGGCGCGTTCTCGATGATCAGCTCCGACAGCCAGGCCATGGGCCGCGTGGGCGAGGTGATCACACGCACCTGGCAGACCGCCGACAAGATGAAAAAACAGCGCGGCCCACTGCCCGGCGACGGCCCCGGCAATGACAATTTCCGCGCCAAACGCTACATCGCCAAGTACACCATCAACCCGGCGATCACCCACGGCGTCAGCCACATCGTCGGTTCCATTGAGGTGGGCAAGTGGGCCGACCTGGTGCTGTGGCGCCCGGCATTTTTCGGCATCAAACCGACCTTGATCCTCAAGGGCGGCGCGATTGCTTCCAGCCTGATGGGTGATGCCAACGCCTCGATCCCCACACCGCAGCCAGTGCACTACCGCCCGATGTTCGCCAGCTTCGGCAGCTCGCTGCACGCCACCAGCCTGACCTTTATCAGCCAGGCCGCCCAGGACGCCGGTTTGCCCGAAACACTGGGGTTGAAAAAGCAGATAGCGGTGGTCAAGGGCTGCCGCAACGTGCAGAAAACCGACTTGATCCACAACGATTACCTGCCGGATATCGAGGTGGACCCACAGACGTACCAGGTTAAGGCCGATGGCGTGTTGCTGTGGTGTGAACCGGCCGAGGTGTTGCCGATGGCCCAGCGTTATTTCCTGTTCTGAGCCAACAACCCTGGCGCCCATGGCGTCAGGGCCTTGCCGGGAAGCCGACCCATCAGGCGCCCCGTCAAGGTGCCCAGCAACAACAAGCCGCGATAACGGTAACTGAGGGCTGAATCGCGCGTTTGCTCAAAGACCAAAAATCCATACAGGTCATCGCGGCTTTTGAAGCCGTACTTGCGCGCGAAATAGACGTTGTTGACATCCAGGTCCAGGCTGAACTGCTGCTGGATCGCCGCTTTGAGCCGTGGTTCGGCAAACGCTCTGATGTCCTAGATCGCCCCCAGGTGGGCCTCAATGTCGTTCAGGTTTTTGCGCCCGCGCCTGTGGCTGGCCACCAGGGCGGGCTTGCTGCTGGTGTACCTGCCGGGCAGTTGCAGCATGACCGACGAAGGCCGCAGCGCTAGACCGTTAGCGCGCGGCGGCTATTTTTCAGAAGTTTTCCCGAGGGTTGAACGCGGCCTTTTTCGCCAGTTCCTGCCACAGGGCGATGGTCTCATCATCCGCCTGTTTGGGCATCACGGCCTTGAGCTGGATGTACAGGAACCCTCGTTCCCCGGCCTTGTTCAGCAAACCATGACCCTTGGCGCGCATCCGCTGGCCGTTCTGGCTGCCGGCAGGCACCTTGAGGTTGATCTTGCCGGTCAGGGTCGGCACGGCCACTTCGGCGCCCAGCGCCAGTTCCCACGGTGCCAGCGGCAAGGTGATCACCAGGTTTTCGCCTTCGACTTCGAACTTCGAATGCGGCGCAAACTTGATGATCAGGTACAGGTCGCCATTGGCCCCGCCACCGATCCCCGGCGCGCCCTGCGCCTTGAGGCGGATGCGCTCGCCGTCGGCCACACCGGCCGGGATCTTCACGTTCAGGCTCTTGGTGGTGTTGCTCACATGTCGGCCCGAGGCGTCATATTGCGGCACCTGGAAGCTGATCTGCTTGGACTCGGTGGACAACGTCTCTTCAAGGGACACGGTCAGTTGCATCTCCACGTCCTGGCCCTTGCGCCCGGCAGGACGACGCTGGCCGCCACCGAAAGCATCGCCACGGGAGCCGAAGATCGAGCTGAAGAAGTCCGAGAAGTCCTCACCGCCACCGCCGCCACCAAAACCGCCACGGCTCTGCCAGCCCGGTGGCCCTTGGAACGGCTGGCCATGCTGGCCGTATTTGCGCAGTTCGTCGTATTCGGCGCGTTTGTCGGCGCTTTTCAGCGCCTCATAGGCTTCGGACGCGTCCTTGAACTTGGCTTCGGCGTCTTTTTCCTTGCTGACATCCGGGTGATATTTACGCGCGAGCTTGCGATAGGCCGCCTTGATTTCCTTGTCGTCGGCCGTCGGCTCTACGCCCAATATCTTGTAGTAGTCTTTGAAATCCATCGGCGGTTCACCATCCTTAATCGAGATCGCACAGCCCGGGGCACAACGTGCGCTGCATTGCACCTGTTGAGTCTTGTGGCCTGGGGGTGCGTCAAAGTGTTATCGGCACTTGCCGTATGCAGCAGATGTGGGGGCGAATCGCCAGGTTTCAAGGAAGATTTAACAGATGGTCGGCCTACGCATCCGCCCTCGACTGGCATACACTGCGCGGCCGTTTTTCAACCGGAACCTGATTGTCATGGAAAACTCATCCCCAGCCCGTGCCTGCGGCATCGACTTTGGCACGTCCAACTCCACCGTCGGCTGGATCCGCCCCGGCGAGGAGACGCTTATTGCGCTGGAGGACGACAAGATCACCCTGCCGTCGGTGGTGTTCTTCAACTTCGAGGAACGTCGCCCGGTGTACGGTCGCCTGGCGCTGCACGAGTACCTGGAAAACTACGAAGGCCGGCTGATGCGCTCGCTCAAGAGCCTGCTGGGTTCCAAGCTGATCAAGCACGACACCAGCGTGCTCGGCACGGCGATGCCGTTCACCGACCTGCTGGCGCTGTTTATCGGCCAGCTCAAGAGCCGCGCCGAAGCCAACGCCGGCCGTGAGTTCGAAGAAGTGGTGCTGGGCCGCCCGGTGTTTTTCGTCGATGACGACCCGATGGCTGACCAGGAAGCCGAGAACACCCTGGTGGACGTGGCGCGCAAGATCGGCTTCAAGGACATCTCGTTCCAGTACGAGCCGATTGCGGCCGCGTTTGACTACGAATCCACCATCCAGAAAGAAGAGCTGGTACTGATCGTCGATATCGGCGGTGGTACGTCTGACTTCTCCCTGGTCCGTCTGTCGCCGGACCGCCGTCACAACGACAACCGCCAGAGCGACATCCTCGCCACCGGCGGCGTGCACATCGGCGGTACCGACTTCGACAAGCAGCTCTCGCTCAACGGCATGATGCCGCTGTTCGGCTACGGCAGCCGCATGAAAAGCGGCGCCTACATGCCCACCAGCCACCACATGAACCTGGCCACCTGGCACACCATCAACTCGGTGTACTCGCAAAAATCCCAACTGGCCTTGGGCAGCATGCGCTACGACATCGAAGACACCGGCGGCATCGATCGCCTGTTCAAGTTGATCGAACAGCGCGCCGGGCACTGGTTGGCCATGGAAGTGGAAGAAACCAAGATCCAGCTGACCCACGAAGACAGCCGCCACGTGGCGCTGGACCGTATCGAAGCCGGCCTGAGTGTGGACCTGAGCCGGGCGTTGTTCGAGTCGTCCATTGACGCCTTGCTGGAGCGTGTGCGCGGTAGCGTGACGCAACTGCTCAACGACGCTACGGTGAGCGTGGCGCAGGTGGACACGGTGTTCTTTACCGGCGGTTCCAGCGGGATCCCGGCGCTGCGCCACAGCATTTCGGCGATGCTGCCGAATGCGCGGCATGTGGAAGGCAATATCTTTGGCAGTATCGGCAGTGGTCTGGCAATTGAGGCCAGCAAGCGCTACGGGCACTGATCTGTCGAATGCTGAGCGAGCTTCCTGTAGTGAGCGCGCTTGCCCCGCGCTGGGCTGCGCAGCAGCCCCAGTAAAGAGAAATGCAGCGTATCTGGCACTCCTTGCCTGCAGGTTTTGGGGCTGCTACGCAGCCCAGCGCGGGGCAAGCCCGCTCACCACAAAGACTCAGTTCGGCACACTACTTTCTAAACGCCATGGCGCAAAACGCAAGTTTCAAATCCGTAGTGATGGCGCAGTCCTTTTTAGAGTGGTGCCTAAGGGTGGTAGATGGCCCAAAGCCCAAGCCCTGTCAGGCACCACATGACCACACCCGGCACGATCACCAGGTAGTTCCATAGCGTGAAACGGTTATTGCTCATGCCTTCCGGGTCGTCCGCTGCAAAATTGATCAGGCCCTGGGCTTGCTGGAGGATGTAGGCACACAGCGGCACTGCCAGGATGACCAGGGGTTTGTAGGCCAACCAGCTGTCGATCCGGTTCGCGGCCATCTCGAAAACCCGTGACCCTACGGTGACCACCACGAACACGGTCGCCCACTGCTCGAAGTCAAAATCGAATTTCCGACCGCTACGGGCTACCCGATCATCAGCCCGGCGATACAACTGATGCATGAAGAAGATGAAGAAAATGGCCCGCGCCAAAGGCCTGATATCCAACTGGTGGAAATCCTTGTACAAGCGCCAGTTTTTATACGACCAGATATAGGTGTACAGCCCAAAACTGAGCACGCTGAGAATCAGCAGCTTCTTTTTGGAAATGACGTAAAACTCAGGCGACGTCTTAACCGTATCGCTCAACTGCGCCGTTGGCGGCGCATAGATATTGTCGCTCACTGCGGGTTTCCCTCTAAGTCCCTTTAAAGTTTGTGAAGCCAAAGCACTTGCGTTATCGCGTCAAACCATCCCGCCGAGCTTCAGCTCACTCTTGAGATACGCGTAATAAATCGGCCCCGCCACCACTCCCGGCAAGCCAAACGCAGCCTCAAACACCAACATCGCCAACAACAACTCCCACGACTTGGCACTGATCTGGCCGCCCACAATGCGCGCATTGAGGAAGTATTCGATCTTGTGGATCACGATCAGATAGCCCAACGCCGCCACCGCCACCCAGATCGACAGCGACAGCGCGACGATGGTGATCAGCGTGTTGGACATCAGGTTGCCGATGACCGGCAGCAGACCGAGCAGGAAGGTCAGAACGATCAGGGTTTTGGTCAGCGGCAGGTGAATCCCGCACAGCGGCAACACAACGGCGAGGAACACGGCGGTGAAGGCGGTGTTGAGCGCGGCGATCTTGATCTGTGCGAAGACGATATTGCGAAAGGCCTGGACCAGCAGGTGCAGGCGGTCGAACAGCGCGGCGGCCAGGGGTTTGCGTTTGGTCAGGTCGGGCACGCGCTGCAGGGCGATGATCGCACCGAGCACCATGCCGATCAGCAGGGTGACGAACATGTGGGCGGCGTCCTTACCCACAAGCTGCAGTTCGCTCAGGTGCTTGCTTAGCCAGTCGCCGATGGCCACGCGGAACTCGGCGGCACTGGCAGGCAAGTAAGCGTCGAGGAACGGCGGCAACTGGCCGCGCGCGCGGTCGACCACCCCCATGAATTTGTCCAGGGAAGCGCCAGGGTTTTCCGCTTCATGGAGCAGGAAGCTGATGGCACCGGCGAAGATCAAAGTCAGCACACTGACGATCAAGGTGCCGAGCAAGGCCACCGCCAGCCAGCGCGCGCGCCGGCCTTCGATCAGCCGTTGCAGTTGGGGAGTGAGCATGTTGACCAGCTCGAACACCAACAGACCGGCCAGCAGGCTGGGCAGTAATTTGAGCGGCAGTACCAGCAGCAGTCCGCCGAAAATGATGATGTAGCTGGCCAGCAATATCACGTGACGCTGAGAAAACGTTGGCATACAGCCTCAAAACGAACGGCGTTAAAGGATGGGCAGTCTGCCAGCCTTGAGAGAATCAAGCGAGTGGGTCAGTGGTGAATGCGATCAAGTGTGGGAGCAGGCTGCCTGCTCCCACCTGTGTGATCAGCCTTTGAGGCAAGTGCTCATGAAGGTTTTGCGCGCATCGCCGGTCAGCGCCTTGGTTTTCGCTGAGGCATTGCAATCCTTCATCTTCTGCTGCTGCGGCGTCAGGGTCTTGGCGTCATTGGCCGCCGGGGCCGACAGACAGGTCTTCATGAAGGCCTTGCGGTCATCACCCTTGAGCGTCTTGGTGGTCGCTTCGGCATTGCAGGTGGTCATTTTGTTTTGCTGGGCAGTGGCGGCAAAACCCTGGGAACACAGCAGCAGGCCCATCATCAACAGCGGAATTCGCAGCATCTTCATGGAGTTTTCTCCCTGTTACCGTGCCGGGCGGCACGGCCTACCCAGCAGTGTAGTCAAAGCCTGTTACAACTTCACCGGCTACGGATATGCGTCCGTCGGTACTGCTCCGGCGTGCAGCCCGCCTGGCGCTGGAACATGGCAATGAAGGCTGACGCGGTGCTGTAGCCCAGGTCAAACGCCACGTGTTGCACGCTGCGCGGGCTGTCGAGGGCTTCGATGGCTGCCAGGTAGCGCAGGCGTTGACGCCATTCGCCGAAGCTCATGCCCAGCTCCCGCACAAACAAGCGCGCCAGGGTGCGTTCGCTCACGTGGACTTGCTCGGCCCAGTGCGCCAGGGGCCGGTTATCGGCAGGGTCGGCCTGCATGCCTTCGAGTACGCCAAGCAAGCCGGGGTGACGGGCGTAAGGCAAAAAGCATTCGTGGATCGGCGCCTGCTTGAGCTGGTCCACCAGCACCTGGGCCAGGCGGATATCGGACTCGGTCTGCGGCATGTTCACATCACGCTGGGCGAAATCGCTGAGGATGGCCTTGAGGATATCGCTGATCGCCAGGGTGCACGGCTGTTGGGGCAACTGTTCACAGAGTTCCGGCGCCAACCCGACCGAGTGATAGACGATCGCCTCGGCGTTGTAGGAACTGTGCTGCGTATGCGGCGGCACCCACACCGCGTATTGCGGCGGCGACATAAAGCGGTTGCCAGCCACTTCCATGCGCATCACGCCACTGGCCGAGTAGTCCAACGAACCCCAGAAGTGCTGGTGCGGGGTGCACTCGGTATCGGGGGCGAAGTCCGAATAACGGAAGTACACCGGGCTCGGCAGCTGGGGGAAATCCGCAAGGCGTACGTTGTGCTTGGCCATATTGTCTGGATACAGAGGTGGTTTGTCTGGATCGCAGTATAGGCTTCGATCCAGACAATGGATAATCCTGCCTCATCAACACACTGGGTTTCTTTCGATGCAATACGCGTATCCCTTGCTGGCCATTTTCATCTGGGCCGGCAACACCGTCGTCAACAAGCTGGCCGTGGGCGCACTGTTCCCGGCGGAAATCGGCTTTTACCGCTGGTTGCTGGCGGCGCTGCTGTTCACGCCGTTCATGATCAAGCCGGTGATCGCCAACTGGGCGTTGATCCGTCCGAACCTGGGCAAGGTGTTCATCCTCGGCGTGCTAGGCATGGCGGTGTACCAGAGCCTGGCGTACTACGCCGCGTCGCTGACCACGGCGACCAACATGGGCATCATCCTGTCGTTGATGCCGTTGATGGCACTCACAGCAGCGATCATCAGCCTCGGCCAACGCCTCACCTACGGCGCGATGACTGGTGCCGTGCTGTCGTTCGCCGGTGTGGTGGTGGTGGTTTCCGCCGGTAGCCTCGACGCACTGCTGCAACACGGGGTCAACCTGGGCGACGGCATGATGCTGGTCGCGACCCTGGCCTACGCGGTCTACAGCACCCTGTTGAAGAAATGGCAGCTGCGCCTGCCGCCGTTGGTGTTGCTGTATCTGCAGGTGCTGGTGGCGGTGGTGGTGCTGTTTCCGCTGTTCCTGTTCTCGGCGAAGGCCGGCTTGGGTTGGGCGAACATTCCGCTGGTGCTGTATGCGTGCCTGTTGGCCTCGATGGTCGCGCCGCTGGCGTGGATGCATTCGGTAAAGACCTTGGGCCCGAGCCGCACGACGTTGTTTTTCAACCTGCTGCCGTTGATCACCGCGTTGATTGCGGCCGTGGTGCTGAAGGAAGAATTGGCGCTGTACCACCTGGTGGGCGGCTTGCTGACCTTGGGCGGGGTGATTATGTCGGAGCGTTGGACCACGCCGGTGCGTTAAACCCCGGCCTCCTTCAAGCGTCGGGCATGTTCGACAAACAGACGGATCGGCTCGGCGCCCTTGCCCACCAGGCCCAGGGATTGGTTGACGATATCGAAGTGGTCCAGGGCGTAGTCATCGCCTATCACCTTCCCCAGGTGTGAGCTATAGCGCCCGACCATGCCGTCACACTGGCCCTTTTCGCGCACAAAGCTGCGGGCGAACAGGCGGCAACTGCGATGCGTACCGTCGAACAGGTTGCGCCCCCGGTCGGTGATGCCCGGCTGCAAGGTGCCGGACCATGAGTAATACCGCACGCCGTTGACCTCTTCGGGCCCCTGCCCGCCCCATGTCGACGGCAACCCCTGTGGATAGCGCTGATTGAACAGCGCCACGCCCGTACTGGTCAGCGATTGGTGGGAGGCCTGCAAGTCCGCCTTGAAGCGCGGTCCGCGATAGCCGGTTTCCAGCACGCCCATCAGCCAGGCGACCCCGTGAAACAGCGCGCTCATGATCCGCCCCTTCACGCCATCCACCGGGTAATTGAGGTGAATATGGTCCGCCAGCTCCGAGCCATGGTTGGGCCCGGCCACCGACGTGACCGACGCCACCCATTCCGGGCGCTTGGCCGCCGCATACCGAGCGGTGAGCGAGCCCTGGCTATGGCCGATCAGGTTGACCTTGTCGGCCCCCGTTTCACGCCGAATGCGCTCGATCTGCAGCAGCAATTGCTCGCCACGCACCTCGCTGGAGTCCAGCGGCGCCACCTGCACGGGAAATACCTGCGCCCCGCCTGCCTGTAGCGCTGGGACGATGCCGTACCAATAGGGAAACCACCCCAGGCGCACAAACCCGAGCATGCCGGGGACCAGCACCAGGGGGTAACGCGTGGCTAACGACTGCGGCATGGGCCGAACGTCCTTGATCAGGAAAGACCACCAGAGGCTAGCCCAGTCCCGCGACGCGCTGATGACATAAATCCGATAAAACTTTTTGCGTGACGCGGGACTCACAACTTGGAGCGATCACGCCGGCAGAGCGTGGCGCAAAACCGGATTAGTACCAGGAGATTGAGATGACCGAAGCAAACTTGACTGACGTTGCGACCCTGCGCAGCCGCGCCCGCCAGAACGTCGAAAACGGTGCAGTGACCGAAGGTTATGACGCCGACCGCGAAGAAATCATCCGCCTGCTCAACGCATCGCTGGCCACCGAGTTGGTCTGCGTGCTGCGCTACAAGCGCCACTACTTCATGGCCAGCGGTATCAAGGCGTCCGTCGCCGCCGACGAGTTCCTCGAACACGCCACCCAGGAAGCCGAACACGCGGACAAACTCGCCGAGCGCATCGTGCAGCTGGGCGGTGAGCCGGAGTTCAACCCGGACCTGCTGACCAAGAACTCCCACGCCCAATACGTGGCCGGCAAGGACCTCAAGGAAATGGTCTACGAAGACCTGGTCGCCGAGCGGATTGCGGTAGACAGCTACCGCGAGATCATCCAGTACATTGGCGATAAAGACCCGACTACGCGTCGTCTGTTTGAAGAGATCCTGGCTCAGGAAGAAGAGCATGCGGACGATATGGCGGATATTTTAGAAAGCCTTTAGACCGGCATCGACAACTGCCTCCAGTAAAGCCCCAAAGGGAGCGGCCGCTCACACTTGGGGCTTACTTTGTCCGCAATCACTGCAAGAGAAAACCTGCGTCTACCTGTTAGTGTTGACAGTAGACATCTTGTCGAAAACAGGGCTATTTGATACGTCCAGCAGTCACTGACAATACCGTCAAGCAACTGAATATGGAGTATCGGCAAATGAACAAAACCATGTTCATTCCTGCAGCCCTCGCAGCTTTCTTCATCAGTCAGGGTGCTCAGGCCTTGGATGCAAATGAGGAAATCACCCCAAGCAGCGAGGGCTTCAAATACCTGGTCTACGCAGTGACCTGGCAGCCAAGTTTCTGCAAGCTAAAGCCTGAAACGACAGGGTGCACTAAACCACCGCAAACGTTTCTGACCCACGGCATCTGGCCCTATAACAACAGTGTCGGGCAGAAAACCAATCGCCACCCTGCCTCTTGCAACACGGCTCCCAGCTGTCAATCAACCACAGCGTGTGATATCAGCGACAACACACTGGAACAGATTTCCAACACTCCCGCGATCGCCCAGTTGGTCACCGCGGCCCCGCAGGGAATGTTTAGATACGAGTGGAAGAAACACGGGACTTGCTCCGGCCAAACGGATGTCAACTATTTCAATGATATCGTCAGACTGAGAAAATCCGTGATGTACATTGAGCCGATGTTCAACACTTGGATAGGCCGCGGTGTGACGCTCGCCCAACTCAAAAACGCATTCCCCACCCATGTCTCTTTCCGTTGCTTCGTCTTGGACGGCAAGCAGTATCTACATGAAGCGTTCTATTCAATCAATGCAGACGGCACGCCTTACAAGCAGGATCCTTTCCTTCAAATTGGCATCCCCTGCACATCGGACGCGATCTTCATCCCCGCAGGAGGCTAGCCCTTTACTGTTTTCGGCGCCTTGCCTTCCTTCATCTGCTGCAACAACGGTGCACACTCATTCGGTTCACCACCACTCGGCGCGACCAACGCCAGCAACCCGGCCGCCGGCCCGGCGATCACACCCAGCGCCACCATGCCCGCCCCCCGCAACGCCAGTGGAATGGCTTTCACACCCGCGTTGGGCTTGATGAACGGCCCGTTGACGTACAGCGGTGAACGCAGGGAGAACAGGCGAAAGCCTTTCGATTCCGGGGTAATGGTAAGGTCCAGTTGCTCGGTGGCCATATTCGCGGTGCCATCGATGTAGATGATGGCGTTCTCAGTATCGAACACAAACAAGCGCGTGGTCGCCAGGCCCGTCTTGATGCCGAAGTCCGCCGCCGCGCAGTTGATCTTCACTTCCTTGTCACCAAACAAGCGGCCTACCACGTAGTTACCCACGTTGAGCCCGGCGATTTCCATCAGGCTGCGGCTGATGGCGCCGTCGTTGATCAGCATCTTCAGGTCACCGTTGGAGCTGCCCAACAGGGCTGCTACGGAATTGCCGCGTCCGGAGATGTCGGCATCACCGTTGAGTTCACCAAAGCTGGTTTTCATCGGTTCGAAGGTTGGGAACAGTTGCTTGAGCTTGAAGTTGCGCGCGGTGAGTTTGGCGCGACCTTCCATTGGCGTGATGCGGCCGTTGAGGCGGATCTGCGCATCCAGTTTGCCGCCGGCCACACCAAAACGCAGGGGTTCGAGGCTCAGTTCGCCGTCATTCAGGACCAGGTGGGTGTAGAGGTCGGTGAACGGCAGATCGGCACTGTGCACGATGCGCTTACCGGTGAATTCCACGTCGGCGTCCATGACGCGCCAGCGCTCGGTGCGGAACTCTTCCACCGGCAACACCTTGGTGGCCGGCTGTTTGCTGTCGCCGCCACGGGCTTTTTGCTTGGCGTTGGAGTCGGCGCCGATCAGCGGGGCGAGGTCGGTCATCAGCAATTGGTTGGACACCAGCGCGCCACTGAGCTTGGGCCGTGGCTGGCTGGCGACGTAGGCGAGGCTGCCGTGGATATCGCTGTTGCCGATCTTGCCGTTGAAGTTCTCATAGCGAAACGAGGCGCCGCTGGCTTCGTGCAGCTTGGCGATGAGGTGACCGTCGGTGGAATAGGCCGGCGAATCCGGCAGGGTCACGCCGGTCAACGGGTAGAGATTGCCCAGACTGGAACCGGCGAGCTTCAGGCGCAAATCGAGCGCGCCGAGGTTCAGCGGATCGGTCAGCGTGCCGGCCAGGGCGATGCTGGTGTCGGCAATCTTGACCTGGGCTTGCAGCGGGAACGGCTTGGCCGCGTCCTGCAAGGCCAGCAGTCCGCCGATCTTGCCGCTGCCGTCGAGTTTCTGGCCGTGGTACTGGCCTTTGACCTTGAGGCCGAACGCATAGTCCTGGGGCGCGGAGCCTTTTTCCAGGGCCTTCTTGGCATCGGCGTCGCCGACAATTTCGCCGAACGGGATCGGTTTGCCCAGCGGGTCGATGATCACATCCAGTTGGGTCTTGAGGGTCTGGTCGTCGAGGGTCACATGGCCTTTGTCGAAGCCGATGGCACCAATGTCCACCACCCAGTTGGAAGGCTCGGCGTTCGGGTCCTTGGGGTCGAACTTGAAGGTCCAGTTGGCGCGGCCATCGGCCAGGCGCTGCAACTGCGCGCTCGGCTCGGTGAGGTCGATACGCGGGATCACCACCCGCTGCACCAGCAATGCCAGGGGCGAAATGCGCAGTTCGACCTTCTTGAGGGTGACCATTTGCGGGGTTTTCGACCAGTCCGGGTTGCCCAGGGTCAGGTCTTCGGCGATCACATGGGGCCATGGCACCCAGGCGCGCCAGCCACCCTCATCGGGCTCACGCGCCCACACCACCGCCAGGTTGCCGTTGATGGCAAAGGGTCGATGCAATTCTTCGGAAACCTTGGCATTGAGGGGCGGCTTGATGCGGTTCCAGTCAAAGAACACCACGACCAACACCACCACGGCGATTAACAAAGCGAAGCTGGCGCAGCTCCAAGCGACGATTTTACGAGTGCGCGTCATTGCACAGGACTCCTGAATACGACTGGCTGGGTGACAGCCTTTAAGGACAGCTTATAGAACTACGACTGGTAAACCGCCTGGGGGTTTAACCCGATCCCCGATTTGCCTGGAAAAACCTCAATTTCTGACCACTTCGACAGATTCCCCCTACGACGACGCACCATTGTTACCCGCGTGCGTGTCGAAAATACCCACACCGGTGCAAAACCGCGTGCTTGAGAGGCCCGTTCTAGAGCCTCCGCCTAGAACAATCAATTCTGTTGATTATTACCATTGTGTTTATGAACTTTTATATCGACTTATCGAGAGTAGCATTAGCCCTGTACCCACTTTATCGCCCTCCCAAGGAGCAACCCATCATGAAACGCCAATTACTCGCTACCGCCCTGTTATCCATCCTGGCTTCCAGTGCCTTTGCCCTGCCAGCCGCCGAACAGGCCACCCCACAAGTCAAAGCGGACGCCGTTCCGTTCAGCCAGACCGTCGCTCGCAGCGGTTCGCAAGAAGAAGAGAACCGTGACTACGCCAAAGGCGCTGTGGCTGAAAATGGTTCGGAACAAGCCAACAAACGCGCTTACACCGAAGGCCTGACCGAAAACGGCCGCAACCGCCTGGAACAAAAAGGCCTGGTTGAAGGTGGTGCTGATCGCCTGCTGGAACGCAACGCTGTTGCCGAAGGTGGTCGTGATCGCCTGGAACAGAAAGGTCTGGTCGAAGGCGGCGCTGAACAAGCCAACAAACGTGCCTACACCGAAGGCGTTGCTGAAGGCGGTGCTGACCGTCTGCAAGAACTGCATCAAGCACAGAGCTAACCCCGTGGTGGCCGAGAAAAAAGCCCGATCTGCCGATCGGGCTTTTGCTTTCCTGTAGATCGCATCACGCCCTTCCCCTGCCAAGTTCGACGCCAACAGACCTGTTTTGCTAGAGTGCGTCGCTGTACTTGCCGACAAAGCCCGTCCGCCCATGCTGCCCCGCGCCGAACAGAAGCAACAGACCCGCCTAGCCCTGATGGACGCAGCCCGCCATCTGATGGAGTGTGGCCGTGGGTTTGGCAGCCTGAGCCTGCGCGAAGTGGCGAAGACGGCCGGTATCGTGCCCACCGGGTTCTACCGGCATTTTGCCGACATGGACCAGCTGGGGCTTGTGTTGGTGAGTGAAGTCGGCCAGACCTTCCGCGCCACTATCCGCCTGGTGCGCCATAACGAATTCGTGATGGGCGGCATAATCGATGCCTCCGTACGGATCTTTCTCGATGTGGTCTCGGCCAACCGTTCGCAATTCCTGTTCCTGGCCCGCGAGCAATACGGCGGCTGCCTGGCCGTGCGCCAGGCCATCGGGGCGCTACGTGAAGACATCACCCGCGACCTGGCGGCCGACCTGACGTTCATGCCCAAACTGCAGCACCTGGATGCCGAAGGCCTGCATGTGATGGCCGACCTGATCGTCAAAAGTGTGTTCGCCACCCTCCCCGACATCATCGACCCACCGGCCCAGGCCCTGCCTGACCACCTCACGCCCCAGGCGAAAATCACCCAGCAGTTGCGCTTTATCTTTATCGGCTTGAAGCACTGGCAAGGCCTGGGCAGTACCGAATAAAGCCATCAACCTGCTGTGTGAAAGCGCTTGGCGGTGGTGTAGTTCTTGTTCCAGTAGTCGTTGCTCAATGAATCGATACGGATGCGCTTGCCGGTTCGCGGCGAATGAATGAATTTGCCATCGCCTATATAGAGACCCACATGGCTGACCTGGCCGCGCCCGTTGGCTTTGAAAAACACCGCATCGCCGGGCTTGAGCGCATTGCGTTTGATGGTCGCGGCCGTTGACCGCTGCATGGCCGCGGTGGTGCGTGGGATCTGAATGTTGGCTTCGGTCTTGAACAGATAGACCAGCAGGCTGCTGCAATCAAACCCCTGATCCGCCGAGGTGCCACCCCACTTGTAAGGCGTACCCAGCAGTTCGTGGGCGCGGTCGACCACATCCTCGATAGACGCTTGTTTCAGAGAAGTGCTGAAGGACGGATAAGACTTCAGATTGGCAGAGGCCGATGAAAGCGCGAAAGACAGACTGACAATAACCAGATAACAAAAAGACTTGAACATGATGAACGTCGCAGTGAATTAAACACGGCGCACAGCCTAATGATCTCGCAGGAAAGGCGATGAACGCCGATTCCCCATACCCTGTAGGGAAAATCTGAAAACGCCCATCACCCGTGCAACAAGCAACATCGCGCACCACTTTGGCGCACGCCATCCATTCTTCCTCGCCCTGTTTAGTGGCACACCCCTCCTTGCCTACAGGCAATTCCTACTCCCCATCGAGGTTGGCAAGCCCCTTGCTCTAGCTGTTTCATCGCTCATAGCTGGAAGCTTCCTGATGCTGGTGATCCACCGCCGAATCGCCCCCCAAACCCTCTGGGCCGCCGAGTTGCTGCTGAACTTCGAAGCTCGCAGCAAAAGCCGCCTGCGCTGTTTCAGTGCTGACGGTGAAGACGTCGGCCTTTTCCTGGAGCGCGGCCAGCCACCGCTGCACGATGGCGAATTCCTACAGGCTGAAGACGGACGTGTCGTACGCGTGTGCGCCCGGCCTGAACAACTGCTGCACGTCACCTGCAGCAGCGCATTTGAACTGACGCGCGCGGCCTATCACCTGGGTAACCGCCACGTGGCGTTGCAAGTGGGCGATGGCTGGCTACGCCTGCTGGAAGACTATGTGCTCAAGGCCATGCTCGAACAGCTGGGCGCGCAGACGCAGACCCTCGAAGCGCCATTCCAGCCGGAACATGGCGCCTATGGCGGCGGGCATCATCATTCGCGCCATGGCGATGAAGATTTCAACTACCCGCCCAAGCTGCACCAGTTCGGCGTGCGTCTGTGAACCCAGCCTGGGCGCTGTTGCGTCTGGCCAGTCCGCAATTGCCGATTGGTGGCTACAGCTATTCCCAGGGTTTGGAAATGGCAGTGGAGAACGGTCGCGTCAACGACGCTGCCAGTGCACGGCGCTGGATCAGCGATCAGTTGCTGCTCAACCTCGCACGTTTCGAGGCACCCGTTCTGCTCGCCCATTGCCAAGCCGCCTTTGAGGCCGATTGGCCGCGCCTGGCCCAGCTGTGCGAAGAACATCGCGCCAGCCGTGAGACCCGCGAGCTGTACCAGGAGAGCCGGCAGATGGGCTACTCCCTGCAACAACTGCTCAACGGCCTGCCGGAACTGGACGACGCCGCCCGCCTATTTCTTCAACAGTGCGCCGAACCGCATTTGGCATTGGGTTGGGCCCTGGCCGCACGCGCCTGGAACATCAGCCCCGCCGACGCGCTTGCCGCCTGGCTATGGAGCTGGCTGGAAAACCAATTGGCTGTGCTGATGAAAACCCTGCCCTTGGGCCAGCAAGCCGCCCAACGCCTGACCAGTGAACTGCTGCCGTTGCTGCAACAAGCCCAGCAGGACGCCAACCGTATCCAACCCAACCATTTCGGCAGCGCCGCGTTCGGCCTGTCCCTGGCCTGCATGGCCCACGAGCGCCAATACAGCCGACTGTTTCGTTCCTAGGAGAAGCATATGAACTCACAACCTTTGCGTGTCGGCATCGGCGGCCCGGTGGGCTCCGGCAAGACGGCCCTGACCCTGGCCCTGTGCCTCGCGCTGCGTGATCGCTACAACCTGGCAGTGGTCACCAACGACATCTACACCCGCGAGGACGCTGACTTCCTGGTGCGCAACCAGGCCCTCGCGCCGGAACGCATCATCGGCGTTGAAACCGGTGGCTGCCCGCACACGGCGATCCGCGAAGACGCCTCGATCAACCTGGAAGCCGTCGACCAGCTCAACCGTCGTTTCCCGGGCCTGGACCTGATCCTGGTGGAGTCCGGCGGGGACAACCTCTCGGCCACCTTCAGCCCGGAGTTGTCGGACCTGACCATCTACGTGATCGACGTGTCCGCCGGCGACAAGCTGCCGCGCAAGGGCGGGCCTGGCATCTGCAAGTCCGATCTGCTGGTGATCAACAAGATCGACCTGGCGCCCTTGGTCGGCGCGTCGCTGGAGCTTATGAACAGCGACACCACCCGCATGCGCAACGGCAAACCCTTTGTGTTCAGCAACCAGAAAACCGGTGTCGGCCTGGAGGACATCGTCGCCTTCATCGAACGCCAAGGCCTGCTGACCGCCGCCTGATCAACCCATAAGGAACCTGTCCATGAGCCTCAAGAAACTCTTCACCGCCGCCGCCCTGCTGCTGGCCCCTGCCCTGGCCTTCGCTCACCCGGGCCATGGCGACAACGGCCTGGTGGCCGGTATCAGCCATCCTCTGGGGGGCATCGACCACTTGCTGGCGATGGTCGCGGTCGGTTTGTGGGCCGCCCAACAAAAAGGCGCCGCGCGTTGGGCGTTGCCGTGCACCTTTGTCGGCACCATGCTGATTGGCGGCGTGCTGGGTTTTGAAGGCCTGGCGTTGCCGGCATTGGAAAGCGGGATTGCCGCGTCGGTGCTGGCCCTGGGCCTGGCGGTGGCGCTGGCGGTGCGTCCGCCGTTGTTCATGGCGGTGGGGGCCACGGCCTTGTTCGCACTGTTCCATGGTGTGGCGCATGGTCTGGAGCTGCCAGACATGTCCAGCCCGTGGGCGTATGCCGCGGGTTTTGTCGGTGCGACTGCCGTGCTGCACGCGGCCGGATATGCGGTGGTACGCTTCCTGCCGGCTGCGGCGGCGCCGTTGGTGCGGATTGCGGGGGCGGCTTCGGCGGCGACGGGGGTGTGGCTGCTCGCCAGCTAACAGCCGCAAGCTCCAAGCTGCAAGTAAGGCTGATTTGCGCTGACTTGCAGCTTGCAGCTCACAACTCAAGGCTGCCCCTCTGCTACCATGCGCGCCTACACCCCTGCCGTGACGACGCCAGCCAATGCCCAGCGCTTCCCAACCCTCCTTGAACACCGTGCTTACGCACTTCCACAGCCTGATCGTGCCGCTCTGGCAAGGCCCGGGCTGGAATGCCGACCTGGCATTGCCCTATGAGGCGCTGGACGCCGATCATCAGCCACTGCCCCCGCAACGCTACCGCGCGATGGCCTGCGCCCGGCAGTTGTACCTGTTTGCCAGCCTGATCGGCGAGCCCGGCGCGGCCTTTGCTGAAGAACGCGCAGCGGCACTGTTTCGCTCCCTGCAACGGCACTTCCACGACGCCGAGCACGGCGGCTGGTTCTACAGCATCGACCCGTCCGGTCAGCCGCTGGACAAGCGCAAAGACCTCTACACCCACGCCTTCATCATCTTTGCCTGCGCCCATTACTGGGCCAAGGTGCGTGAGCCGTTGGTGGAGTCGGTGCTCAACGCCGCCCTGGAAGTGGTCGCCGAGCGGTTCTCCACAGGCGACGGTCTGTACGAGGCCGTATTGGAGCGCAACTGGTCATCGCTCAAGTCCGGCCCACTGCAAAACCCGCTGATGCACCTGGCCGAAGGTTTCCTCGCCACCCTCGCGGTGCGTGAAGACGCCAACGTGCAAGCCGCCCTGCTGGCGTTGGCGACGGCCATGCAGCAGCGCTTCATCGACCGCCAGCACGGCGTGATGATGGAAAAACCGCTGGGCGCTGTGGATAACTGGTTCGAACCGGGGCACCAGTTCGAATGGTTCTTCTTGCTGGAGTCTTCGGACGTGCTGCGCGGTACGCCGCTGCATGCGTCACTGACCCGGGCGTTCGCCTACGCAGAACTCAAGGGTGTAGATAACCTCAGCGGTGCGGTCAGCGGCATGCTGGCGCTGGACGGTACGGTGCGCGACGGCACCCAGCGTATCTGGGCCCAGGCCCGAGTACCTGCGGGCACTGACCTTGCGCCCCCACAGCGCAGCCGTGCTGCAACGCCAATTGCTGGCGCTGCAACAGCACTTCCTGCATGCAAAAGGCTGGAATGAATGCCTGGATGCTCAGGGCGCCGTGAGCCGACGGGACATGCCGTCGACCACGCCGTATCACTTGGCAACCTGTTACCAGGGCCTTATGCAATCCACTTGCGATCTCCGGTAAAGCTGATCGTCAGCCAGCGCGCCGCATCCGGCGTGCCGAGCCCTGTGGATATCTCTTCGCGTAGCCCGTCGAGGGTCGCGACGTTATCCACCGGGTAATCCGCCGGCAACACCACATGAATCTCGATAAACCGCGCCCGCCCGTGCTTTTGCACGTACGACACGTAGTCGTCAAAACCATGCTTGGCCTGCGCCGCTTCCATCACTTCGCGCACGGTGTCGTCCAACTGGTCCGGCGCGATTCCCAGCACCTCGCGCAAGGCCGGGCGCAGGATCTTGAACGCCGGCGCCAGCATGCTCAGGGCCAGCAGGATCAGGATCAATGGGTCGACATACACCGCCCACTCGCCATAGCCCTGGGACTTGAGCAACAGCGCCGCCAGAAAGCTGATCAGCAAGCCTACCGACAGCATCGCGTCCACCAGCCAGCTGATGTTGTCGAACTGGATCAGCGATGATTTCAGCTGGCGATTGCGATAACGCACGTAGAAGAAGTAGGCGAACTCGACGACGGTAAACACCGCCGCGTAGATGATCACCAACCCCAACTCGATCTCGCGGCCGCCATTGATAATGCCGAACACGCCATTGAGGAACGCATAGATGGCGATCAGCAACAGGAAACTGCCTTCGATCAGCAGCACCATGGGTTCCAGGTGCCAATAGCCGAACTGGAAACGCTCGTTGCTTTTCTTGGCGATCAGCTTGGCCGTGATCAGCATCAACACCTTGATGGCGGTGGCGATCAACGAGAAAAAGCCGTCGAACAGAATGGATTGGGCGCCAGAAATCACACCCGTGACAATCCCGGCGATCGCGA
Source organism: Pseudomonas azotoformans (assembly GCF_001579805.1). Lineage (NCBI taxonomy): Bacteria > Pseudomonadati > Pseudomonadota > Gammaproteobacteria > Pseudomonadales > Pseudomonadaceae > Pseudomonas > Pseudomonas azotoformans. Next base: position 2,162,771 of record NZ_CP014546.1, on the reverse strand, counting down.
CGGCGAACATCAGGATGGTCGATTGTTTGAGCAGTGCCTGCTCACCTCGGTTACTCACATTTCCTCCCGTTAAAACCTTAAATCCGCACAGTACGGAGGGGTTTTCAGGCAGTGAGTGTACCTTATGACCTGTTTTGGCCGATCGTGGCGAGGGAGCTTGCTCCCGCTGGGCTGCGCAGCGGCCCCAAAATCTTAGGGCCGCTTCGCGCCCCAGCGGGAGCAAGCTCCCTCGCCACAGCAGCGATCGGTCTTAAGCTTTAGCGCCGCGCTCAATCGCAAACCCAGCCCACGTCTGGCTCACCGGCATCAGCTCCAACCGGTTGATATTCACATGCGCCGGCGTGTTCATGACCCAGAAGATCGTGTCGGCAATGTCTTGCGGCTGGATAGGTTCGGCACCCGCATAAGTCGCGTCATACCGCGCCTGATCACCGCCGAAGCGCACCAGCGAGAACTCGCTTTCACACAGGCCCGGCTCGATGTTGGTCACGCGCACGCCAGTACCTTGCAAGTCGCAACGCAGGTTCAGCGAGAACTGCTTAACGAACGCCTTGGAACCGCCATACACGTGGCTGCCCGGATACGGGTAATTACCCGCGATGGAACCCAGGTTGATGATACCCGCACCACGACCGTGAGCGATCAGGCGTGGCAGCAGCAGATTAGTGGTGGTCAGCAGGCCCTTGATGTTGGTGTCGACCATGGTTTCCCAATCGTCGAGGCTGCACTTGGGCGCTGGGTCGGTGCCCACGGCCAGGCCGGCGTTGTTGATCAGCCCGCGCAGCTTGGCGAACGACGGCGGCAGGTTGGCGATGGCGTCTTCCATGCCTTTGCGGTCCCGCACGTCCACGACCAGGCCATGCACTTCAGTCTGCTTGGATAGTTCTTCGACCAGCGCATTCAGGCGGTCGGCACGACGGCCGGTGAGCACCAGTTTCCAGCCGGCTTCGGCAAAACGACGGGCGCAGGCTTCGCCGAAACCTGAGGTTGCGCCAGTAATAAACAACGTGTCGGACATGGTGTTCTCCTTGCGGGCATCGGGAAAAAAGTTGCCAGCAGAATGCCCGTACACCGCGATGGCGGCAACCGCTAAGCACACAACTTGATACACGCCTGATCACTTTTCAATCAACTCTATAAAAGCCATACAGGCCGTGGCTTGCAGCTATGTGCGCGCAGGTTATCCACAACTGCGCCCACAGTCTTTGGGGGCAACTACAAAATGCTCCAAGCCGCTATACACAAGGGCTACAGGCGGTTTTAGAAAGTTTTTTGCTTGACCTTGGCCGGGGCGTATGTAGGCCTGTCGCCGATCGCAAAATCAGAACGATGGCTCCAGGCCAGTCATTCCGGCCTCTGCGGCGGTCTTTCCAGAGTTTAGTCACAGACTTATCCACAGGCTGGCGGGACATATTTCGGTCATATACCTGTGTCTTTAAACAGGTTGACAAAGGCTTGGAGCGGCGACCAAAAACCGCCTGATCAAAAAACAACCGCCGCGCTACAAGCCTCGGATTCATTGGCTTACAGCCAGCTACTCCCACGTTACCCACAGCCGGTTCCACAGCGGATGGGGACAAGTCAAAACTGTGACAAAACAGGGATTTGCGGCGGCTATATGTCGCGCTTTGGAGGGGGGCTGGATTTGTTTTCCACAATTTCCAGAAAGCTCTGTGGACAGTCTCAACATGAATGTGGGAGCCGAAGCTCCCACAGGTCATACCAAGAATATCTATTCGTTAATGACCGCCGAGGTAGGCGTTGCGCACTTCCTCATTCACCAGCAATTCCTTACCGGTGCCCGTCAGGCGAATCTCGCCGTTGACCATCACATACGCCCGATCCGACAAGCGCAGCGCATGGTTGGCGTTCTGTTCCACCAGAAAGATTGTCATCCCGGTGGAGGCCAGCTCGCGCAACGTCGAGAAGATCTGCTTCACCACAATCGGCGCCAGGCCCAGGCTCGGTTCATCCAGCAGCAACAGCTTGGGCCGACTCATCAGCGCGCGGGCGATGGCGAGCATTTGCTGCTCGCCGCCGGACATGGTCATGGCACGCTGGGTACGTCGCTCCTTGAGCCGTGGGAACAGCTCAAACATGCGCTGCATGTCTTCCTGAGCAAACTTGTCGCCAATGGGGATGGTGCCCATCAGCAGGTTTTCCTCGACGGTCATGTCGGGGAACACCCGCCGCCCTTCCGGCGACTGCGCAATACCGTTGGACGCGATGTAGTGCGACGACTTATGGGTGATGTCGACGCCGTTGTAGAGAATCTGCCCCGATTCGGCCCGTGGCTGGCCGAAAATCGACATCAGCAGCGTGGATTTGCCCGCGCCGTTGGAGCCAATCAGGCTGACAGTTTCGCCTTCATTGATGTGCAGCGAGACTTTTTTCAGGGCCTGGATCGGGCCGTAATACACGTCCAGGTCCTTCATTTCGAGGATAGGCCCGTTCATACAAGCTCCTCTTCGTCAGCGCCCAGGTAGGCGGCAATCACTTTCGGGTCGTTACGGATCGCGTCCGGCCCGCCCTCGGCGATCACGTTGCCGTGGTCCAGCACCACGATGTGGTCGGAAATACTCATCACCATGCCCATGTCGTGTTCGATCAGCACCACCGTCAGGTCGTGTTCGTCGCGCAGCAGGCGAATCATCGCGCTGAGGGCTTCGGTTTCCTGGGGGTTGAGGCCCGCAGCCGGTTCATCCAGGCAGATAATCTGCGGCCGCGTGCACATGGCACGGGCGATCTCCAGGCGGCGCTGCTGGCCGTAGGAGAGTTCGCCGGCCAGGCGGTTGGCGCAGTCGACCAGGTCCACCACTTCGAGCCAGTAGAACGCGTGGTCCAACGCGTCGCTTTCGGCCTTGCGGTAGCCCTTGGTGTTGAGGATGCCCGCGAGCATGTTGCGGTTGACCCACATGTGCTGGGCCACCAGCAGGTTTTCCACCACCGACATTTCCTTGAACAGGCGAATGTTCTGGAACGTCCGCGCCAGGCCGGCGCGGTTCACCAGGTGGGTACCGCCGAACATCTTGTAGTACACCCGGCTGAGGAAGCTTTTGGGCGACACAAAGTCGGTGGGCTGGAAGCGCTCGCCGAGCAACTGGATCACGTCGGTCTGCTTGCCGCGAAGGTTGAGTTGGATCTTGCCGCCGCTGGCTTTGTAGAAGCCGGTGAGGCAGTTGAACACCGTGGTCTTGCCGGCGCCGTTGGGGCCGATCAAGGCGAAGATCGAGTTGCGTTCGACCTTGAGGCTCACATCGCTCAGGGCCTTGATGCCGCCGAAGTGCATCATCAAGTGCTCAACGGAGAGGACGACTTCCTTGCTCATGGCGCCACTCCTTTACGTGGGGTCACACCGGTCCGGCTGATGCGGATCAACCCGCGTGGTCGCCAGATCATCATCACCACCATCAACACGCCGAACAGCAGTACGCGGTATTCAGAGAAGCTGCGCAGCAGTTCAGGCGCGACGGTCAGAACAAACGCCGCAATCACCACGCCCACCGTCGAGCCCATACCACCCAGGACCACGATGGCCAGGATCAGCGCCGACTCGAAGAAGGTGAACGACGACGGATTGACGAAGCCTTGGTAGCTGGCAAAGAACACCCCAGCCAAACCCGCCGTCGATGCACCGATGGTGAACGCCGAAAGTTTGACCAACACATGGTTCAGCCCCATGGAACGGCAGGCGATCTCATCTTCGCGCAAGGCCTCCCAGGCGCGGCCGACCGGCATGCGGGTCAGGCGATGCTTGATGTACAGCACGGCCAGCACCACCAGGAACAGCACGATGTAGATGAACAGGAATTTGATGTTGGGGTTGTAGTCGATGCCGAAGAACTCATGGAAGGGCACCCCGCCATCCTTCGCGCGCTTGCCGAACTCCAGGCCGAGGAAGGTCGGCGATGGCACCGGCATGCCGTTGGGCCCACCGGTAAACGACAGCCAGTTGTTGAGCACCAGGCGGATGATTTCACCAAAGCCCAGGGTCACGATGGCCAAATAGTCACCGTGCATTCGCAGCACCGGGAACCCGAGTATGCACCCCGCCAACGCTGCGGCGATGGCCGCCAGCGGCAGCACCGTCCAGAAACCCAGGCCCAGGTATTGATAACCCAGTGCCAGGCCGTAGGCGCCGATGGCGTAGAACGCCACGTAACCCAGGTCGAGCAGACCTGCCAGGCCGACCACGATGTTGAGGCCCAGGCCGAGCAACACATAGATCAGGCCGAGGATCACCACGGTGAGCAGGTACTTGTTGGTGAAGATCGGGAACACGATGGCGATCACGATCAATGCCGGGATGATCCAGCGCAACCGCGACTTGTAGTCCGGCGCCAGCACGTGCACGCCAGAGCCGGTGCTCTCGAAGCCCTGCAGGATCTTCAGGCCCTTGGGCGTTTGCAGGAACAGGCTCATGGCAAAGCGGCCGACCATCACGATGGCCACCAACAGGGCCACGCGGGCCGGTTCCAGGTTGAAGCTGTAGCCGTCGAGGACCACGCCGACGATCGGACCGAACACGACCAGTGAAATCAGCCCGGCGAGGACTGTATCGACTACACTTTTCTTGATATCGATGGGTTTGGCAGCAGACATGTTTACACCTTCGCCACAAGTGGGCGACCAAGCAGGCCCTGGGGACGGAAAATCAGAATCACCACCAGCAGGGAGAAACTGAACACGTCTTTGTAGTCAGAGTTGATCAACCCCGAGAACAACGACTCGGAGATACCGAGGATGATCCCGCCCAACATCGCCCCAGGCAGGGAGCCGATGCCGCCGAGTACCGCTGCGGTAAACGCCTTGATGCCGATGATGAAGCCGGCATAGAAGTCGAAGGTGCCGTAGTTGAGGGTGATCAACACGCCGGCCAATGCCGCCATGGCGGCGCCGATGACGAACACATAGGAGATCACCCGGTCGGTGTTGATGCCGAGGATCGACGCCATCTTGCGGTCTTGTTGAGTGGCGCGGCACATGCGGCCGAGCTTGGTGTATTTGATGATGTAAGTGAGCAACGCCATGCCGGCAAACGCCGCCACGAGGATGAACACCTTGGTGTACGTCAACTGAACGAAGCCTGTGCCGATATCGACACGCCAGGCCCCGGCCAGCAGGGTGGGAATGCCTTGTTGCTTGGCGCCCTGGGCGATCTGCGCGTAGTTCTGCAGGATCAGCGAGATACCGATGGCGCTGATCAGCGGTGCCAGTCGGGTAGAGTTGCGCAGCGGTTTGTAGGCGACACGCTCGATGACCCAGCCGTATACGCCAGTGACGACAACGGTGAAGATCAAGGTGCCGAGAATGAGCAGCGGGAAGGATTCGATGCCGAAGTAAGCCAGCAGTGCCAGACTGATCGCCGCGAGGTAAGCGGAAATCATATAAACCTCGCCGTGGGCGAAGTTGATCATGCCAATGATGCCATAGACCATTGTGTAGCCGATGGCGATCAGGCCATAGACCGACCCGAGGGTCAGGCCGTTGACCAGTTGCTGCAGGAAAATACCATCCATAACGCAATCTCACGCGGTGAGCACCTGCACACCGGTGGGTGTGCGGCGCTTCTGGAGGAAAACAGAGGTTTACTCCTGTCGGAGCGCGCTAATGTGGCGAGGGAGCTTGCTCCCGCTGGGCTGCGAAGCAGCCCCAAACTGGGCGATCGAGGTACATCAGATGTAGCTCGGTGAACGGTTTGGGAGTGCTACGCACTCCAGCGGGAGCAAGCTCCCTCGCCACAGCAAGCCCGCGCCTACAGAAGATCAGGCGTGGTGCTTACTTCTGTTTTTCCAGCTGGTGGTATTTGCCGTCTTTATCCCACTGGTAAACCACGTAGTCGGAGATCTTCAGGTCACCCTTCGAATCCCAGGCTTTTTCGCCCATGACGGTTTTCACCGGGTGAGCCTTGAGCCATTTGGCGGCGTCTTCGCCTTTGTTGGACTTGGCGCCGTTGAAGCCAGCGGCCAAGGCCTGGACCGACGCGTAGGCGTACAGGGTGTAGCCTTCCGGCTCGGTGCCGTTTTTACGGAACTCTTCCACCACGGCCTTGCTGTCTGGCAGCAGGCGCGGGTCGGCGCCGAAGGTCATGTACACGCCGTCGACGTATTGCGCGCCGCCAGCCGTGGCAACCAGTTCGTCGGTGACCACGCCGTCATCGGACATGAACTTGACGTCTTTCAAGCCAGCTTCACGGATCTGGCGAACCAGTGGACCGGCTTCCGGGTGCAGGCCGCCGAAGTACACGACGTCAGCACCGGTGGAGCGAATCTTGGTGACCAGGGCGCTGAAGTCTTTCTCGCCACGGGTCAGGCCTTCTTCCAGCACCGGCTTGACGCCGCGCTTGGTCAACTGGGCAGCGGTGGCGTCGGCCAGGCCTTTGCCGTAGGTGTCCTTGTCGTTGATGACCGCGACTTTCTTGCCCTTGAGCACGTCGACGATGTAGTCGCCGGCAACGATGCCTTGCTGGTCGTCACGCCCGCACATGCGGAACATGGCGCCCAGGCCGCGTTCGGTCACTTGTGGGTTGGTGGAGCCTGGGGTGATGGCGATGATGCCGGCTTCGTCATACACCTCGGAGGCCGGGATGGTGTTGGAGGAGCAGAAGTGCCCGACCACGCCGATCACTTTGTCCTGGTCGGCCAGGCGGTTGGCCACGGCCACGGCTTGTTTGGGTTCACACGCATCATCGCCGGCTACCAGCACGATTTTCTCGCCGTTGATGCCGCCGGCCTTGTTGATCACATCGGCTGCCGCCTGGGCACCCTTCATGTACTGCTCACCGAAAGCGGCGTTGGCGCCCGTCATGGGCCCCGCGACGCCGATCTTCACATCAGCTTGAACAAACGTAGAAACACCCAGCGCCGCTGCAACGGCGAGGGCCAGAAAACCTTTCTTGTAAAACGTCTGGGACATGAGTGGTGCTCCGATATTTTTGATTTTTGGCACGACAACTTGCATTCAAACCTTTCACTGAAAGCCCAGAGCAAGGCGCGTGCCATTACGTTTTTATTCTTCAAAAAGACACGGTGTCATTGTTATTGCAGGTGTTTCGGCTCCATTCGCCAGGACGTGCAACCCTCTAGCGTCCAGAGGTGCAACCAATGGATCCAAAAAGTACAACCGTGGCAGGTCGTACCTGCAACCAAGCCTATAAACAACAGTTCCTGGCGCTGTAACAAACGGCGTAACGGAACTGCACATTTACAGTGCGTGATTGCTACGACTTGCACCAATACAGATTAGTAGCCTGCTAAGAAAATGCAGGCTTCTGAGCGGTATTTCGCTGATCAGATCACGATCCTCAGGCATTGGCCGGCGTGATACAGAGAGAACCCGGCTTCATACAGGCAGCTGCGCAAGCCCACCCCGGCCAATGACTGCATCGGCGCGAAGGGAATCGGCAGCGCCTGGGGATTCTGGTGACACAAGTAGTCGGCAAATGCCTTGCCGACCACACTGCCGGTGGTCACGCCACGACCGTTATAGCCCGTGACTGCCACAAGGCCGGGCGCCGGTTCGAACAGACGCATCAAGTGGTCTGGGGTGAAGGCGATACAGCCGGTCCAGGTGAACTCCCACTGCACCGATTTGAGGTACGGGAAGTAGTGCTGCTGCACCCGATCGGCCCACGCCTTGAGGAACCACGCGGGCTTCTGGTTGCCGTTGCCCAGGCTGCCGAGCAACAAACGGCCATCGGCGTCGCGACGGATGCTGCTCAGCACCTGGCGCGTATCCCATGAGCCCTGGCCACCGGGCAGGATCTGTTGGGCGGCGTCGCCCGTCAGTGGGGCCGACGCGACCTGGTAGTAATAGCCGGGGAAGAAATTGCGCCGCAACTCGGTCCACTCGCCTTCGGTGTAGGCGTTGGAGGCGATCACCACCTGTGCAGCCTGCACTGACCCTTGTGCGGTCTGCACCGACCAGTGCGAACCCTGGCGCTCAAGCTGAGTGACCGGCGAATGATCGAACAACTGCCCGCCCAGCCCCGCCGCAGCATTGGCCAAGCCACTGGTGTAGGCCATCGGGTTCAAGGTGCCGGCACGGCGGTCCAACAAGGCGGCGGCGATCTTTTTGGTGCCCGTGGCCTGTTCACAAGCCTGGCCGGTAAGCAACTCGACTGGCGCGCCACGGCGCTTCCATTGCGCTTCACGACTGCGCAAATCCGCCTCGCCACGGGCGTTGTGCGCCATGTGCAAGGTGCCTTCACGGCGTAATTGGCAATCGATGTTGTATTTATCGATCAGGCTGAACACCAGGGACGGCGCCGCACCCAACATACGGTTGAGCTGGCTGCCCACTGCTTCGCCGAAACCGGCTTCGATCTCGTCCGGCGGGATCCACATGCCGGCGTTGACCAGCCCCACATTACGCCCGGAACCACCATGGCCGGTGCGATGAGCTTCCAGCACGGCGACGCTTTTACCTTGTTCCAGCAAATGAACGGCCGCCGACAAACCGGTGATCCCGGCGCCGATCACGCACACATCCACCTTGACCTCGCCCTTGAGCGCCGCACGGTCGGGCCGGCTGGGGGTGAGGTGTTCCCATAAACATTTTGTCTGCATATCTGCTCCTGGGAGCAGCGGCAAGTTTCAAGCTACAAGCGGCAAGCTAAAAGCCAGACTGCTTCTAACTTGGAGCTTGCAGCTTGCAACTTGAGGCTGGAATCAATCGAATGTAATGCCTTGTGCCAATGGCAGCTCAAGCGAGTAATTGACGGTATTGGTCTGGCGACGCATATACCCGCGCCACGCATCCGAACCCGACTCACGCCCGCCGCCGGTCTCTTTCTCGCCACCAAACGCTCCGCCGATTTCCGCGCCGCTCGGGCCGATGTTGACGTTGGCAATGCCACAGTCGCTGCCCACCGCCGACATGAACTGCTCGGCTTCACGCACGTCGGTGGTGAAGATGCACGACGACAGGCCTTGAGGCACGGCGTTGTTCAGGCGCAGGGCTTCGTTGAAGTCGTTGTAGCCGATTACATAGAGGATCGGGGCGAAAGTCTCGGTGCACACCACGTCACTTTGCTCGGGCATTTCCACAATGGCCGGCGAGACGTAGTAGGCATTCGGAAACGTGTCTTCCAGTTGGCGCTTGCCGCCGAACACCTTGCCGCCTTCACTCAAGGCTTGTTCCAGGGCGTCCTGCATGTTGTCGAAGCCGTGCTTGTCGATCAGCGGGCCGATCAGGTTGCCTTCCAGCGGGTGGCCGATGCGTACTTTGGAATAGGCGGCCTTGAGGCGGGTGACGATTTCTGCCTTCACCGACTCATGGGCGATCAGCCGGCGCAGAGTGGTGCAGCGCTGGCCAGCGGTGCCGACGGCGCTGAACAGGATGGCGCGCACGGCCATGTCCAGGTCGGCGCTTGGGCCGAGGATCATCGCGTTGTTGCCGCCCAGCTCCAGGATACTGCGGGCAAAACGGGCGGCGACTTTCGGCGCCACTTCACGGCCCATGCGGGTGCTGCCGGTGGCGCTGATCAGCGCGACGCGCGGGTCGTCCACCAGTGCAGCACCGGCGTCGCGGCCGCCGATGATCACTTGGCTCAGGTATTGCGGGGCGCCATCGAATTTTTTCAGCACGCGCTCGAACAATGCCTGGCAGGCCAGCGCAGTGAGCGGGGTTTTTTCCGAGGGCTTCCAGATCACGGCGTTACCGCACACCAGCGCCAGGGTGGTGTTCCACGCCCACACGGCGACCGGGAAGTTGAACGCGCTGATCACACCAACCACGCCCAGCGGATGCCAGGTTTCACGCATGTGGTGGCCTGGGCGTTCGGAGGCGATGGTCAAGCCGTACAACTGGCGCGACAGGCCAACGGCGAAGTCGCAGATGTCGATCATTTCCTGCACTTCGCCCAGGCCTTCCTGGGTGATCTTGCCGGCTTCCCAGGACACCAGCTCGCCCAGGTCGGCCTTGTATTCGCGCAACACGTCACCGAACTGGCGCACCAGTTCGCCACGGCGCGGTGCCGGCACTTTGCGCCAGGCTTCGAATGCATGCTCGGCGCGACTGACCTGTTGCTCCACCTCGGCGGCACCTTCCCAGTGCACACTGCCGATACGGCTGCCATCGATCGGCGAATGCACGGGCTGCTTGCCCGACTGGTACAGCGCCGGGTTTACCCCGAGACGATCAAGCAATGCGGCAACCATGGGTCACTCCTTCAATCTACAAACAGAAAAATTGCGCCGCTGGCGACACGGCGATCCAGGCCTTATTTGTAGCTGGCCCAAGACTTGCCAACAAACGACGATTAGGCGAGATATCATTCCGTTTATTCATGCAAAGCATAAAAAGAGGCACGCCGTGCTGAACAAAAGACATTTGCCCTCGATCACCGCCTTGCAGTGCTTCGAAGCCTCCACCCGTCATCTGAGCTTCACCCGCGCCGCCGAGGAACTGAACCTCACGCAGAGCGCGGTGAGCAAGCAGGTGGCGCAGCTGGAAGAGTTGCTGCAGCACCTGCTGTTCCGCCGCGTGCGCCGGCGCTTGCAGATGACTCCGGCCGGGGATTTGTATCTAGTGGAAGTGAGAAAAATCCTCACGCAGGTGGAGATGTCCACCCACTACCTGCGCTCCTACGGCGGCGAAACCGAAGTGCTGCGCGTCTCCACGCCCTACACCTTCGGCGCGCGCTGGCTGGTGCCGCGCCTCAAGGGCTGGCGGCTGCGTCACCCGCAGATCCACCTGGACCTGTGCAATGAACAGGAACCGGATGAGCTGCTGCAAGGCAAGGCCGACATGGCGTTCTACTTCGGTCAGGGCTCACGCCCCGGCACCGAGAGCCTGAAGTTGTTCAGCGAAGAGCTTGTACCGGTGTGCGCACCCGAGAGTTTGCCCGCGCAGCCCTTCACCGACCCCACGCAACTGAGCAACCTGGTGCTGCTGCAAAACGCCTCACGCCCCCAGGGCTGGCATGACTGGTTCGCCAGCCAGGGCTACCAGACCGAGCACAGCTATCATGGGCCGCGGTTCGACACCTTTTATATGTGCATTCGTGCAGCCCAAGTCGGCTGTGGTGTGGCGCTGCTACCGCGATTCCTGGTGGAAGAGGAACTGGCCGACGGCAAGCTGGTGATCCCCTGGCAGCATGCAATGCCGAGCCAGGATGCCTATTACCTGGCCTACCCCGAGCATTCGGCGGAGGTGCCCAAGGTGCGCGATTTTGTGAAGTGGATGATGGAGCAGGTGGATGCCGACTGAAAAAACACTGGCAAACCGACCCACGTCTATGCGCCACTAGCCCCCTTCCTTAATTGTGCGTAAAGGTCGGCGCCCATCGCCGACCCGTCTGGAGATTCCCGTTATGAGCGAGAGTGTGTTTGCCGATCGCATCGTGCAGAACTTGCTCGACACCGACTTCTACAAGCTGACCATGATGCAGGCGGTGCTGCACAACTACCCCAACGTGGAAGTTGAATGGGAGTTCCGTTGCCGTAACAGCGAAGACCTGCGCCCGTACCTGGCGGAGATCCGCTACCAGATCGAACGCCTCGCCGAGCTGAGCCTGAGCCCCGACCAGTTGGGTTTCCTGGAACGCATCAGCTTTATGAAGCCGGACTTTTTGCGCTTTCTCGGGCTGTTCCGCTTCAACCTGCGCTATGTGCAGACCGGTATCGAGAACGGCGAATTATTCATCCGCCTGCGCGGGCCGTGGCTGCATGTGATCCTGTTTGAAGTGCCGATGCTGGCCATCGTCAGCGAAGTGCGTAACCGCTACCGCTACCAGACCGTGATCCTCGAGCAGGCCCGCGAGCAGCTGTACCGCAAGTTCGACTGGCTGACCGCCAATGCCAGCAGCGATGAACTGTCGGAGCTGCAAGTGGCCGACTTTGGCACGCGTCGGCGCTTCTCGTACCGGGTGCAGGAAGAAGTGGTCAGCGTGCTCAAGCACGACTTCCCCGGCCGTTTTGTCGGCACTAGCAACGTGCACCTGGCCCGCGAGTTGGACATGAAACCGCTGGGCACCATGGCCCACGAATGGATCATGGCCCACCAGCAACTCGGCCCGCGCCTGATCGACAGCCAAATCGCCGCGCTCGACTGCTGGGTTCGCGAATACCGTGGCCTGCTGGGCATCGCCCTGACCGACTGCATCACCACCGACGCATTCCTGGGCGACTTCGACCTGTACTTCGCCAAGCTGTTCGACGGCCTGCGCCATGACTCCGGCGATCCCGTGCAATGGGCAGAAAAAGCCATCGCCCACTACCACAAACTCGGCATCGAGCCGATGAGCAAGACGTTGGTGTTCTCCGACAGCCTGTCACTGCCCAAGGCCCTGGAGATTTTCCGTGCGCTGCGCGGTCGCATTAATGTGAGCTTTGGCATCGGCACCAACCTGACCTGCGACATTCCAGGTGTGGAACCGATGAGCATCGTGCTTAAAATGACCGCCTGCAATGGCCAGCCCGTCGCGAAGATCTCCGATGAAGCGGGCAAGACCCACTGCACCGACCCGAATTTCGTCGCCTATTTGCGTCATGTTTTCAAAGTACCTGCCATCTCTAGCAAGGAGTGAATCATGCAAGCCGTACAGCGTGAGATTGCTGAACAGCTCAAGGTCCAAGCGCCGTTCCACGACCAGGCCGCCCTTGAGGCCGAGGTTGCCCGCCGCGTGACCTTTATCCAGGACTGCCTGCGCAATTCCGGGCTCAAGACGCTGGTGCTGGGCATCAGCGGTGGCGTCGACTCCCTGACCGCAGGCCTGCTGGCCCAACGCGCGGTGAAAGCGCTGCGCGAGAACAGCGGTGATGAGGCTTACCGCTTTATTGCGGTGCGACTGCCTTACGAAACCCAGTTCGACGAAATCGATGCCACCGCCTCGGTAGATTTTATCGAGCCGGACGAGCGCCACACCGTGAACATCGGACCGGCCGTCAAAGCCCTGGCCAATGAAGTGGCGGCGTTTGAAGGCAAGGCCGCGGTGTCCCGCGATTTCGTGCTGGGCAACACCAAGGCGCGCATGCGCATGGTGGCGCAGTACACCATCGCCGGCGCAGCCGGTGGCCTGGTGATCGGCACCGACCATGCGGCGGAAGCGGTGATGGGCTTTTTCACCAAGTTCGGTGACGGCGCGTGCGACCTGGCGCCGTTGAGCGGGCTGGTGAAAAACCAGGTGCGTGCGATTGCGCGGCACTTTGGTGCGCCGGAGTCATTGGTGGAGAAGGTGCCGACGGCGGACCTGGAAGACCTGTCGCCGGGCAAGCCGGACGAAGCGTCACACGGCGTGACCTATGCCGAGATCGATGCCTTCCTGCACGGCGAGCCGGTGCGTGAAGAGGCGTTCAGGATCATCTGCGACACGTATCGCAAGACCGAGCACAAGCGGGTCATGCCGTTTGCGCCTTGATATGAGCGAGCACAAAAAAAGCGCCTGAACAGGCGCTTTTTTTTCGACAAGAGTCGGCTTACTTCAGGGTCACAGTGCCTTTCATCATCGAGATGTGGCCTGGGAACGAGCAGAAGAATGCGTAGTCAGTCCCAGCGGCCAGCTTCGACACGTCGAAGGTCACCGAGTCTTTCTCGCCGGCACCGATGATCTTGGTGTGGGCGATGATGCGGTCGTCACCCGGCTTCAGGTAGTCCTTGTCGATGCCGGCGGCCATGCCGTCGGTAGCAACCGGCTGCATGTTGGCGGCGCTGGTCAGCACCCAGTTGTGACCCATGACGTTTTTCGGCAGGTTGCCGGAGTGGGTCAGCTCGACGGTGAACGTCTTGCAGCTTTTGTCGATTTCAATGGCTTTGGTGTTGAAGGACATTTGGTCGGTGGAGTCGACAGTGACCTTGCACTCTGCAGCAAGCAACTGGCCGCTCGCCAGAGTCAGCAGGGAAACAGCAACGAGTTTGGCAAACATGTGAATCTCCAAGGCAGGGTTTAAAAAACGCGTATTGCGACAAGGGTGCCTGAACCAGGCAGGAATTCTTATGATCTGAATCAACAGATTGTATACAACTTTAGGCTATCAGACTTATCAACACAATCTACCAGCCAAAGTACAACCCCCTGGCTATGATCGGCTCATCACCCATCGGAGTCCGCGCCATGCACCTCAACCAACTGTTCAACGGCCTGCTGGCCGCCTACGCCTGCGGTAAGTGAAGGCCAAGCGCCCCCTGAAGCTGCTACCATGTCGTCCCAAGGCAGCTGCGCGCCGCCACCCTCACCTTCGACCCTAGAGGATCGCCCATGGCCAAACCTAATTACTCCTTCGCCAAACGTCAGAGAGACTTGGCCAAGGAGCAGAAGAAAGAGGAAAAACTGCAACGCAAGAAAGCCGCTGCAGATGAAGAGGCCAATGGGCTGAACGCCGATGTTGATGGTGAAGAAACGAGCGACGAGACCGAAACACCAAAAGATCCGGCTGAATAAATTCCTTTGTGCTGAGCCGGCCTGCCCGGCTCGGCACAATCAACTGTTATTCCAGCGGCATCACCGTCACCCGCACCTCCGGGTCATGGCTCCCTCCCCCCAGAATCACCCCTCGCAACGGCGACACATCGGAAAAATCCCGGCCCCAGGCCAGGGTGATGTGTTCCAGTGCCGGCTGCACATTGTTCGTCGGATCGAAATCCACCCAGCCCGAAACCGGGCAATACACCGAGACCCACGCGTGGGACGCATCGGCGCCGATCAGCCGTGGCTGGCCTGGCGGCGGCTGGGTGAGCAGGTAACCGCTGATATAACGCGCCGCCAGGCCCCGCGAGCGCAGGCAGGCGAGCATCAGGTGGGCGAAGTCCTGGCACACGCCGCGACGGCGCTCCAGCACCTCCACCAGCGGCGTGGCGACCTGGGTGGCCTCGGCATCGAAGGTGAACTCGCTGAAGATCTTTTCCATCAACGCCTGCACGCCCAGCAGCAAGGGTTTGCCAGGAGGAAAACAGCTTTCGGAGAATTCGACGAAGGTTTTCTTCAAGTGCACGTAGGGCGATTCGAAACGGTAGCGGCAGGCTTCGATCAGCGCATCGGACATCGGCTGGCTGCTGTAGGTCAGGCTGTCGCGGGTCTGGTCCCAGGCCGGCGACAGCTGGAAGTCCAGCGCAGGCCGCGCCAGTACTTCCACGGTCAGCCCGGCATTCACCAGCAATTCATCATGGGGCCGCTCGAATGCCAGGCGCGTGATCGGGTTGCCAAACACGTCCAGCTCATCGCGGCGCGAGGTCGGTTCCGGGCTGATATCCAGTTGCTGCAAGCTGCAACGCTGCCAGGCGCACGGCCGTGGCCACAGGTGCGCCAACTGCTGGGCCAGGGACACCGGGCTGTCGTAGTGGTAATGGGTATCGTGGAAAATCTGGTAGCGCGCACTCATCACACCGACACCGTTTGCTGGCTGACATCATCCACATGGGCAAAGTGACGCAAGGCCAGGCGATCCGACACTTGCCCACTCTCATCGGCCACCGCTTGCAGCAGGTCGGCCAGGCCGTCCAGCGCGGCACGCACGCTGGATTCGCCGAACAACGGGTTCTCAAGGCAACCCAGGTCGAATCGCGCCAGGCGTTCCACCAAGGGGCCCAGGCCGGTTTCCCGAGGCACACCAAAGTCATCATTGAGACGTCGCAGCGTGCGGCTCACCAGCTTGAGCTGGAACAACACTGCGTGCGGGTTCTGCTCATCGAGCAGCAGCAAATCGAGCACCGGGATCAACTGCGGCACCGCCAGGTAACGCGAACGGTAGGTGATGCTGCTGTTGCCCAGTTCCAGCAACCACTCCAACCCGGCCTGATCGAACACTGCCACACCGCGCAGGAAGGCCGCCAAGCTGCTGCTCAGGAATTGCAGACGCTCGATGCGTCGGCCCATCATCAGGAAACGCCAGCCTTCATCGCGGGTCATATCATCCAGGGCAAACCCGGACAGCGCCGCCAGGGACATCACCAGGCGGTTGAGGAAGTCCAGCAACTCGCCAAAATCCGGCGATTCGCTTTCCAGCTCCATGGCTTCGCGCTGCAGCTCCACCAGGGCCTGCCAGTTTTCCCGGGACAACTTGCCGCGCACTTGCGACGCCGCCCACTGCAAGCGTTGCAGGTTGGCGCGAAGGCTCGATGGCCAGTCATCTCCGAGCAGGGCCGCCAGCAGGCGTTCGGGCAATTCGCCCTCCTCCGGCAGCAGGCGCAGGTTTTCGCCCAGCTCGACGGCAGCCTGCAAAGCCAACGGATCGTCGCCGTCCACATAACGCGCCAGCACGATACGCAGCCAACGCGCGCTGTCGTCGCAGCGTTCGCAGTAACGGCCGAACCAGAACAGATTTTCCACCACGCGGGACGGTAGATAGGGATCGCGGCGCACCAGGTCATGGGTGCCAATCGCACGCTGTGCACGCCAGTGTTCGCCACCGGCGGCGCGTTCGCCAAGCACCCAGGTGTCCTTGCTCGCACCGCCGCGTTGCATCGACACCACTTCGGCGTCGGCCTCTGCGGCCACCCGCGTCAGGCCGCCGGGCAGTACACGGTAACCGTCGTCGCTGGCCACGGCGTATACGCGCATGCCGATGGCGCGGTGTTGCAGGTGGTCATCCACGGTGTGCCACACCGGCGCCTGGGACAATTGAGCCAGCTCCTGGGCGACGTAGGCGTAGGGCCGCGCGCGCATGCGCTCAGCCAGGGCCTGGCGTTGTTCGTCGTTGAGGTCGCGGCCGAATACCGGCGCAAAACTCTGCGACGGAAACGCCGGTTTGATCAGCAACTCCGGCAGTTTCTCCAGCGCTTCGGCCAGCACCGGCGCCTCACCGCACCACCAGGTGGCAATGGACGGCAGAATCAGTTTTTCACCAAACAGGAATTCGTTGATCTTCGGCAGAAAGCCCAGCAAACCCGGAGATTCCAGCACGCCGCTGCCCAGGGCATTGGCCACCAGCACGTTGCCTTGGCGCACGGCATCCAGCAAACCCGGCACGCCGAGGGCCGAGTCGGTGCGCAGCTCCAGCGGGTCGCAGAAGTCATCGTCGAGTCGACGCATGATCGCGTGTACCCGGCGTAGGGCCGCTGAGGGTTTTCAGGAATACGGTGCTGTCGCGCACGGTGAGGTCACCGCCTTCCACCAGTGGGTAGCCGAGCTGGCGGGCGAGGTAAAGATGCTCGAAGTAACTTTCGTTGAACCGGCCGGGCGTCAGCAGCACGATCAGCGGCGGCTGGTCATCACCGGGCGCCTGGCGGGCCAGGGTTTCCTGCAAGGTGCGGAAGAAACCGGTGAGGTGCTGCACCTGCAAGTCACGGTAAAGATCCGGGAAGGCGCGGGACACGATGGTGCGGTTTTCCAGCGCATAGCCGGCACCGGATGGGGCCTGGGTACGGTCGGCGGTGACCCACCAGCGGCCATCCGGCGTGCGCGCCAGGTCCACGGCGTACAGGTGCAGGAACGCACCGTCCGGCGGCTGGATGCCCTGGCACGGCCACAGGAAATTGTTATGCCCGAACACCAGCTCCGCCGGCAGCAAACCCTCCTTGATCAGACGCTGCGGGCCGTACAGATCCGCCAGCACCGCATTGAGCAGGCGCGCACGCTGGGCGATACCTGCCGACAGGTGCTGCCACTCATCAGCCGCCAGCACATGGGGCAGCAAATCCAGCTCCCACGGGCGGTCGGCGCCCTTGGGGTCGGCGTAGACGTTATAGGTCACGCCGTTTTCCTGGATCTGCCGGGTCAGCAATGCCTGGCGCTGGGCCAGTTGCGCCGGTGTGCTGCGTTGCAGGTGGTCCAGCAGGCGTCGCCAATGGGCACGCACTGCGCCGCTGTCATCCAGCAGTTCGTGATAGGTGCCCGCGGTCAGCGGGTAACGGTCGAGCAAGTCGGACATGGAACGCTCGGCAGAGGCAAGGGGGCTCAGATTAACTCAACAAACACTGCAAATCCCCTGTAGGCCCCGGCTTTTGTGGTGAGCGGGCTTGCCCCGCGCGAGGCAAGCTCGCTCACCACAAAAGCTCGCGCCCACAGAGGGATCGCGTTCAGTCATTTTTATGGGGGAAGCGGCGCAGATCCAGGGTCATCGGTAGTTCATCGTTCACGACCACGCTCGGCACGTAGAGCTTCCCTGGGCTATGCCCCAACCGGAAAAACCGCGCCATGCGCCGGCTCTCTGCCTCGTTGGCATTCACCGGCAAGCTGTCGTAATTGCGCCCGCCCGGATGGGCGACATGGTATTGGCATCCACCCAGCGAACGCTGCATCCAGGTGTCCAGCAGGTCGAACACCAGCGGCGCATGCACCGGGATGGTCGGTTGCAGACAGTTGGCCGGTTGCCAGGCGCGATAACGCACGCCAGCGACGAACTCACCGACTCGCCCAGTGGCTTGCAGCGGCACCGGGATGCCGTTGCAGGTCAGCAGGTAGCGCTGCGGAGGAAGCCCGGTCAACTTGACTTGCAGGCGCTCAAGGGACGAATCCACATAACGCACGGTGCCGCCCACAGCGCCCTCCTCGCCCAGTACATGCCAGGGCTCCAGGGCCTGGCGCAGCTCCAGTTCGATCCCGCTGACGGCGTAGTCACCCACTTTGGGGAAACGGAATTCCAGGTGCGCGGCAAACCACTCGGCGCGCAGCGGGTAGCCAGCGGCGTTGAGTTCGACGATCACATCGGCAAAATCTTGCTCGATGAAATGCGGCAACAGGAAACGATCGTGCAACTCCGTGCCCCACCGCGCCAGCTTCGGCGGCGCGTAGGGTTCGTGCCAGAAACGCGCGACCAAGGCGCGCAGCAACAACTGCTGGGTCAGGCTCATGCGGGCGTGGGGCGGCATTTCAAATGCGCGCAGCTCCAACAGGCCGAGGCGGCCGGTGGCGCCGTCCGGCGAGTAGAGTTTGTCGATGCAGAATTCGGCGCGGTGGGTGTTGCCCGTCACGTCGATCAGCAGGTTGCGCAGCAGGCGGTCCACCAACCAGGGCGGGCATTCTTCGCCGGGCTCTGGCATTTGTGCGAAGGCGACTTCCAGCTCGTACAACGCGTCGTTGCGCGCCTCGTCCACCCTTGGAGCCTGGGAAGTCGGGCCGATGAACAGGCCGGAAAACAGGTAGGAAAGCGAGGGGTGGTTGTGCCAGTAGCTGATCAGACTGCGCAGCAGATCGGGTCGGCGCAGGAACGGTGAGTCCTTGGGCGTCGCGCCGCCCAACACGAAGTGGTTACCGCCGCCGGTGCCGGTGTGGCGCCCGTCGATCATGAATTTCTCGGTGGTCAAGCGCGTTTGCCGCGCCTCTTCGTAGAGGAATTCGGTGCGTTCCACCAACTCGTCCCAGGTGGCGGATGGCTGCACGTTGACCTCGATCACACCCGGGTCCGGCGTCACGCGGAAGTTGCTCAGGCGTGTATCGGAGGGTGGTTCATAGCCTTCCAGCAATACCGGGCAATGCAGCTCTTCAGCGGTGGATTCAATGGCGGCCACCAGCTCCAGATAGTCTTCAACACGCTCCAGGGGCGGCATGAACAGATAGAGGCGCCCTTCCCGCGCTTCGGCGCACAGGGCGGTGCGGGTCAGCCAGTCGGCGGACTCGTCCACCTGTGGCACGCGTTCATCGCTCGGCGCGGGCTCATCGTGGCTTTGCAGCTGCGCGGTGGACGGCAGCTCCGGCTGATCCTGGTTCGGGTCAGTCGGGTGCACAAACGGGTACTCCGCCGCCGTCACCCACGGCTGCGAGGCCAATGGCAGGCGATAGCCCAACGGCGAATCCCCCGGCACCAGGCGGCAGTGGTTGTCACGCAGGTACCAGCGCCCGCTTTGCCAACGGTCATTGGCCGCCGTGCGCGCCAACGGCAGCACTTGGCCGATGACTTTATCCAGACCCTGGCTGAACACCTTGCGCAGGCGTTCGCGCTCCAAGTCGTCGCTCAGGCGCGGGTCCTGGGCGGTGACGTTTTGCGGCAGCGCACCTTCGCGCCACAGGTAGTAAAAATTGTCTTCGAAGGCCGGGAAAACGAAGCGCGCCGGCAACTTGAGGCGCTCTGCGACGCTGGCCAGGAAACGCCCGGCCAGTGCGCCATCCGCGCCGTAGTCCTCTTGCTCATCGGCAATCAACGCGCTGTTGTGCCAGATCGGCACACCGTCGCGGCGCCAGTAGCAATTGAGCGACCAACGCGGCAATTGCTCACCGGGGTACCACTTGCCTTGGCCGAAGTGCACCAAACCCTTCGGGGCGTAGTGCTTGCGCATTCGCTGGAACAGCTCGGCGGACAGTCGGCGCTTGTCCGGGCCGAGCGCGGCGGTGTTCCATTCGGCGCCGTCGGGATCGTCGATGGAGACGAAGGTGGGTTCGCCGCCCATGGTCAGACGTACGTCGTCCTTGAGCAGGTCGCCATCAATCTGACGCCCCAAGGCCTGGATCGCCAGCCATTGCTCTTCGGTGTAGGGCTTGGTGACGCGCGGCGCCTCCCAGATCCGCTCAACCGACATTTCGTGGGTGAATTCACACTCGCAAGGCTCCACCAGCCCACTGATCGGTGCGGCGGAGGATGGATCGGGACTACACGCCAACGGAATATGGCCTTCACCGGCGAACAACCCGGAGGTAGCGTCCAGGCCGATCCAGCCGGCGCCGGGCAAATACACTTCGCACCAGGCGTGCAGGTCGGTGAAATCCACTTCCGTGCCGGAGGGGCCATCGAGGGCTTTGACGTCAGCAGTGAGTTGGATCAGGTAGCCGGACACAAACCGCGCCGCCAACCCCAGGTTACGCAGGATCTGCACCAGCAACCAAGCCGAGTCGCGGCATGAACCGGAGGCGTTTTTCAGGGTGTATTCCGGGGTTTGTACACCCGGTTCCATGCGGATCAGGTAGCCGATATCAGCCGCCAGGCGCTGGTTGAGGCCCACCAAAAAGTCCACGGCCGGCAGCGGCGTGCGGTCGATACCCGCCAGGTACGCGGCGAACTTCGGCGTCAATGGCAAGGTTTCCAGGTACGGCGCCAGCTCACGCTGCTCGTCGGCGGCGTAGCTGAAGGGGATTTTCTCGGCGTAGGGTTCGAGGAAAAAGTCGAAGGGGTTGAATACGGCCATCTCAGCGACCAGGTCGACTTCGATGCGCAGCTCGTCAGTCTTTTCCGGGAACACCAACCGCGCCAGGTAATTGCCCTGGGGGTCCTGCTGCCAGTTGATGAAATGCTGCTCGGGCAGCACTTTCAGCGCGTAGGACAGAATCCGCGTGCGGCTATGGGCCGCCGGGCGCAAGCGCACGATCTGTGGGCCGAGTTCGACAGCGCGGTCATAGCGGTAATGCGTAACGTGGTGCAACGCGACATGAATCGACACGGCGGCCTCCTGCGAGCCAGGGCATGGAAACAAAGCGCGCAAGACTTATGCCAGAGCGGCGGTCATTGCGCTTTATCGTAAGACCCGGTGCAGTACAGCACCAAAACAGCGCCAACGGCGGTGCCATGGTGCAAGTGACGCACATATTTGTGGCGTCGGTGTGAAGGTGGGTGGGGAATCTACCCAATCACAGGGATTTGTGGCGGGCAATCACGGCTTCACGCAGGAGGCGCACTTCGCGCAGTTTCTGGCGCATTTCGCGGTGGCGCTGGCTGTTGAGCAGTAGCAGCCCGATTAACGGGAACAGCAAGCCCAAGCCAAACATGAACCGGTGCGGCTGATCACTGAAGGTGGGCAATACACCCAGAAAGCAGAGCCCCAGTAGCCCTATCAGTGGCCATACCCACTGCGGATGTCCACGGGCAATCATGAAGTTGCAATGCACAACGACCAAGGTGAGTGCTATGCCTCCCAGGAAGGAATACTTGGCGTTGTCCTCCATAGAAAGGCCGGGTAAATAACTGTCGAAAAACTGCGGTACCGCAAACACCAAGGTAAAAATGGAGGCGAATATCGCCCCCATGAACACCGGAAAATAGGTCGATAGAAAGCGGCGGATACTGGGAAATTCGCTCATTGCTCGGCTTCCTCATACAACCCTACGGCAATCGTGCGCACGTTCCCCGAAACCGCGCTGCCGGTGAAACCGATGGCAGCGCCCAAGGCATCCTTGATTTGCGTCACCGTCGCGTGCTTGACCTCAGTGGGCGTAAACCGCTTTGGCAGCTCGCCAGACAGTTGCTTCAACTTGATCATCTTCGACGTGAGGCGCGGGTCGTTGATGCTCAATAGCTCCTTCGTGAGTTTGGCACGCTCCTGACGGTTCAAGCCACGGAGCACCTCTCTTACACTTTTCCCGGTGGTCGCTTTGTTCAGCCGGACCAGTTTGAGCGTCGCCAGCGACGATGCACCCACCCCGACCAACGAGGCGGCATCCAACGCAATCATGGTGTATTGGTACCACTCTTCGCTGTCGAGCTGATCATTCTTGGCGGGGTTGCGGATTTCATTCACGGTGCGATAGCCGCTGGCGAAACACTGCACTGAACTGGCGGCGGCGGCGGTGTAGCCGAGTGCCACGACCACCGAACTGGCCCCCGCCGAAAACGGAACCGCGACCGAACCACTGAGCACCACAATCCATCCGATCACCGCACCAGCACATGACAAGGTGGTATTCACCGCTTCGCCCACTAATCGCGATTCGCGTGGATTGTCTTGCACCTGCTGGGCGAATTGCGTGGGTGCGATGTACTTCTGCGCCTCACGCAGGATCAACCGCTTAGGCGCGATGCTGCAGATGGGTTGGAATTCGCGCAGGGTCACCACGTTGAAATCGGCGTCGATGTACACGACACCCGCGCCGACGATGGCGGGATCGGCGTCGATGGCTGCAAACAGGCGCGGCAGGTTGATCTGGCTTTCGATGCGCTGGCGCGCCATGAACTGTGAGCGGTTGGAATCCATGCCGATGCCGGCCAGGGGGTTAGCCATGTTTTTCTTCCTTGAACTGAATGGGCGCCACCTTAACAAACCGCCCACCCAGCGCCTAGAAAGCAAAACGCCAGCACGAGGCTGGCGTTTTGCATATTCAGGCTGCGATCAACGCGGCACCACCGGCTTGCGCGCAGGCTTGCCGCCCTTGCCCTTGGCCGCATCGCTGCGTTCCTTGGCGGCCTGCTTGTTGCGCGCCTGGGCGGCGGCCTTGGCTTGCTCACGCTTGTCCCACGGGTTGCTGCCGTCGCTGCCGCGAGGAGGCAAACCGGTGTGCTGGGTGAGGATCTTGGTGGTGGTTTCCTTGGCGACCTTATGGCTGCCGGCCGGCGTCGAGTTCTTGCGACGGGCACTCTGGTAGCTGTCGGTGCTTGGCTGGTGCAGCGGGATCAGTTGGTCCTTGCCTGGCCCGATCAAGTCGGCACGGCCCATGCGGGTCAGCGCTTCACGCAGCATCGGCCAGCCTTTCGGGTCGTGATAGCGCAGGAAGGCCTTGTGCAGACGGCGCTGGTCTTCGCTCTTGACGATGGTCACCGCGTCGCTCTTGTAGGTAACCTTGCGCAGCGGGTTCTTGCCCGAGTGGTACATCGCGGTGGCGGTGGCCATCGGCGACGGGTAGAACGCCTGCACCTGGTCGGCACGGAAGCCGTTGCCCTTGAGCCACAGGGCCAGGTTCATCATGTCTTCATCGGTGGTGCCGGGGTGAGCGGCGATGAAGTAAGGAATCAGGTACTGCTCCTTGCCCGCTTCCTTGGTGTACTTCTCGAACATGCGTTTGAACTTGTCATAGCTGCCAATGCCCGGTTTCATCATCTGGTTGAGCGGACCTTCCTCGGTGTGTTCCGGGGCAATCTTCAGGTAGCCACCCACGTGGTGGGTGACCAGCTCTTTTACGTATTCCGGCGACTCGACGGCCAGGTCATAGCGCAGGCCGGAGGCGATCAGGATCTTCTTCACACCCGGCAACGCACGGGCGCTGCGGTACAGCTGGATCAACGACGAGTGATCGGTGTTCAGGTTCGGGCAGATGCCGGGGAACACGCACGATGGCTTGCGGCACGCGGATTCGATTTCCGGGCTCTTGCAGGCGATGCGGTACATGTTCGCAGTCGGGCCGCCGAGGTCGGAGATCACGCCGGTAAAGCCTGGGACCTTGTCGCGGATCTCTTCGATCTCGCGGATGATCGACTCTTCGGAGCGGTTCTGGATGATGCGGCCTTCGTGCTCGGTGATCGAGCAGAAGGTGCAGCCGCCAAAGCAGCCACGCATGATGTTCACCGAGAAACGGATCATGTCGTAGGCCGGGATCTTTTCCTTGCCATACGCCGGGTGCGGGACGCGGGCGTAAGGCATGCCGAACACGTAGTCCATTTCTTCGGTGGTCATGGGGATGGGCGGCGGGTTGAACCACACGTCCACTTCGCCGTGCTTCTGCACCAGGGCGCGGGCGTTGCCTGGGTTGGTTTCCAGGTGCAACACGCGGTTGGCGTGGGCGTAGAGCACCGCATCGCCACGGACTTTCTCCACCGACGGCAGGCGGATCACGGTCTTGTCGCGGGTCATGCGCGGGCTGGCCAGGATCTGTACGACCTTGGCCTCTTCCGGGTCATCCACCGGACCTTTTTCCTGCTCGATGGCGCAGGCCTGGGTGTCCTGGGTATTCACGTACGGGTTAATGATCTTGTCGATCTTGCCCGGACGGTCGATACGCGTGGAGTCCACTTCGTACCAGCCCACTGGCGTGTCACGGCGAATGAACGCGGTGCCGCGCACGTCGGTAATGTCTTCGATCTTGTGGCCCCACGACAGGCGCTGGGCAACCTCGACAATCGCACGCTCGGCGTTGCCGTACAGCAGGATGTCGGCAGTGGCGTCGATCAGGATCGAGTTGCGCACGCGGTCCTGCCAGTAGTCGTAGTGGGCGATGCGACGCAGGGAGGCTTCGATGCCGCCGAGTACGATCGGCACGTTCTTGTAGGCTTCCTTGCAACGCTGGCTGTACACCAGGCTGGCGCGGTCCGGGCGTTTGCCGGCCATGCCGCCAGGGGTGTAGGCGTCGTCGGAACGGATTTTCTTGTCGGCGGTGTAGCGGTTGATCATCGAGTCCATGTTGCCGGCCGCGACGCCGAAGAACAGGTTCGGCTCGCCGAGCTTCATGAAGTCGTCTTTGGACTGCCAGTTCGGCTGGGCAATGATCCCGACGCGAAAGCCCTGGGACTCCAGCAGCCGGCCGATGATCGCCATGCCGAACGACGGATGGTCAACGTACGCATCACCGGTGACGATGATGATGTCGCAGGAATCCCAGCCAAGCTGATCCATCTCCTCCCTGCTCATCGGCAGGAATGGCGCTGGACCGAAACATTCGGCCCAGTACTTGGGATAGTCAAATAACGGCTTGGCTGTTTGCATGACGGTGACCGGTGTTGAGATGGAAAATCGCGGGCGCGGAATATAGCACAAATTTTGACCAATTCCGACGGTAATGGTCGGAATTGAGCAGACGGGTTATTCGTCGTCGTCGAAGTTGTAGCTGCCCGGCGCGAGGTTCTCGAAGCGGGTGTACTTACCGATGAAGGCCAGGCGGATAAAACCGATGGGGCCGTTCCGCTGCTTGCCGATGATGATCTCGGCAATGCCCTTGTGCTCGGTCTCGGGGTGGTACACCTCGTCGCGGTACACGAACATGATCACGTCGGCGTCCTGCTCGATCGCTCCGGATTCCCGCAAGTCGGAGTTCACCGGGCGCTTGTTGGGGCGTTGTTCCAGGGAACGGTTGAGCTGGGACAGCGCCACCACCGGGCAGTTGAATTCCTTGGCCAGGGCCTTCAAGGACCGGGAGATCTCGGAAATCTCGTTGGTCCGGCTGTCACCGCTGGAGCCCGGGATCTGCATCAACTGCAGGTAGTCGATCATGATCAGCGCGATGTCGCCGTGTTCACGCACCAGGCGGCGGGTACGTGCGCGCATCTCCGAGGGGCTGATACCCGCGGTGTCGTCGATGAACAGCTTGCGGTCATTGAGCAGGTTGACCGCCGAGGTCAGGCGCGGCCAGTCGTCGTCTTCCAGCTGGCCGGAACGCACCTTGGTCTGATCGATACGGCCCAGGGACGAGAGCATCCGCATGATCAGCGATTCACCGGGCATCTCCAGGGAGTACACCAGGACGGTCTTGTCGCTGCGCAGCACGGCGTTTTCCACCAGGTTCATCGCAAAGGTGGTCTTACCCATGGAGGGACGACCGGCGACGATGATCAAGTCGGACGGCTGCAGACCGCTGGTCTTCTCGTCCAGGTCCGCATAACCGGTAGAAATACCGGTGATGGCCGCGTCGGTGTTGAACAGGGTGTCGATACGGTCGATGGCCTTGGTCAACAGCTCGTTGACGCCGACCGGGCCGCCGGTTTTCGGGCGGGCCTCGGCGATCTGGAAGATCTGGCGCTCGGCTTCGTCGAGGATTTCTTCGGCGGTACGCCCTTCCGGGTTGAAGGCGCTGTCGGCGATCTCTGTGCTGATGCCGATCAGTTGCCGCAGCGTGGCCCGCTGGCGGACGATCTGGGCATAAGCCTTGATGTTGGCGACGGACGGCGTGTTTTTCGCCAGTTCGCCGAGGTAGCCGAGGCCGCCGACCTGGGAGGTCTGGCCTTCCTTGTCCAGCTGCTCGGCCAGGGTCACCACGTCGATCGGTGAGTTCTGGTCGGCCAGTTTGGCGATGGCGCGGAAGATCAGGCGGTGGTCATGGCGATAGAAGTCACCGTCCGAGACTTGATCCAGCACGCGTTCCCAGGCGTTGTTGTCCAGCATCAAACCACCGAGCACGGCCTGTTCGGCCTCGATGGAATGCGGCGGCACCTTCAGGGCAGCGGTTTGCAGATCGTATTGCTCAGGAGCTGAAATATCGTTCATGGCCACTTGGAATTTAGGGGTGTGTAGAAAAACAAAAGGCACGACCTGTAAACAGGATCGTGCCCGATGTTAACTGCCTGGCACGCGAGGTGCCAGTCAGTTAGGTGCTGCTTAAGCTGCTACCACGACAACGCGTACGGTGGCTTCAACTTCGGCGTGCAGGTGCACGGCTACGTCGAATTCGCCTACGTTGCGGATGGTGCCGTTCGGCAGACGAACTTCGCTCTTCTGCACTTCAACGCCGGAGGCGGTCAGTGCATCAGCGATGTCGTGGGTGCCGATCGAACCGAACAGCTTGCCTTCGTCACCGGCGGTGGCAGTGATAGTCACTTCCAGCTCAGCCAGTTGGGCAGCGCGAGTTTCGGCCGAAGCTTTTTTGTCTGCTGCTGCTTTTTCCAGCTCAGCACGACGCTCTTCAAACGCAGCCAGGTTGGCAGCGGTTGCAGCGGTGGCTTTGCCGTATGGCAGCAGGTAGTTACGACCGTAACCGGCCTTAACGTTCACTTTGTCGCCCAGGTTGCCCAGGTTGGCGACTTTTTCCAGAAGGATCAGTTGCATGTGAAAATCCTCTAACTTTTAACCTTCACCGTTCGCGTTATCGGCGTCTTTCGGCGCCAGACGACCGCGAAAATCAATCAGGCCGTCGACAATGGCCAAAACCACGAGTAACGGATAGATCAGTTGCATGAACACCAGCATCGTTACGTACATCCCCACCAGCCAGAACTTGGCCAGGCGCTTCTGCGCGACCAGCCCGTGAATCAGGGCCAGTCCGGAAAACACCAGCGGTACGCTGCAAAACAGCACTAGCAGGGTGGCTTGTGAACCGAAGTACGGTCCGACCATCATGAGTGCCAGCAGCAACATCGCCGGGCCCACGGGGATTCTGATACTGCGAAATTCGCGACCAAAACCACCCGGGTTGTACAACAACGCCTGCCAATATCGCCCAAGCATCAGGCTCAGCAAACTGACGATCTGCATCATTACCGCCATCAGGCCGATCAGGGCCGGTGCAATCAGTGTTGCCAGTCGCGCTCGCTCTTCTACCGACAGCTGCTGGTAGAGTTCCCCGAGGGCCATCGGCAGGATCTTGGCGATCTCTTGCGACAGTACCTCGATTTGCGGGCGGAAAGCCGCGTCAATCAACACCGAAAACACCAACCCCAATGCCACGCTGACCAGCAGCGTGCGGACCCAGGACTCACTTGCGCGCAAAACCAACGCAAGGCTCGACGACCCCAGCAGCACCAGAAGCACTTTGGGTTCGCCCAGTTGCAGCCACCAGATCAAGGCGGCCACGACTCCCAGGGCCAGGATACCCAGGGCATCCTGCAAACCGCGCCGCAGGAGCACAAGGCACCCAGCGGCAGCAGCCAACCAATACAACAACGGCAATGCTGCACATCCAGCCACTACGAGAGTGGCCTGCACACGACCGCGCATGATGAACTCAGCTAAGGCGCGCATGCATTCAATCCCTTACTACTTGTCGACTGCCCGGTCTCAGCGGCCGTGGCTGTCGGTGTAGGCCAGCAGGGCCAGGAAGCGGGCGCGCTTGATAGCGGTGGCCAGCTGACGCTGATAACGTGCTTTGGTACCGGTGATACGGCTTGGAACGATTTTGCCGGTCTCGGATACGTAGGCTTTCAGAGTGTTGAGATCTTTGTAATCGATCTCTTTCACGTCTTCAGCGGTGAAGCGGCAGAATTTACGACGACGGAAGAAACGTGCCATTTGATAGGCTCCTTAAAAGGTCCGTGGATTACTCGTCAGCGTTATCGCTGTTGTCGCTGTCATCACTATCAGCGCTATCAGCGCCTTCGTGCTCAGGACGGTCGCGACGCTCACGGCGCTCACTGCGGTTTTCTTCAGCCTTGAGCATCTCGGATTGGCCGGTAACGGCTTCTTCGCGACGGATGACCAGGTTACGGATCACAGCATCGTTGTAGCGGAAGTTGTCTTCCAGCTCGGCCAGGGCCTTGCCAGTGCACTCAACGTTCAGCATCACGTAGTGAGCCTTGTGAACATTGTTGATTGCGTAGGCCAGTTGACGACGGCCCCAATCTTCCAGACGGTGGATTTTGCCGCCGTCTTCTTCGATCAGCTTGGTGTAACGCTCAACCATGCCGCCGACTTGCTCGCTTTGATCCGGGTGGACCAAAAAGATGATTTCGTAATGACGCATGAATGCTCCTTACGGGTTGTAGCCTGCCGCTCAAAAACGGTCAGACAAGGAGTGAATGACACTTATGGATCTTGCCGCAGGGAGGCACATCGGTGCCCGCCAGGAAGGCAAGGGGCGCAATTGTAGAGAAGGGGGAGGAAGCGTGCAAGGTGATTGGTGATTATTTGAACAATCACCAATCACTGCGGGTGGATCATTTCTTCGATTTGGCCTTGGCGCCACGCTGGCGCTGGGCTTCAAACAGGCACACGCCGGTGGCAACCGACACGTTGAGGCTGCTGACGCTACCAGCCATCGGCAGATGGACCAGGTAATCGCAGTGTTCGCGGGTCAGGCGACGCATGCCTTTGCCCTCGGCGCCCATGATCAGGATGGTTGGGCCGGTGAGGTCCTGGTCATAAATGCTGACCTCGGCCTCGCCTGCCGTGCCCACAACCCACAGGCCGCGCTGCTGGAGTTTCTCCAGAGTGCGCGCCAGGTTGGTCACAGCCACCAAAGGAATCACTTCCGCCGCGCCGCAGGCGACCTTACGCACGACCGGCGTCAGGGTCGCGGACTTGTCTTTAGGCACGATCACCGCCAGCGCACCGGCAGCATCTGCCGAACGCAGGCAGGCGCCGAGGTTGTGCGGATCGGTCACGCCGTCCAGCACCAGCAGCAACGGCGCGCCTTCGGTGCGATCAAGCAGCTCGTCGAGCATCGCCTCGCCCCAGACCTGGCTCGGGCTGACGTCCGCCACGACGCCCTGGTGGACGCCTTCGACCCACACGTCCATTTCGCGACGCTCGGCCTGGCCGATGGCAACCTTGTTTTGGGTCGCCAACTCAACCAGCGCTTGCACGCGCGGCTCGCTGCGGCCTTCGGCCAACCACACTTGCTTGACGCGTTTAGGGTGGTGACGCAGCAGTGCTTCTACGGCGTGCACGCCGTAGATTTTTTCCAGACTCATGACTTGGCCTTAGGTTTGCGCGACCCGCCACTCTTGGCAGGGCCCGAACCCGCTTTTGGCGGGCCTTTACGGTGTTTACTTGGCTTGCTCGACGGACTTTCCGCCCCGCGGGACTTTCCCCCAGACGCCGCTTTACCACCGCTTTTGGCTTCGTTGAGCAACTGCTGCTTCAACTCGCGGCTCTTGCGCAGCTCGGCGTTTTTCGCCGCCGCATCGCTTGGGCGGTAGGCTTCGGGGGCCTTTTCCTTCGCGGACGGACGACGACCGGCCTTGGCAGGTGCAGGCTCGGCGGTCGCTGCTTTAGCAGGTGCTGCCTTGCCTTTGCTGGTCGGTTCGCTGCCGCGTTTTTTACGGCTGCCCGGCGATTCGGCTGGCTTGTCGGACATGCCGAAGTCGATCTTGCGCTCGTCGAGGTCGACGCGCATGACCTGCACTTCCACGGTATCGCCCAAACGGAAGCTGCGACCGGTGCGCTCGCCCGCCAGGCGGTGGTGCACAGGGTCGAAGTGGTAGTAGTCACCCGGCAACGCGGTGACGTGCACCAGGCCTTCGACGTAGATGTCGGTCAGCTCGACAAACAGACCAAAGCCGGTCACGGCAGTGATCACACCAGGGAAAGTCTCGCCTACGCGGTCTTTCATGAACTCGCACTTGAGCCAGTTCACCACGTCGCGGGTGGCTTCGTCGGCGCGGCGCTCGCTCATGGAGCACTGTTCGCCCAGCTGTTCCAGGGCCGCTTCGTCGTACGGATAGATCCGTGCTTTCGGAATGGTCATGGCACCGGCGCGCTTGACGTGCGGGGTGTTCTGCTTGGAGTGGATCACGCTGCGGATCGCGCGGTGCGTGAGCAGGTCCGGGTAACGGCGAATCGGCGAGGTGAAGTGGGTGTACGCCTCGTAATTCAGGCCGAAGTGGCCCTGGTTGTCAGCGCTGTACACCGCTTGGCTCAGCGAGCGCAGCATGACGGTCTGGATCACATGGTAATCCGGACGGTCCTTGATGCTGGCGAGCAGAGCCTGGTAGTCCTTCGGCGTCGGGCCGTCCTTGCCTTTGTGCAGGGACAGGCCGAGCTCGCCGAGGAATGCACGCAGCTTCTCCAGACGCTCCGGCGGCGGGCCGTCGTGCACGCGATACAACGCTGGAATTTCATGCTTCTTCAGGAATTCAGCGGTGGCCACGTTGGCGGCCAGCATGCATTCCTCGATCAGCTTGTGCGCATCGTTACGCGTGGTCGGGGTGATTGCGGCGATCTTGCGCTCGGAACCGAAGACAATCCGGGTTTCCTGGGTTTCAAAGTCGATCGCGCCACGTACGTGACGAGCGCCCAGCAACACCTTGTACAGCGCATAGAGCTGCTTGAGGTGCGGCACCACGCCAGCGTATTCGCTACGCAGGGCCTTGGCTTCGCTGGTCTTCGGCGTTTCCAGGATAGTGCTGACCTTGTTGTAGGTCAGGCGCGCCTGGGAATGGATCACCGCTTCGTAGAACTGGTAGTCAGTCATTTCGCCGGTTTTCGAGATGGTCATCTCGCACACCATGGCCAAACGGTCGACTTTCGGGTTCAGGGAGCACAGGCCGTTGGACAGCTGCTCGGGCAGCATCGGGATCACGCGCTCAGGGAAGTACACGGAGTTGCCGCGCACCTGGGCTTCGTTATCCAGGGCCGAACCGATCTTCACGTAGCTGGACACGTCGGCAATCGCGACGTACAACTTCCAGCCACCGGAGAACAGGCGCAGCTTGCCTGGCTTGGCTTCGCAGTAGACCGCATCGTCGAAGTCGCGGGCATCTTCGCCGTCGATGGTGACGAACGGCAGATGGCGCAGGTCGATGCGTTTTTCTTTGTCTTTCTCTTCCACTTCAGGCTTGAGCTTGCCGGCTTCTTTGAGCACAGCCTCAGGCCAGACGTGGGGAATATCGTAGGTGCGCAGCGCAACGTCGATTTCCATGCCCGGCGCCATGTAGTTGCCGACCACTTCAACGATATCGCCCTGGGGCTGGAAGCGTGCCGTTGGCCAGTGGGTGATCTTCACCTCGACGAACTGACCGACTTTGGCGGCGCCATTACGGCCCGGAGTGATCAGCACTTCCTGCTGGACCTTCGGGTTATCCGGCACCACAAAGCCGATGCCGCCTTCTTCGAAGTAACGGCCGACGATGGACTCGTGGGCACGGGACACCACTTCGACGATCACGCCTTCACGGCGACCGCGACGGTCCAGGCCGGAAACGCGCGCCAGGGCACGGTCGCCATCGAACACCAGGCGCATTTGCGCCGGGCTCATGAACAGGTCATCGCTGCCGTCGTCGGGGATCAGGAAGCCGAAACCATCACGGTGGCCGGCAATGCGGCCCAGGATCAGGTCGAGCTTATCCACAGGCGCGTAAGTACCACGGCGGGTGTAGATCAGTTGAGCATCACGTTCCATGGCACGCAAACGGCGGCGCAGGGCTTCGAGCTGGTCTTCGGTGGTCAGACCGAATTCTTCAACCAACTGCTCACGGCTAGCAGGCGAACCCCGATCGGCGAGATGCGCCAGGATCAGTTCGCGGCTAGGAATAGGGTTTTCATATTTTTCCGCTTCACGAGCGGCCTCGGGATCGAGGGACTGCCAATCGGCCATTAGAGAGTTTTCACCTTGTCTATATGCGGGTTAGTTTGGCATACGCGTATTGAAACGGGAAATTTCAGACGCCAACAAGCCTTTTAAAGCCCTTTGCAGCCCCCGGCAGGCACCTTGCACGACCATTGGCGAAATTTTCCAGGCTTTTTTCGTGGCAGGGCTTTACAGCTTAAAATCCCCTCCGTATAGTGCGCGCCATCGACGACGGCAACGTTGTTGATGCTGCCCAGGTGGTGAAATTGGTAGACACGCCAGCTTCAGGTGCTGGTGATCGCAAGGTCGTGGAAGTTCGAGTCTTCTCCTGGGCACCAAATTCAGATCAAACCCGCGAAAGCGGGTTTTTTCGTTTCAGGTCTTTGATTTTTAACGGAAAACTTGATTTATTTTTTCGAATCAGGGGTTTACAGATCAAAAAGCCCTCCGTATAGTTCGTCCCATCAACAGCGCAAGCGCTGCTGATAATGCCCAGGTGGTGAAATTGGTAGACACGCCAGCTTCAGGTGCTGGTGATCGCAAGGTCGTGGAAGTTCGAGTCTTCTCCTGGGCACCAAATTCAGATCAAACCCGCGAAAGCGGGTTTTTTCGTTTCCGGGCTTTAAAAACCTCATCTCGGAAACTTTCCCAGCGATTTCCCCCCTCGCCCGCACCTGAGAAACTTTATCGTTTATCCTTGTAAGTATTTGTTGCATACAAGTGAGGAACAACCCGGATGATGATCCGCGATACCCATCTCAAGACATCCCTTCTGCGTGGCCTGACCATCACTCTACTCGGCCTGACCCTGCTCTCGCCCACCGCCTACTCCGCCAACAAGGTTTCCCTGACCCTGTACAACGGCCAGCACAAAGAAGTCGGCGATGAACTCGCCAAAGCCTTCGAAGCCAAGACCGGCATTCACGTCAACGTGCGCAAAGGCAGCAGCAATCAGCTCGCCAGCCAGGTCGTGGAAGAAGGCGACCGCTCGCCTGCCGACGTGATCTACACCGAAGAATCGCCACCCCTGAACAAACTCGGCGAGCAAGGCCTGCTGGCCAAGAT
This sequence comes from Pseudomonas azotoformans, assembly GCF_001579805.1. Taxonomy (NCBI): domain Bacteria; kingdom Pseudomonadati; phylum Pseudomonadota; class Gammaproteobacteria; order Pseudomonadales; family Pseudomonadaceae; genus Pseudomonas; species Pseudomonas azotoformans. The sequence goes on along the minus strand of NZ_CP014546.1, from coordinate 2,129,269 downwards.
CGACGCCAGCACCCTCGACGTATTGCCCAAGGATTACGTCGGCGCCAACGGCGACTGGATGGGCGTGACCGCACGCACCCGCGTCGTGGCGTTCAATCCTAAATTGATCGCGGAAAAAGACCTGCCGAAATCGGTGCTGGATTTCGCCGGCCCCGAGTGGCAAGGCAAGGTCGGCTTTGTGCCCACCAGCGGCGCGTTCCAGGAACAGGCCGTGGCGATCATCAAGCTGCACGGGCGTGAAGCCGCCGAAGAATGGCTGACCGGCCTGCGCGCCTTCGGCAAGGTGTACAGCAACAACATGGTCGCCCTCAAAGCCGTTGAAAATGGCGAAGTGGCCACCGTACTGGTGAACAACTACTACTGGTTCGCCCTGAAGAAAGAAAAAACCAACCTGGACTCCCAACTGCATTACTTCACCGATGGCGATGCCGGTGGCTTGATCACCGTGTCTTCGGCGGCGGCGCTGAAATCCAGCAAGCATCCGAAAGAAGCCCAGCAACTGCTGGCGTTCATGGCCAGTGAAGAAGGCCAGCGCGTCATCACCAACACCTCGGCCGAATACCCGCTGCGCAAAGGCATGGAATCCAACCGTGGCCTCAAGCCTTTCAGCGAACTGCAACCGCCGAAAGTCACCCCCGCCGACCTGGGCAACGCCGAAGAAGCCTTGGATCTGGAACGTGACGTTGGCTTGAACTGATGAACCCATCGCTACCCGCCCCCGCCCTGCGCGGGGGGTTCAGCCCTAGGCGCAAGCGCCCGTCGATCTGGTTGTTGCTGCCCGTACTGTTGCTGGTCAGCTTGAGCTTGCTGCCGCTGGCCTATGTCGGGCTCAAGGCGTGGCAAGCCGGTTGGGCGGAGGCGGTGCACCTGCTCTGGCGGCCTTATGTGTTCGGGTTGCTGCGCAATACCATGGCGCTGATGATCGGGGTGACGGTGACGTGTGGCGCGATCGGCCTATCCCTGGCCTGGCTGCTGGAGCGCAGCAATCTGCCAGGGCGACGCATCTGGGGCGTGATCCTGTGCCTGCCGTTTGCGGTACCGGCGTTTGTCAGCAGCTTTACCTGGGTATCGCTGAGCGCCAGTTTCGAAGGGCTTGGCGGGGCGATCCTGGTGATGAGCCTGTCGAAATACCCGCTGGTTTTTTTGCCGGTGGCAGCGACCCTGCGCAATCTTGATCCCTCCCTGGAAGAGTCGGCCCGCACCCTGGGGCTGAATCGCTGGGGCGTGTTCTTTCGCATCACTTTGCCGCTGCTGTGGCCTTCGCTGCTGGCCGGGGCATTGTTGATCGCACTGCATATGCTGGTGGAGTTCGGCGCGCTGTCGATCATCGGTTTGCAGACCTTTACCACCGCCATCTACCAACAGTTCGAGCTCGAGTTCAGCAATGCGAATGCCGCGATGCTCTCGGCGGTGTTGCTGTTGATGTGCCTGACGCTGCTGTGGCTGGAGTTGCGCGTGCGCGGCAAGGGCCGGCATGTGCGTATTGGCCAGGGCGCGGCGCGGCATGCGGAGCAGGTTCGACTGGGTCAATGGGCGCCGTTGGGCCAAGTGTATTGCCTGGCGCTGGCGATCATCGGCAGCGGGATTCCGCTGGGGATGCTCGGTTATTGGTTGGCGGTGGGATCTTCTGCCGCTTTCCCAGTAGCAGAAATCGGTGAGGCGCTGCTGTCTTCATTGGCACTGTCCCTGGGCGGCGCCGCGCTTTGCCTGGTACTGGCGGTGCCGGTCGGGTTGCTGGTGGTGCGCTACAAAGGCCAGTTGGCGATCTGGGCCGAACGCCTGCCGTATCTGCTGCACGCCCTGCCCGGCTTGGTGATTGCGCTGACGCTGGTGTACTTCGCCCTGCACTATGTGCCGGCGCTGTACCAGACCTCGGCATTGCTGTTGATTGCTTATGCGCTGCTGTTTTTGCCGCTGGCCCAGGCGCCGATCCGTACCGCGCTGAACAAGGCTGCGCCGCAGCTTGAAGAGGCTGCACGCACGTTGGGGGCTTCATCGTTCGGTGCGTTTTGCAGGGTGACATTGCCGATTATCTTCCCGGCATTGGGGGCGGCGTTTGCGCTGGTGTTTCTGGATGCGATGAAGGAATTGACGGCGACGCTGCTGCTGAGCCCAACGGGGCTGAATACCTTGGCGACGGCGGTGTGGGCGCATACCTCGAATGTTGAATTCGCGGCTGCAGCGCCATATGCGGCGCTGTTGATTTTGGTGTCGGGGTTGCCGGTTTATCTGCTAACGACTCGGATGTATCTGAGCCGTTAAGATCGTTTTCGCGAGCAAGCCCGCTCCCACATTTTGAAATGCATTCCAAATGTGGGAGCGGGCTTGCTCGCGAAGGGGCCAGCACTGACGACGCTAAGCCCTGAACTGCCCCAGGCTCGCCTTCAACTGCGCCGCCAGCCCATCCAGCACCTTGCCACTGGCGGTGGTCTCCACCACCGCCTGGGCGGCACGTTCGGCCTGGGCATGGATCACCTCGACCCTACCCCGCACCGCATGGGCACCCTGCGCTTGATGCTCGGCCGCGCGTGTCGCCAAGCCAATCGCCGCATGCACCTGCTCCACCGAGGCCTGCACCGTCTGCTGCAAGCGCACGCTGTCACGCAGCACCAGCAAACCTTCATTAGCCTGACGCCCGGCCTTGCCGATGGTTTCCACCGCCTCCCGCGCGCCCTGCTGCAACGCCACGATATGCGCCTGGATATCGCCGGTGGAGCTTTGGGTCTTGCTCGCCAGCGCACGCACTTCATCCGCCACCACCGCAAAGCCGCGACCGGTCTCACCCGCACGCGCCGCCTCGATTGCGGCGTTGAGGGCGAGCAAATTGGTTTGCTCGGCAATGCCATGAATCACGGTCAGCACCACCTCGATCTGCTGGCTTTGCTGGGCCAAGCGCTCGATAACCGTGGAGCCCGCTTGTACTTGGCCCGCCAGCGCCTCGATCAAACTGCCGACCTCAGCCGAGGTCCGCGAGTTCTCATCCGTGGCCTGGCGAATATCCACCACCTGCTGCAACGCCGCCTGCATCGCATGGCTCTCGGCTTGCGCCTCGTCGGCCATCTGCGACAGTGCGCGCAAGCTCTCGGCCACTTCATCGCGCTGTAAACCGGCCGCAGCGTCAGCACCGGCATTGCGCAGGGTCATCGCGCCGATTTCCACGCAGGTGCGCTGGGCCACATCCCCCGCCTCGCGCACGATGGGCTGCAACTTATCCACAAAGCGATTGACCGCCGAAGCCATGTCGCCGATTTCATCCTTGCTGCTGATTTGCACGCGCTTGGTGAGATCACCCTCGCCCGCCGCCAAGTCATCCATGGCAGCAATCAGCAACTTCAAACGATTGACCACGCGACGGCCCAACACGATGGCGATCAACAGCAACACGCCCAAACCGACCAGCGCCAAGCCCATGCCGATGCGCCAGCGCAAGGTGCCGGCGGCGTCCTGGACGGCGCTGGTGGTGTTGGCCGTCATTTGGGTGGCGGTGGCTTGCGCGGATTGCAGGCGCGCGCCCATGGCGGCAGCGCTATCGGCCGCCGCCCCCTTGAGGCTGTCGCCCACCAGTTGGTCACCGCTGGCGATCAGTGCGGCGAAACGCTTATCCAGCGCGGCCAGATCAGCCTCCACTGCGGCCGTGGAAACCCCCATGCGCACCTTGCCGATCTCCACGCCGTTGGGGCTAATGGACGCCTCGACATAGAACACCGAAGGATCATCTTTGGCCGCATCCAACACCTTATCCAGGGCGCGGTCACCCTTGCCCTTTTCCAACAGCGCCTGGTTGATCGGGTTTTCACGGTTGAGGTAGCGGGTCAGATGCTCACCCGCCGCGTCGTCATAGACCACGAACAGCACGTTGGGATTACGCTGGGCACGCCGGGCGAACTCCGACAGCGTCGGCACGTCGCTGTCCCACATAGCGCGGGGCGCCACCGAGGCCAGCAGTTGCGCCATGTCATTGGCGGAGTCTTTCAGGTCTTTTTCCAGGGTCGCACGCAGCTGCTTCTGCTCTTCCTGCAGGCGGGTTGAAAGCCCCGTTGTCAGACGCTGACGGGTACTGGTCGACAAGCTGTCCAGGCTGGACGTGACTTCTTTACCGGCCTGGGCCAATTCACCCGACAGTTTCTGGCTGTCGATACCCAGGCGATTGCCCAAATCAGCCTCCAGCGCGGTGACGGTGCTTCGCGTCAGGGCGACGGCCACCAGCACTTGCACCAAAAGGGCGATACCTAGGGTAACGAACACCGGCCGCAACAGACGGCTTTGTAACAATGAGAGAACGGCAGACATCGGGAATCCCTCCACCACGGGTGCCATTAATTTGATAGCACCGCGAAAGAAAGAACCAAAGCAAGGGTCGTGCCGCCCAGGCGACAGAAACGACAAAGGGCTCCCGAAGGAGCCCTTTGCTTTTTACATCAACAGCTTATTAAGCGAACGGGTGACGCAGAACGATGGTTTCGTTGCGGTCCGGACCTGTCGAAATAATGTCAATCGGCGCACCGATCAGCTCTTCGACACGTTTGATGTAGGCACGGGCGTTAGCCGGCAGCTCTTCCAGGGTCTTGGCGCCCACGGTCGATTCGGTCCAGCCCGGCACTTCTTCGTACACAGGCTGCAGGCCCACGTAGCTGTCGGCGTCGGTCGGAGCAACGTCCTTGCCTTCGGCATCTTTGTAGCCGATGCAGATGTTGATGGTTTCCAGGCCGTCGAGTACGTCCAGCTTGGTCAGGCAGATGCCCGAGATGCTGTTCACATCGATAGCGCGACGCAGGATAACGGCGTCGAACCAGCCACAACGACGAGCACGGCCGGTGGTCGCGCCGAATTCGTGACCTTGCTTGGCCAGGTGAGCGCCGACGTCGTCGAACAGCTCAGTCGGGAACGGACCCGAACCTACGCGAGTGGTGTAAGCCTTGGTGATGCCCAGGATGTAGTCCAGGAACATCGGGCCAACGCCGGAACCGGTCGCAACGCCACCCGCGGTGGTGTTGGAGCTGGTCACGTACGGGTAGGTACCGTGGTCGATGTCCAGCAGGGAGCCTTGGGCGCCTTCGAACATGATGTCTTTGCCAGCGCGACGCAGGTCGTGCAGCTCGGCGGTCACGTCCAGCATCAGCGGCTTGAGCAGCTCAGCGTATTCCTTGCACTCGGCCAGGGTTTTCTCGAACTCGATGGCTGGCTCTTTGTAGTAACCGACCAGCATGAAGTTGTGGTAATCCACCAATTCACGCAGCTTGTCTTCAAAGCGCGGCATGTTGAGCAGGTCGCCCACACGCAGGCCACGGCGTGCAACCTTGTCTTCGTACGCTGGGCCGATGCCGCGACCGGTGGTACCGATCTTCAGCTCGCCACGGGCCTTTTCACGGGCCTGGTCCAGCGCAACGTGGAAGGACAGGATCAGCGGGCAGGACGGGCTGATACGCAGGCGCTCGCGCACCGGTACGCCTTTCTCTTCCAGCTTGGTGATCTCACGCAGCAGGGCGTCAGGTGCAACCACCACGCCGTTGCCGATCAGGCACTGCACGCCTTCGCGCAGAACGCCCGACGGGATCAGGTGCAAGACGGTTTTTTCGCCATCGATGACCAGGGTGTGGCCAGCGTTGTGGCCACCTTGGTAGCGCACTACGGCGGCAGCATGTTCGGTCAGCAGATCAACGATCTTGCCTTTGCCCTCATCACCCCATTGGGTGCCCAGGACTACGACATTCTTACCCATAACACTTGTCCTCATTCGCGCAAACTTGGTGCCGGCGATGGCCGGCAGGAAAACTCAAGAAGCCAGTGGCGATACTTGCCAAAGCCCGTTCTGCAGAATCAATTGCCGGTCGCAGTCCGCTTCACGGGCGGCGGCCAATGGCTGCCCAGGCAAAGCCTGGACGACACGCTGACCCTCACTGCGCAACTGGCAAACCTGCTGCCAGAGTGCTGCGTCCGTACTGTCGGGCATCCAGATGCCACCAGACGGCAGCTCGACCTCAGCACGCCCCAGGGTCACCAGGGTTTTCAAATCGGTGGAGAATCCAGTGGCCGGACGCGCACGACCGAAGTCGGCGCCGATATCGTCATAACGACCACCTTGGGCGATGGCTTGGCCAACGCCCGGTACAAAGACGGCGAACACCACACCAGTGTGGTAGTGGTAGCCGCGCAGCTCACCCAGATCAAAGTACAGCGGCAGCTCCGGGAAGCGCGCCGACAACTGCTCGGCAATCGCCAGTACGTCGTTCAGTGCAGCCAGTACCGGCGCCGGCGCATTGGCCAGGCGCTCGCGGGCAGCCACCAGCACTTCACGGCCGCCGCACAGGTTGACCAGTGCACGCAGCATGTCAGCCAGGTCGGCAGGCACGCCCGCGGTCAGAGCAATCACCTCATCGATGGCCTTGCGTTGCAGGGCATCGAACAGCTGTTGTTCCACTTCACCAGACAAACCAGCCGCACGGGCCAGGCCACGGTAGATACCGACGTGGCCCAGGTCCATGTGGACATCCGGCACATCAGCCAGTTGCAGCATGGCCAGCATCAGGCTGATCACTTCAACGTCGCTGCTCGGGCTCGCATCGCCGTACAACTCGGCGCCCAGCTGGATCGGGCTGCGGGACGACGACAACGCACGCGGCTGTGCATGCAGCACGCTGCCGGCGTAGCACAGGCGGCTCGGACCTTCGCGACGCAGGGTGTGCGCATCGATGCGCGCCACTTGCGGCGTGATGTCGGCACGGAAACCCATTTGCCGGCCCGATTGCGGGTCGATGACCTTGAAGGTGCGCAGATCCAGGTCCTGGCCCGCGCCGGTCAGCAGGGATTCCAGGTACTCGATATGGGGGGTCACGACAAACTCGTAACCCCAGCTCTGGAACAGATCCAACACCTGGCGACGCGCTACTTCGATGCGCGCAGCTTCTGGTGGCAGTACTTCTTCGATGCCATCTGGCAGCAGCCAGCGGTCTACCGTTGCCATTACGCCATTCCCCTTTGATCCGGGCGGCCAGCCCTCGGCCGAGCCTTGAGTGAAGCAGAAAATACCCGCCCCCTGCATAAACCACGCGCAAGAGCGACGTGACGAACGGCCTGTAATCGGCCTCGTCGGGCACTTTCCTCGAAAAACCTGTCACGCCTGCCGAATCAAACATGCAGACGCAAAAAAGCCGGGAATTTCCCGGCTGCCGCATCATACACCCGTTTTCTGAAAGGATCACCCCGCCAGGCGTTTTAGCCGCCCGACGGGAGTGAAACCTACAGAATCACAGGCTGGTTACTTGGACTTTTCCAGGTAGCGGAAGAAGTCGCTGCTTGGGTCCAGCACCATGACGTCGGTTTTGTTCGCGAAGCTTTCACGGTAGGCGCGCAGGCTACGGTAGAACGCGTAGAACTCCTGGTCCTGGCCGTAGGCCTTGGCATAGATCGCCGCAGCTTGAGCATCGCCATCACCACGGGCCTCTTCAGACTCGCGATAGGCTTCGGCCAGCAGTACACGGCGCTGACGATCGGCATCTGCACGGATACCTTCTGCCAGCTCGTTACCCTTGGCGCGGTGCTCACGGGCTTCACGCTCACGCTCGGTGCTCATACGCTCGAACACGCTGCGGTTCACTTCCTTCGGCAGGTCGATCGCCTTGACCCGGACATCAACCACTTCAATGCCCAGTTCTTTCTCTGCCATCGTGTTCAGCGAACGCGTGATGTCAGCCATCAGCGCGTCACGCTCACCGGATACCACCTCGTGCAGGGTGCGCTTACCAAACTGGTCACGCAGGCCCGATTCCAGACGGCGCGACAAACGCTCGTCAGCAATCTGCTTGAGGCCGGAGGTCGCGGTGTAGAAGCGCTCGGCATCCTTGACGCGCCACTTGGCGTAGGCGTCAACCATCACGGCTTTCTTTTCCAGGGTCAGGAAGCGCTGTGTCGGTGCATCCAGGGTCATCAGGCGGGCGTCGAACTTGCGCACCTGGTTGACGTAGGGGACTTTCACATGCAGGCCCGGCTGGACATCCGCCTGGACCACGCGACCGAATTGCAGCAGCACCGCACGCTCGGTCTGAGCCACAATGTAGAAGCAGTTCCAGGCAGCGATGACCACGACGACGCCCACAATCAGGGCGGTCAGCGATTTATTGCTCATCAACGACTCTCCCTGGTACGTGTTTGCTGTTGCAGCAAGTCAGCGGCCGCACGGGCGCTCGCTTCGTTGGCAGCGGCATTGGAACCGGTGGACGGTGCGCTGGTGCTGCTACGACCACCTTCGATCATCTTGTCCAGCGGCAGGTACAGCAGGTTGTTCTGCCCACCTTTGCTGCCGGTCACGAGAACCTTGCTGGTGTTGCTGAAGACTTCCTGCATGGTGTCCAGGTACAGACGCTCACGCGTGACTTCCGGCGCCTTGCGGTACTCGGCGACCAGCTTGGTAAAGCGATCCGCCTCACCCTTGGCGCGGGAGACCACTTCGTCGCGGTAACCGTTGGCATCCTCTAGGATGCGCTGGGCCTGACCACGGGCTTCCGGCACGACGCCGTTGGCGTAGGTTTCAGCCTGGTTGCGCGAACGCTGCTCGTCTTCACGGGCACGGATCACGTCATCGAAGGCTTCCTGCACTTCACGCGGTGCGGCTGCGCTCTGTACGTTCACCTGGGTAACGGTGATACCGGTGCGATAGGTATCGAGGAACCGCTGCAGGCGCTCCTTGATCTCGCTGGCCATCAATTCACGACCTTCGGTCAGCACCTGGTCCATCGCGGTCGAACCGACGACGTGGCGCAGGGCACTTTCGGTAGCGTGTTGCAGGCTGATTTCCGGCTGATCAACGTTCAGCACGAAGTCCTGCAGGTTGCTGATCTTGTACTGCACGGTCAGCGGCACTTCGACGATGTTCTCGTCTTCGGTCAGCATCTGGCCCTGCTTGGTGTAGGCACGCTCACGCGTGACGTTTTCCATGTACTTCTTGTCGATCGGCGGGAAGTAGATGTTCAGGCCAGGGCCGACTGTCTCGTAGTACTTGCCGAAGCGCAGCACCACGGCTTGCTCCTGCTCGTCCACCACGTAGACGGCGCTGTATAGCCATACGGCCGCCAGCACGACAAGACCCAGGCCCAGCAGGCCATAGCCGCCGCCCTTGCTTGTGCGACCGCCGTCGTCACCACCACGTTTTTTTCCACCACCGAACAACCCATTCAGGCTTTCCTGCAGCTTTCGGAAGGCCTCGTCGAGATCTGGTGGCCCCTTGCGGTCGCCATTATTGCGGCGTTTACCACCCCAAGGATCCTGATTATTCGAGTTGCCACCCGGCTCATTCCAAGCCATAGCGCTCTCCATCTGATAAAGCAAAGACGCACCCACGGCGCGCCGACCAATGCTACAGAATGCCTGCCACTGCGGCACAACCGCTTTAGGAGGCTTTTATTGCAAAGTGTGTTGTTCGATGAACTCTGTCGGTACAACGCCCTCACGGCTGACCAGCCGATTGAGCTCCGAGCGCGGCAATCGAACGGCCAGCAAGCTGACACCTTCTTCGTCGTGTTCTTCTTTCTGTACCGCGCCCAACTCGAAAAACTGTGCACGCAGTCGAGCAAAACGCTGGGGCAAGCGCAAGGTGCCAACGAACAAATCGCCGCCGAGCAACTCGGCAATGGCCTGTTCAAGCAACTCAAGACCACTGCCATCACGCGCCGACAGCCAGACCCGCTGGGGCTTGCCGTTCTCATCGCGCTGGATTTGTGGCTCAACGCCTTCAAGCAAATCGAGTTTGTTATAGACCTCGAGGATCGGCAAGTCCTGGGCACCAATCTCGCCCAGCACCAGCATCACCTGTTCAATCTGCAACATGCGATCCGGTTCAGCCGCATCGATCACGTGCAACAGCAGGTCGGAATTGCTCGACTCTTCGAGCGTAGACCGAAATGCCTCGACCAGCTTGTGCGGCAAGTGACGAATGAAACCCACGGTGTCGGCCAGGACAATCGGCCCCAGGTCGTCCAGATCCAGACGGCGCAAGGTCGGGTCGAGGGTGGCGAACAGTTGGTCGGCCGCGTACACGTCCGATTTCGTCACATTATTGAAGAGTGTGGATTTGCCGGCGTTGGTATAGCCCACCAGGGACACGGTCGGGATATCCGCGCGGGTACGCCCACGGCGCGATTGCTCACGCTGGCTGCGCACTTTCTCGAGACGACCCTTGATCTGGCGCAGGCGAACCCGCAACAGGCGTCGGTCGGTTTCGAGCTGGGTTTCACCCGGACCGCGCATGCCGATGCCGCCACCTTGACGCTCAAGGTGAGTCCAGCCGCGGACCAGGCGGGTGCTCATGTGGTCAAGCTGGGCCAGTTCAACCTGGAGCTTGCCTTCATGGGTACGGGCGCGCTGGGCAAAAATATCGAGAATCAGACCGGTACGGTCGATCACGCGACACTCGAAGACACGTTCGAGGTTACGTTCCTGACTGGGCGTGAGGACGTGATTAAAGATCACCAGATCGGCTTCTTCGGCATGGACCAGGTCGCGCAGTTCCTCGACCTTGCCGCTGCCAATCAGGAATTTGGCGGTTGGCCGATGACGCGGCACGTTAAAAAACGCAACGGTCTCGGCGCCGGCCGAATTTGCCAACTCCTGAAACTCCTGCGGATCTTCGCGCGCCTCAGGGTCCTGTCCATCCAAGTGAACGAGAATGACCCGCTCACCACCACCGTGGCGCTCAAAGAACAAAGGAGACTCCTATCAGGCGTTACCTGGCTCAGCGTCAGCTGCTTCATCACCGGCTGCGCTAGGCAGACGGATTGGACGAACAGGAACGACTGTCGAGATAGCGTGCTTGTAGACCATCTGGCTGACGGTGTTTTTCAGCAGGATCACGAACTGGTCGAACGACTCGATCGTGCCTTGCAGCTTGATACCGTTGACCAGGTAGATGGAAACCCCCACTTTCTCTTTACGTAAAGTATTCAAGTAAGGGTCTTGTAGCGAATGCCCTTTTGACATGTGCCGCACTCCTTTAAGGATCAATAATAAAAAATCGGAAAATAGATAGCTTATGGCCGTCACACCCCCAAGGATAGACGGCAATTGCAAGGACTCAGCTCAATATGGAGACCGTTCCCAAGTATTTCAAGGCGCGTGACAGATTGTCGCTGTCCAGGCTGTCCAGCCAGTGCAAATCGCTCCAGCTGCGCAACCAGGTGAACTGGCGTTTCGCCAACTGGCGCGTGGCAATGATGCCGCGTTCCTGCATTTCGGCTGACGTCAGCTTGCCATCCAGATGATCCCAGACTTGGCGGTAGCCTACAGCACGTATCGAAGGTAACCCTGGATGCAGGTCACCTCTGGAACGCAGAGCTACGACCTCGTCCACAAACCCCTGTTCCAACATAATTGTGAATCTTTGTGCAATTCGATCATGCAGCACCTGGCGATTTGCCGGAGCGATGGCCAGATTCGCCACAGTATAGGGCAATTGTGACGCGCCAGATGCGCCTGCGTCAGCACTTTGCGCACTTTGTTTCAGGCGATGTTCAGTCATGGTCTGCCCGCTCACGCGCCAGACTTCCAGGGCGCGAGTGAGGCGCTGCGGGTCATTGGGGTGAATGCGCGCGGCGGACACCGGGTCCACGGAGGCCAACTGGTCGTGCAAGGCTTGCCAGCCAAGGCGTAGAGCCTCTTCTTCAAGCTCGGCGCGCACCTGGGCATCGGCCGGCGGCATATCCGCCAGACCTTCCTGCAAAGCCTTGTAATAGAGCATCGTGCCGCCCACCAGCAGCGGAATATTGCCCCGCGCGGTGATATCGGCCATGGCCGCCAGGGCATCGGTGCGAAAATCCGCGGCAGAATAGCTCTGCGACGGATCGATGATGTCGATCAGCTTATGCGGGTATTGGGCCAACAGCTCCTTGGAAGGCTTGGCCGTGCCGATGTCCATGTCCCGGTAAACCAGGGCAGAGTCGACACTGATCAGCTCGCACGGCAGCACTTTGGTCAGCTCGATGGCCAGGTCGGTCTTGCCGGCGGCCGTGGGGCCCATCAGGAAGATCGCGGGGGGCAAGGCACTCATCAACGGCCGCGCAAGAACAGTTTGTCCAGATCGTCCAGGCCCATCTGGGTCCAGGTCGGTCGGCCATGGTTGCATTGCCCGCTGCGCTCGGTGTTTTCCATGTCGCGCAGCAGGCCGTTCATTTCCGGCAGGGCCAGGCGGCGATTGGCGCGGATGGCGCCGTGGCAGGCCATGGTGCCGAGCAACTCGTTGATGTGCGCCTGGATACGGTCACTGGTGCCGTATTCCATCAGGTCCGCCAGCACGTCGGCGACCAGGCGGTTGGCCTCGGCCTGCTTGAGCAGCGCGGGAATCTGGCGGATGGCCAGGGTTTCCGGGCCCAGGCGCTGCAACTCAAAGCCTAGCTTCTGGAACACGCCGTGGTGCTCTTCGGCACAATCGGCCTCACGCTGACTGACGGCCAGGGACTCCGGCACCAGCAGCGGCTGGCCGCTGAGGCCTTCGCTGGCCATGGCGATCTTGAGGCGTTCGTACATGATCCGCTCGTGGGCGGCATGCATGTCCACCAGCACCAGACCATGTGCGTTTTCCGCCAGGATGTAGATACCCTTGAGCTGCGCCAACGCGTAGCCCAGCGGCGGAATATCCCCGCCACCTTCTGGCAAAGCCACAGGCGCGCCCGCTTCGGCACCTGGCAGCGGCGCGAAAAACTCACGGTAAGCCGCCTGGGCCTCGGCCACCGGCACCGCCGATTGAGGGCGTGGCGTGTATTGGTATTGATAACCCGAGCCGGCGCCGGAGTTCGGCGCGGTATAGGTAGGTTGCGACTGCGGCGATTGCAGCAGGTTGGCCGCTAGGCTCATTTCGCCTTGAGGGCCGAACTCGCCAGCTTCCGGACCACTCGGACGGACCACTGCGGTCACAATAGGCGCAGACAACTGATCATCCGGACGCACATCACCCAGGGTGCGGTGCAAGGTGCCATAAAGGAAGTCATGCACCATGCGCCCATCACGGAAGCGCACTTCGTGCTTGGTCGGGTGCACGTTGACGTCCACCACCGACGGGTCGACCTCAAAGAACAACACAAACGTCGGGTGACGCCCGTTGAAAAGCACGTCGCGATAGGCCTGGCGCACCGCGTGGGCCACCAGTTTGTCGCGCACCGCACGGCCGTTCACAAAGAAGTACTGCAAGTCCGCCTGGCTGCGGGAGAAGGTCGGCAAACCGACCCAACCCCACAGCCGCAGGCCATTGCGCTCGATTTCAATCGGCAGCGCCTGCTCCAGGAAACCTGGCCCGCATATCGCTGACACCCGGCGAGCACGCGCGGCGTCATCGTGGGCTTCGTGCAGGCTGAGGATGGTCTTGCCATTATGCCGCAGGTGGAATGCCACATCGAAGCGGGCCAGGGCCAGGCGCTTGATGACTTCCTGCAGGTGATCGAATTCGGTTTTCTCGGCCTTGAGGAATTTGCGCCGCGCCGGGGTGTTGAAGAACAGGTCGCGCACTTCCACCGACGTACCGACGGGATGGGCTGCCGGCTGGACCCGAGGCGCCATGTCGCGACCTTCGGTTTCCACTTGCCAGGCCTGCTCGGCGCTGCGGGTGCGGGACGTCAGGGTCAGGCGCGCCACAGAGCTGATGGACGCCAGGGCCTCACCGCGAAAGCCCAGGCTCATCACCCGCTCAAGGTCTTCCAGGTCGCGAATCTTGCTGGTGGCGTGACGGGCCAGGGCCAGCGGCAGGTCGTCGGACGAGATACCGCTGCCATCATCACGCACGCGCAGCAGCTTGACGCCGCCCTGCTCCACGTCGACATCAATGCGCTTGGCGCCGGAGTCGATGCTGTTTTCCAGCAGCTCCTTGATCACCGATGCCGGACGCTCCACCACCTCGCCCGCCGCAATCTGGTTGGCAAGGCGCGGGCTGAGCAGTTCGATGCGTGAGCCGTTATCCAGGATCGAGTCGCTCATTACTGCGCCGCCAATTCGGTGCCAGGGATGGTCAACACCTGGCCGACTTTCAATTCATCGGTCTTCAGGTTGTTGGCGCTGCGCAAGGTCGCGGCCGACACCTGGAAACGCACAGCCAGCATGGCCAGGGTGTCGCCGGGCTGTACGCGATGGTCGCGCGGGCCTTGGGCGATTTTCCCGGAGTCACGCAGCCAGGCGATGTAGGTGCCCGGTGGCGGATTCTGCTGGAAGAACTGGCGCACACCGGCGCTGATGGAACGCGCCAGCGCTTGCTGGTGACTGGCGCTGGCCAGCTTCGAGGCCTCGTTGGAGTTGGAGATAAACCCGGTCTCCACCAGGATCGATGGGATATCCGGCGACTTCAACACCATGAATCCTGCTTGTTCCACGCGCTGTTTGTGCAGCGAGGTGACCCGGCCGATGTTACTCAGGACCTTCTGGCCCACGTTCAAGCTGGACGTCAGCGAAGCGGTCATCGACAAGTCGAGCAGTACGCCGGCGAGCATTTTGTCTTTGTCATCAAGGGAGACGTTACCCGCCCCGCCGATCAAGTCGGAACGGTTTTCACTGTCGGCCAGCCAGCGGGCGGTCTCAGACGTCGCGCCGCGATCCGACAGGGCAAACACCGAGGCGCCAAAGGCTGCGGTAGAAGGCGCGGCGTCGGCATGGATCGATACGAACAGGTCAGCGCCTTTCTTGCGGGCAATTTCGGTACGGCCGCGCAACGGAATGAAGTAGTCGCCGGTACGGGTCAGCTCAGCGCGGTAGCCTTTCATCGCGTTGATCTGGCGCTGCAGTTCACGGGCAATCGCCAGCACCACGTCTTTTTCATGCTGGCCGCGTGAGCCGGAGGCACCGGGGTCTTCGCCGCCGTGACCGGCGTCGATCACCACGATAATGTCACGCTTGCCGGCGGGAGCCGGTGGCGGCGGAGGCAGCTTGACCTGTGGTTGCGACGGGTTGACCGGCACCGCCGGGACAGTCGCGACGCTTGGAGGCGGTGCAGGCGGCGGGTTGGCATCGGCGGCATTGTCGAACAGGTCGACCACCAACCGGTTGCCGTACTGGGCGTTGGGCGCCAAGGAGAAGCTTTTCGGGGTCACGACCTTTTTCAGGTCGATCACCACACGCAGATCAGTCGGCGTGCGCTGGGCCGAGCGCATGGCGGTAATCGGGGTATTGGCAGTGGACACTTTCAACGGCGCGGCCAGGGTCGCGCCGTTGATGTCGATCACCAGGCGATCAGGCGCCGTCAGGGTAAAGACGCTGTGCTGGACCGGGCCAGACAGGTCGAACACCAGTCGCGTGTTATCCGGCGCTCGCCACAGGCGAACACTCTTCACCTGTGAAGCAGCCAGAGCATTGACAGTCATTGCCGCAAGCAACACCCCCACGACAGCAACCAACGCGCGAAAGCGCATACCTAACCCCACCAATTATTTGAATTCCAATGCCAAAGCGGCGCACCACGACTGGCCGCGCGCGCTCTGGGGCAACAACTTCAACTGACGTCCATGCTCATGCGGCGTAATGGTAATGGTCATGTCAGGCTTTGGCAAAAAGCCTGTGCCTTTATCTGGCCACTCGATCAGGCACAACGCATCTTCATCGAAGTAATCCCGGATCCCCATATATTCGAGCTCTTCGGGGTCAACCAGACGATAAAGGTCAAAGTGGAAGGCGCGCACTGCGCCGATCTCGTAGGGTTCTACCAGGGTGAACGTAGGGCTTTTTACTGCCCCTGTATGGCCCAACCCTCGGATAATCCCTCGGGATAGCGTGGTCTTGCCCGCCCCCAAGTCACCTTCCAGAAAGATCAGCCCTGCACCCGCCGTCACCTGCGCAATGCGTTGCCCGAACGCAACCATGGCCTCTTCATCGGCCAAAAAAAGGATTACTTCAGACACGGCGACTGCTCCTCCAGCAATTGACGAATGGCGGGTATCAAGTCGCTGGCAGCCAAGCCGCGACCAAAGGTGCCCTGGCGATCACCCGCCGTGGCATGCAACCAAACCGCCAGGCAGCTTGCCTCATAGGCCGGCATGCCCTGGGCCAGCAACGCGCCCACCAGCCCGGCCAGGACATCACCTAGCCCCGCCGTTGCCATCGCCGGATGGCCTTGGTCACAGCGTGAAACACGTCCGTCCGGGCTGGCAATCAAACTGCCAGCCCCCTTGAGGATAGCCACTGCATTGAATGTCTGACTCAACGCGCGCGCCACCTTAAGACGATCGGCCTGAACCTCGGCTGTCGAAAGGCCCAACAACCGCGCAGCCTCCCCCGGATGCGGGGTGATCACGCTGTTGGCTGGCAAGCTGATGCCGCCATTGGCGAGCTGATTCAAGGCGTCGGCATCCCAGACTTGCGGCTGCTTGGCGTTGGCGGCGACGGACAGCAGGCTTTTGCCCCAGGACGCTTCACCCAGCCCAGGCCCGATCACAATGACCGAGATCTTTTCCAACAAGCCCATCAGTTGGTTGGCCGAGCTGACGCCGACGGTCATGACTTCCGGCAAGCGGGCCAAAGCGGCTGGCACGTGTTCCGGGCGCGTCGCCAGGGACACCATGCCCGCGCCACTGCGCAAGGCACTTTCGGTGCTCAGCAAGGCGGCGCCGCCAAAGCCGTGGTCACCGCCAATGACCAACAGGTGGCCAAACTGGCCTTTATGGGCGTCCGGCGAACGCACTGTCAGTTGCGGCAAATGGCCGTGCAACAGGGGCTGTACGTCGGTTATTGCGTGATTTGTCTGCGGCATGCGTCTTCAAGCTCCGATGTCTGGCAGAATTATACGCATCTAACCTGTGGTTTCCCGTGTCTCATGCCTGCTATTACGTCCGATCTGCCCGCCCTCGCCCAATCGATCAAAGACTGGGGCCGCGAGCTGGGCTTTCAACAAGTCGGCATCAGCGGCCTGGACCTGGCCGAGCATGAGCAGCACCTGCAACGCTGGCTCGACGCGGGCTACCACGGCGAGATGGACTACATGGGCGCCCATGGCAGCAAACGCTCCCATCCCGACGAACTGGTGCCGGGCACCTTGCGCGTGGTGTCGCTGCGCATGGATTACCTGCCGGGCGACACGCAAATGGCCCAATTGCTGGCCAAGCCAGAAAAAGCCTACATTTCGCGTTACGCCCTGGGCCGTGACTACCACAAGCTGATCCGCAAGCGCGTGCAGCAACTGGCTGATCGCATTCAAGCGCAGATCGGGCCCGTTCGGTTTCCGCGCCTTTGTCGACAGCGCGCCCGTGCTGGAAAAAGCCATCGCCGAAAAAGCCGGGCTGGGCTGGATCGGTAAAAACACCCTGGTCCTCAATCGCAAGGCCGGTAGTTACTTCTTTCTGAGCGAACTATTCGTCGACCTGCCGTTGCCGATCGATGCCCCTCACAGCACCGAACACTGCGGCCGCTGCACCGCTTGCCTGGATATCTGCCCCACCAACGCCTTCGTCGGCCCCTATGTATTGGACGCGCGGCGCTGTATCTCCTACCTGACCATCGAGCTCAAGAACGCGATCCCAGAGGACTTGCGCCCACTGATCGGCAATCGGGTATTCGGCTGTGATGACTGTCAGATCGTATGCCCATGGAATCGTTTCGCCCGCTCCACCGCCGAAAGCGATTTCAAACCGCGCCACAACCTGGATAACGCGGAGCTGGCCGAACTGTTTATGTGGGACGAGGATAAATTCCTCAGCAGTACTGAAGGCTCACCGCTGCGTCGTGCCGGCTACGAGCGCTGGCTGCGCAACCTGGCGGTGGGCCTGGGCAATGCGCCGTCGAGTATTCCGGTGCTGGAAGCCTTGAAGGCGCGCCGGGATTACCCGTCGGAGCTGGTGCGCGAACACGTGGAATGGGCGCTGAACCAGCACGCCAGCCGTTAGTGCACGTCGTCGTTGTAGACGAACTTGGGCATTTCCCAGTGAAAACGGATCGCCAACAGCCGCAATAGAAAGCCGCTGAACAGGGTCAGCAGGATCGACTGCTCGCTGGGCAGTTCCAGATAAAGGCAGAGCATGTAGAACCAGGCGGCGAGGAACGACACGCTGGCGTACAGCTCGCGGCGGAAGATCAGCGGGATGTCGTTGCAGAAGATGTCGCGCAGGATGCCACCGAAAACCCCAGTGATCACACCACTGACCGAGGCCACCAACATGCCGTGACCCATTTCCAGCGCGGTCATGCAACCAATCAGGGTGAACGCCACCAGGCCCACGGCGTCCAGCGCCAGGAACAGCGAGCGCAGGCGACGCATCAGCGGAGCAATAAAGATCGTCACCAGTGCGGCAATCGAGGTCAGCACCAGGTATTCCGGGTGCTTGACCCAGGTCAGCGGGTAATGCCCGAGCAGCACGTCACGCACTGAACCGCCACCCAGCGCTGTCACACACGCGATCAGCACTACGCCAAACCAGTCCATGCCGCGTCGCCCGGCCGACAGCGCGCCGGTCATGGCTTCGGCGGTGATGGCGATGAGGTAGAGCATCAGCAGCATGAGGGCGATCCTTGCATTGAGGCCGGCAGTCTAATCATTTGCTGACGGCACCAAAAGGGGGCGTCACGCTTTGATGAAATGCTTGCGGTAATGCTGCAGCTCGGCAATCGACTCGCGAATATCATCCAGCGCCAAATGTGTGCTGCCTTTATGGAAGCTGTCTTTGACTTCCGGCGCCCAACGCGCGGCCAGCTCTTTGAGTGTCGACACATCCAGGTTGCGGTAATGGAAGTAGCTTTCCAGCCCTTTCATGTGGGTATAAAGGAAGCGACGGTCCTGGCAGATGCTGTTGCCGCAGATCGGCGACTTGCCCTTGGGCACCCACTTTTCCAGGAAGGCGATGGTCTCGGCCTCAGCTTCGGCCATGCTGATGCGGCTGTCGCGCACGCGCTGGGTGAGGCCGGAGTTGCCGTGGGTGCGGGTGTTCCACTCGTCCATGGTGGCAAGGACGGCATCGCTGTGGTGGATGGCGATCACCGGACCTTCGGCCAAGGTGTTGAGGTTGCTGTCGGTGACAATGGTCGCCATCTCGATGATGACGTCGGTGTCGGGGTTCAGACCGGTCATTTCCAGATCGATCCAAATCAGGTTCTGTGGGTTTTGCATGGCTTGATTCTCTTGGCACCTTGGCGTAGCTGCGCAGTTTAGCAGGCGGGGGCGTGCTAGACTCGCGACCGTTTTACCCAACCTTTGCATTATCGACACGGAACACCCATGGCCAAACGCCAGCTCAACCGTCGCCAAAACTGGCGCATCGAAAAGATTCAAGGTGAACGCGCCGCTCGCGCCGCCAAACGTGAATCCTCCGCCGTGGAAGCGCTTGAAGGCGGCGACCTGGGCCCTGAACAAACGGGCCTGGTGATCGCGCACTTTGGTGTGCAGGTCGAAGTCGAGGCGCTCGAAGGCGAACTCGCAGGCCAAGTGTTCCGTTGCCACTTGCGCGCCAACCTGCCTGCGCTGGTGACCGGCGACCAAGTGGTCTGGCGTGCCGGCAACCAAGGCATCGGCGTGATTGTCGCCCAGTTGCCACGCACCACCGAACTGCGCCGCCCGGACAGCCGTGGCCAGCTCAAGCCGGTGGCGGCCAACGTCGACATGATCGTCATCGTGTTCGCGCCACTGCCCGAGCCCCATGCCAACCTGATCGACCGCTACCTGGTCGCCGCCGAGCACGCTGGCATCCGCCCACTGTTGCTGTTGAACAAATTCGACCTGATCGACGAGCAGAACGCCCCGGCACTGAATGCCCTGTTGGCGGTGTACCGCACGCTCGGCTACCCGGTGCTGGAAGTCTCGGCGCATCACGGCAATGGCATGGAACAGCTGCAACAGCAGTTGGACGGGCGCATCAGCGTGTTTGTCGGCCAGTCGGGCGTGGGTAAATCCTCGCTGGTCAACAGCCTGCTGCCGGAAGTCGAAACCCGCGTGGGCCCACTGTCGGAACTGTCCGGCCAGGGTACTCACACCACCACCACCGCGCGGTTGTTCCACTTCCCCGGCGGCGGTGAGCTGATCGACTCCCCCGGTATCCGCGAATTCGGCCTCGGCCACGTCAGCCGCAGCGATGTGGAAGCAGGCTTCATCGAATTCAACGACCTGATCGGCACCTGCCGCTTCCGCGACTGCAAACACGACCGTGAGCCGGGCTGTGCATTGCTCAAGGCGCTGGAGGATGGGCGTGTGCAGCAGCAGCGGATGAACAGCTATCGGTCGATTATTGCGAGTTTGCCGGAGAGCAGTTACTGAGCCTTGTGGCGAGGGAGCTTGCTCCCGCTGGGGTGCGCAGCGCCCCTAAAAAGTTGGGGACTGCTGCGCAGTCCAGCGGGAGCAAGCTCCCTCGCCACAGAAAGCTCACCCCACAGATAGAAACAACAAGGCCGCGATCATCGCGGCCTTTTTGTTTGTGAAGCTTACGAACCGGTACCCGGCACCGTAGGATCCTTCACCCCACCATCGTCAAACAAGTTCAGCTTCTGACGCAGTTCATGCGCCGGCAACGGCTCCTGTCCTGGTGGAATCGCGTTCGGATCGGCCGGCACCTCTCCCGGCGCGCCTGCGCCTGGGGTAGGTTGCGGCGTCGGCGGTTGATCACCCTCAATCGCACGCTGAGCCTTTTTGGTCAGCACCACGATATCGATCCGGCGGTTGACCGGGTTGAACGGGTCTTGATGATCAAACAGCTGCGACGAAGCAAACCCCACCACGCGCGCCACTTGCGGGTCCGGATAACTGCCGGCAACCAGCGCGCGGCGCGCGGCGTTGGCGCGGTTGGCCGAGAGTTCCCAGTTGCCGAAATCACCCTGGCCCGCGTATGGCTTGGCGTCGGTGTGGCCGCTGATGCTGATCTTGTTCGGCACCGCCTTGATGGTGTCGGCCATGGCCAGCAGGATGTCTTCAAAGTACGGCTTCAGGCGCGCACTGCCGGAGTCGAACATCGGCCGGTTGGCGGCGTCGGTGATCTGGATGCGCAAGCCTTCCGGCGTGATTTCAAAAGAAATCTGGTCCTTGAATTTCAGCAGTTGCGGGTTTTCTTCGACCTTGGTCTGCAGCTCTTGCAGCAGCAGCTCAAGGCGCTCCTGCTCGACCTGCTCAGCCATGGACTCGACGGTGTCGCGCTCGATCGGGATTTTCTCCTGGGGCGACTCGGTCTTGATTTCCGGGTTGATGGTGCGCTCAGGCGCCAATTGCGGCGAGCCACCCAGGTCGATCACGAAGGGCGTGCCGCTTTCCGAGAAACCAATCGGGTCTTTGAAGTAGCCAGCGATGGCGATCTTCTGTTCGGGCGTGGCGGTGGACATCAGCCACAGCACCAGGAAGAACGCCATCATCGCCGTCGCAAAGTCGGCGAAGGCGATTTTCCAGGCGCCGCCATGGTGCCCCGCAGCGAAGCGCTTGACGCGCTTGATGATTATCGGCTGGTTGTTTTCCATGGCTTAACGACCGCGAACCGCTTGTTCCAGCTCGGCGAAGCTTGGGCGATGCTTCGGGTACAGCACCTTGCGGCCAAACTCCACCGCCAGGGACGGCGGCATGCCGGAAGCCGAAGCGACCAGGCTGGCCTTGATCGATTCGTACAGGTTGATTTCTTCCTTGGCGTCATGGGCCAGGGAGGTCGCAAGCGGACCGAAGAAGCCGTAGGCCGCGAGAATACCGAAGAACGTACCCACCAGTGCCGCACCCACGTGCATGCCGATGGCGGCCTGGTCGCCCTCGCCCAGGGACGCCATGGTCACCACGATACCGAGTACCGCCGCGACGATACCAAAACCCGGCATACCGTCAGCGATGCCGGTCACGGCGTGGGAAGGATGCTCCAACTCTTCTTTAAGGCTGAACAACTCCATGTCGAACAGGCCTTCCAGCTCATGGGGGGCCATGTTGCCGGAGGACATGATGCGCAGGTAGTCGCAGATGTAGGCGGTCATGCGCTCATCTTTGAGCACAGCCGGGTACTTGGCGAAAATCGGGCTGGCGGCGGCGTCTTCGATGTCGGCCTCGATGGCCATCATGCCTTCGCGGCGGCTCTTGTTGAGGATCTCGTAGACCAGCCCCAGCACTTCCAGATAGAACGTGTGAGTGAAGCGCGAACCGAACATCCCCAGCGACTTCTTGACCACGTGCATAGTCATGTAGCCGGGGTTGGCCTGCAAGAATGCGCCGAACGCCGCACCACCGATGATCAGCACTTCAAAGGGCTGGATCAACGCCGCAATTTTACCGTGGGACAGGACGTAGCCACCGAGCACACTTGCGATGACGACGATGATGCCGATAATTTTAGCCATAGGGGATGAGTACTTGCGCCGTCGGGTTCATGGACATATTGGGTGTAGCAGAAAACTCTTGTTCTACTTATCGGCAAAACTGCGCCAGACTATAGCCCGTTAAGGCGAAAAGCCAGTTCGGCCCGCTCCGGGCGTGTAGACCGCAAGTGATGATCGCGCCCCTATCATGGCTAATGAAACGACAGTCCCAAGTGCAAAACCCAACTCTCTCGCCGCTTGGATCAAGCGCCTGGACGATGTGCTGCTGCCTGTGCCCCAGGCCAGTCACGACCGGGTGTGCAAAGGCATCCGCGACAGCCGCAGTTCATTGCGAGATATTGCCGAGCTGATGCAAAGCAGCCCGGCGCTTGTGCTCAGCGTGATGCGCGAGGCCAACAGCCATACCCATGGCAGCTTGGCGGAACCGGCGGAAAACCTCGAAGTGGCGCTCAACCGCCTGGGCCTCAAGCGCGCCGAAGAACTGCTGGCGCGCCTGCCGTCGGTGCCGGCCAATGAGATCCCCGTGGCGTTGCGCCAACTGCTGTTGGTCAGCCAGCACGCATCGCAACAAGCCAACGGTTTGTTCGGCAGCCGCCTGGCGCGACTGTGGCAGGACATTCACTGGGGCAGCCTGCTGTTTCTGTCGCCGCTGTGGCCGATGGCGGTCGCCTACCCCAAGCTCCTGGAAGAATGGGAACTGCGGGTGATCCACAAAGGCCAATCGGCGCGCGAGGTTGAGCAGGCACTGTTCGGCGTGCGCCTGCTGGACCTGTGCGTCGGCCTGACCGAAGCCTGGCACCTGCCGATCTGGGTGTCCCAGGGCTATAAGCTGCTGATGAGCGAGCAGCGCTTGCTGGTCAAGGCGCTGCACATCGCCCGCGAAGACGACCCACTGCGCCACCAGCAATTGCTCGACGCCGAACCCAACCTGCGCCGCTGGTTGAACCAACCGGCCAATACCGTGCTGCTGGCCAACGGCCTGGCGATGTCGGCCCAGGAATCCTGGACCTGCCCGCACACCGAACGCTGGCAACTCCTCACAGCGCTGTACCTGCAACAGCCCCTGGGCGAGGTGCAGCAGCAGGTCCACCAGCAGGCCGTCACCAGCGCCCGCACCACCTTGATGCCTGACCTCTGGCACCCGGCGCTGTCGCTGATCTGGCCGTGGCATGTACAAAAGATTCATCGCGGCCTGCTTCCAGCGCCACCGCCCACCGCTGAGGCCCTGGCCGTGTGGCGCAAGCGCTGCACCGAACTGCTGGTGGAACCGAGCCGCTTTGCCAACGCCATGCACCTGACCACCTGCGCCAAGGAGGCCCTGGTGGCCAGTGGCATGCAGCGGGTCATGCTGTTGATGGCTGACCGCGCCATGAGCACCTTGCGTGTGCACCAGGTCGATGGCCTGCCGAAGGATGCGGCCAATTTGAGCCTGGATGTGGTCAACAGCACGCTCTTGCAGCGCTTGCTGGAAAAATCCGCGCAGGTACGCCTCAACCCTGAAAACCATGCGCAGTTCTCGGCCTTGCTGCCGCCGATCCTGCGTCGCCTGTTCACCGGCGAACACCTGTTGCTGCGCTCGCTGAGCTGTAATGGCAAGGTGGTTATGCTGATGGTGGCCGACCAGGGCGGCGGGCCGTTCTCGGAAACCACCGTGCAGGCCTTCGGCAAAACCGCCCAATGCATCGAGAAAGCCCTGCACTGCTTTACCAACCGCAGCGCCTGATGCTTGCGCTACAATCGCCGTCTTTTATCGCCAACATTTGTGCCCAGGAGACCTCACATGCCTGACTTCTCTGGCTTGCCGCTGGTGATCGAATCCAGCGACCTGCTTGGTCGCCTCGATACCGAACACCTGATACTGGTGGACCTCACCAGTGCCGCCCGCTACGCCGAAGGGCATATCCCCGGCGCGCATTTCGTTGACCCAAAGCGCACCCAACTGGGGCAGCCCCCGGCGCCCGGCCTGCTGCCCAACAAGGCTGATCTTGAGAAGCTGTTCGGCGAACTGGGCCACACCCCGGACGCCACCTACGTGGTCTACGACGACGAAGGCGGCGGCTGGGCCGGACGATTCATCTGGATGCTCGACGTGATCGGCCACCAGAAGTACCACTACCTGGACGGCGGCCTGCTGGCCTGGCTGGAAGACAAGCACCCGGTATCCACCGACGTGCCCGCCCCCGTCGGCGGCCCGGTCAGCCTCACGTTGCACGATGGCCCCACCGCCACCCGCGAATACCTGCAAAGCCGCCTGGGTGCCGCCGACCTGGGCATCTGGGATGCACGCGGTCCGCTGGAGTATTCCGGCGAGAAGGTCCTCGCCGCCAAAGGCGGGCACATCCCCGGCGCGGTGAACTTCGAATGGACTGCCGGCATGGACAAGGCGCGCAACCTGCGTATCCGCCGCGACATGCCGCAGATCCTCGAAGACCTCGGGTTGACCAAAGACAAAGAAATCATCACCCACTGCCAGACTCACCACCGTTCTGGCTTCACCTACCTGGTGGCCAAGGCGCTCGGTTATCCGCGAGTCAAAGGTTATGCCGGTTCCTGGGGCGAATGGGGCAACCACCCCGACACCCCCGTCGAGATTTAAGGTTTAAGGACAGTTATGAAAAAGCAGTTGTTTATCCTCAGCCAGTACTTGCTGCCGCACCACTTGCTATCGCGTCTGGCCGGTTGCATTGCCGAGTGCCGCGTGCGCTGGTTCAAGAATGCCTTCACCAGCTGGTTCGCCAAGCGTTATCAAGTGGACATGTCCCAGGCCCTGGTTGAAGACGTGACCGCCTACGAGCACTTCAACGCCTTCTTCACCCGCGCCCTGAAAGATGGCGCCCGCCCACTGGATCAAACCCCAGGCGCGGTGTTGAGCCCCGCCGATGGTGCGGTCAGCCAGTTGGGCCCAATCGAGCATGGCCGGGTGTTCCAGGCCAAAGGTCACAGCTTCAGCGTGCTGGAATTGCTGGGCGGCGACTCGGCCGTAGCGGCGCCGTTCATGGGCGGCGATTTCGCCACCATCTACCTGTCGCCGAAGGACTACCACCGCGTACACATGCCGCTGGCCGGCACGCTGCGCGAGATGGTCTACATCCCGGGCCGCATCTTCTCGGTCAACCAGACTACCGCTGAAAACGTACCTGAGCTGTTCGCGCGCAACGAACGCGTTGCCTGCATCTTCGACACCGAACGCGGCCCGATGGCCGTGGTATTGGTGGGTGCGATGATTGTGGCGTCGATTGAAACCGTGTGGGCTGGGCTGGTAACGCCGCCGAAGCGCGAGCTGAAAACCTTCCGCTATGACGAAGCTGCGCGCGCACCGGTTCATCTGGAGAAAGGTGCGGAGCTGGGTCGCTTCAAGCTGGGTTCGACCGCGATTGTGCTGTTTGGGCCGGATCAGGTGAAGTGGGCTGAAGAGCTGGCCGCTGGCACTCCGGTACAGATGGGCCAAGGCATCGGTCTTCCGAAAGCCTGATTGAAGGTGGGAGCCTGGCCTGGCTCCCACATTTACCAGTTAGAGCGAGTTACAGCTGACCGTCGCGATCACGGAAGCCCAGCAGATACAACACGCCATCCAAGCCCAACGTCGAAATCGCCTGCTTGGCCGATTGCTTCACCAGCGGCTTGGCACGGAAGGCCACACCCAACCCCGCAATCGCCAGCATCGGCAAGTCATTCGCACCGTCGCCGACCGCAATGGTCTGCTCCAGACGCAAACCTTCCTTGTGCGCCAATTCCTTGAGCAGGTCCGCCTTGCGCTGAGCGTCGACAATCGGCTCGACCGCCACGCCGGTCACCTTGCCATCCACCACTTCCAGCTCGTTGGCGAACACGTAGTCGATGCCCAGCTTGGCCTGCAATTGCTTGGCGAAGTAGGTGAAGCCGCCGGACAGGATGGCGGTCTTGTAGCCCAGGCGCTTGAGTTCAGCGAACAGGGTTTCGGCGCCCTCGGTCAGGCGCAGGGAGGCGCCGATGGAGTCCAGCACGCTCACGTCCAGGCCTTTAAGCAGCGCAAGGCGCTCCTTGAAGCTGGCGCGGAAGTCCAGTTCACCGGCCATGGCGCGTTCGGTGATTTCGGAAACCTGCTCGCCCACGCCGGCCGCTTTGGCCAATTCGTCGATGACTTCGGCTTCGATCAGCGTGGAGTCCATGTCGAACACCGCCAGACGGCGGTTGCGGCGGAACAGCGAGTCTTCCTGGAAGGCGATGTCGACGTTCAGCTCTTGGGCCACGCTGAGGAATTCGGCGCGCAGGGCCTGAGGGTCGGCCGGTTCACCGCGCACGGAGAACTCGATGCAGCCCTTGCCCTTGTCGGCCGGGGTATCCAGCGGCATACGACCCGACAGACGGTCGATATGGTCGATATTAAGACCGTACTGCGCGGTAATGGAGCTGACGCGTTGCAATTGTTCCGCGGTGACCTTGCGGGTCAGCAGCGTCACGATATGGCGTTTCTTGCCCTGGCCGGCCACCCATTGCTGGTAGTCCTCTTCGGACACCGGGGTGAAGCGCACCTGTTGATCCAGCTTGTAAGCCGTAAACAGGATGTCCTTGAGTACCGAAGACGCCTGTTCAGTGCTCGGAATCTCGACCAGGATGCCGAACGACAAGGTGTCGTGGATCACCGCCTGGCCGATGTCGAGAATGTTCACACCACCCTGGGCCAGAACGCCGGTAATGGCTGCGGTCAGACCTGGGCGGTCTTCCCCCGTGATGTTAATCAGGACAATTTCGCGCAAGGCGCACCCCCAGGCTGGAAAAAAACCGCATTCTACCCACTTTCAGTGACCATCGGGCACAGCCAGCGCTTTGCCGGTTCTAGGGCTGTCGCTATACTGCGCGTCAACTTCACGGACCAAGAGCCGAGCGCAAGTGAACCGGCCCACGCCAGTAAAAACCGATAATTTCTTCCTGCTGATCTTCCGGGCACTGCGCCACCGCCGTGTACCGATCGCATTACGCATCGCCAGCCATAACGTGATCCTGGTCGCCCTGGCCCTGGTGATCTACGCCTGCGTGATGGGTTTGCAGTTCAAACAGGCCATGCACGAGCAAGCCGACGCCCTGGGCGAGAGCTTGACCACCCAGACCGCCACCTCGGCGACTGAGCTGCTGGTGTCCAACGACATCCTCAGCCTCAACGTGCTGCTCAACAACCTGACCAAGAACCCGCTGGTGGCCCACGCCGCCATCTACAGCGTGGACAACCGGATCATGGCCGAAGCCGGGCAGCGCCCGAAAAACGGCCTGCTGGGTGAAGCCGAAGGCCTGTACCAGAGCAACATTACGTTTCAGGATGTGAAGGCCGGCCAACTGCGCATCAGCCTGGACATGCAGCAATTCCAGCAGCCGATGACCATCAGCCTGCAAAGCATGGGCATCTTGAGCGCAATTCTGCTGGCCTTGGCGTTGGCCTTGAGCCTGCGCCTGGGCCGGCACATCTCCACGCCGCTGATGCAGTTGCGCATCTGGCTGCGCGATATCGACGAGCACACCCCGGCCACTGACCGCCAGGATGAAATCGGCGACCTCGCCCGCCAGCTGCACGCCAGTTTCGCCCCGGAACCGGTGGTGCGCGAAGTGGAGCCAGAGCCTGAGTTCGACGAAACCGACTACGACGACGAGCCTGAGTTTGAAGTGCAGGACGCACCGGTAGCGGGCCTGAAGCCTGCCACCCGCCAGGCGTTCAAAGCCGAAGAAGACGAACTGGACGACGAAGACCCCTTCGCCGACCTGCGCGACACCTCGGCCAGCGCACCGGCCGTCGCACCAAAACCCACCCCGGTGAAGAATACCGAACCTCAGTTCAGCGCTGTACTGGCGGTGCAACTGGGCGCTCAGGACCAACTGCGTCGCCTGCCCCGCGCACGCCTGACCGAGCTGCTGGAGCGCTACCGCGACTGCCTCGACCAGGCCGCGTCGCTGTACCAGAGCGAACTGCACACCCTGAACGATGGCAGTACCTTGATGCTGTTCCACAGTGAAGACAGCGGCGAAGACTACCTGACCAACGCCATCTGCTGCGGCGAGTTGCTGCGCGCCCTGGGCCATGCCCTGCAGATCGAAGTGGCCGACAGTGGCATCACGCTGCAACTGCAGTTGGGCCTGACGGTGAGCGATGACCTGTTTGGCATGACCCAGATCGACCTGCTGCTCACCGAGAGCGCCCAGGACGCCCTGGCGCTGTCGCAACACAGTCGCAACCTGTTGCTGGTGGAGCGCAAGATCAGCGAAGACACGCTGATCCGCCAACGCGCACGAATCCGCCCGATTGCCAGCCCCGAGGGTGCCAGCTGTGTGGAGCGGTTGATGGAACCGTATCCGTCGATGCTGGAGCGGCAGTTGGCGCGGATGCACGAGACCCGCAAGCCCTGAGCAACAGAGTGGGCTTGTGTGGGAGCGGGCTTGCTCGCGAATGCGGATTGTCAGTCGGATACATTGGTGACTGAGCCACCGCTTTCGCGAGCAAGCCCGCTCCCACAGTTGATCTTCAGTGCTACCAAAATCGCACAAAAAAAGGCCCGCTGAATCAGCGGGCCTTTTTTGTATCTGCGATTCAGATCAGAACCTGAACACTTCCATATCCGTACGAATCGGCGTTGCCATCGGCATCTTCGGCTTCTGCGGTTCTGCCGGCTTAGCCTGTACCGGGGCGCTTTGCTTGCGCGGCGCTTCGGCAATCGGCGGCTGGTTGGCCAATGGCTTGAGGGCCACCGACAACTGCTGTGCCAGATGCTGCAACAACACGCCCTGAGCCTGGACCTGAGACGCGGTGGTACCGGTGTGTTGTTCCTGCAGGTGCACAATGCGGTTATCGCGGACCTGGCCACGACGATCGATCAAGCGCCATTGCGCATCGAGGATCGCCGGTTGCGACGTACCGGAGTCAAGACGGGTGATGGTCAGCAACACCTGCACATCCGGGGTAAAACCAGTCGGCGCGGGCGCCAGCACCACACGCTGGCTGTCCAGTTGACCCGCCACCTGGCGCAACATCAATTGGTTGATGTCGGAGGACAAACTACCCGCCCAACGGCCATCGGTTGAACCTTGCAGGCTGCCGTCGTTCTGACGTTGCAGCAGTGTTTCGCGTTGCAGGTAGTCGGCAACGACCACCGGGCCCAGCAAGACAGCCATGCCGGCGGTCTGTGCAGGTTGAGCCGGACTTCCGCTGTCCAGCTGGTACAGCGACACCGGCTGGTGTGTGCTGCAACCCGCCAACCCCAAAAGGCCAGCGAGCACAAAAAATAAAGGAAGGCGTGGAGCAGTCATCATCCCATCCAGGTGGCTGCCACAAGGCGAACCACAATGTAATACTAAAAATAACCTAAACACGCTCGGCCACGCCGGCGCTGGAAAGGCCATATCATCCGTGAATATGCGCCATGACTCCAGCGCCAAAGCGTCGATCTACGGGTTAAATCGTAGATCGAGGGCTCTAATCCGCCTTAAACCGGTGTTTCCACCAACAAAGCATCCACTCGCTGGAAGCCACGTGGCAATTTGTTACCACGCCGGCCACGTTCTCCCTTGTAGTGCTCAAGGTCGTCAGGACGCAACGACAGGGTACGTTTACCGGCCTGAAGCACCAACGTCGCGCCTTCCGGGATCACTGCGATGTCGGTCACGTACTCTTCGCGACTGGTCACCCGCTCGCCGGGAATACCAATGATCTTGTTGCCCTTGCCTTTGCCCAACTGCGGCAGGTCGCTGATCTTGAACACCAGCAAACGCCCCTCAGTGGTCACCGACGCCAGCCAGTTGCTCTCGCGGTCGTCCACCGGACGAGGCAGGATCACCTTGGCGTTGTTCGGCAGGCTCAGCAAAGCCTTGCCCGCCTTGTTCTTCGCCTGCAGGTCTTCACCTTTCACCACAAACCCGTAGCCCGCGTCGGAGGCGATCACGTACAGCGCATCGTCGTCCGGCAGCAGCACGCACTCGAAATTCGCCCCGGGCGGCGGTGTAAGGCGCCCGGTCAACGGCTCGCCCTGCCCCCTTGCGGATGGCAAGGTGTGGGCCGGCACCGAATAACTGCGCCCCGTGGAGTCGATAAACACCGCAAACTGGTTGGAACGCCCGGCGGCGGCGGTCTTGAAGCCGTCGCCAGCCTTGTACGACAAACCAGTGGCGTCAATATCATGCCCCTTGGCGGAACGAACCCAACCCTTTTCCGACAGAACGACGGTAATTTTCTCGTTTGGCAGCAGTTCGGTTTCTGTCAGCGCTTTGGCTTCGGCGCGCTGGACGATTGGCGAACGACGGTCATCGCCGTAGGTTTCCGCGTCTTTGATCAGCTCGCTGCGCACCAGCTTCTTCAGCTTGGCTTCGCTGCCCAGCAGCGCTTGCAGCTTGGCTTGTTCCTTGAGCAGCGCATCTTGTTCGTCGCGCAGCTTCATTTCTTCCAGCCGCGCCAACTGACGCAAGCGGGTGTCGAGGATGTAGTCAGCCTGGATCTCGCTCAGCTCGAAACGCGCGATCAGCTCGGCTTTCGGGTGTTCGGCGGTGCGAATGATGTGGATCACTTCATCCAGGTTGAGATAGGCGATCAGCAAGCCGTCCAACAGGTGCAGGCGACGCTCGACCTTATCCAGGCGGAATTGCAGGCGGCGACGCACGGTCTGCACCCGGAACTCCAGCCATTCCACCAGCAAGTTGCGCAGGTTTTTCAGCTGCGGCTTGCCGTCCAGGCCGATGATGTTGACGTTGACCCGGTAGCTGGACTCCAAGTCCGTGCTGGCAAACAGATGTTGCATCAGCACTTCGTGGTCGACCCGGCTGTTGGTCGGGATGATCACGATGCGGCAGGGGTTTTCGTGGTCGGATTCGTCACGCAGGTCGGCAACCTGCGGCAATTTCGACGGCTTGGCCTGCATCAACGCGGCGATCTGCTCCAGCACCTTGGCACCGGACACCTGATGCGGCAGCGCGGTGACGATAATGTCGCCATCTTCGATGTGGTACACGGCGCGCATGCGCACCGAGCCCTTGCCGGTTTCGTACATCTTCAGCAGGTCGGCGCGCGGCGTGATGATTTCCGCTTCGGTCGGGTAGTCCGGGCCCTGGATGTGTTCGCAGAGCTGTTCCACCGTGGCTTTGGGCTCATCCAGCAAGCGCACGCACGCGGTGGCGACTTCGCGCAGGTTATGCGGCGGCACATCGGTGGCCATGCCGACGGCGATGCCGGTGGTGCCATTGAGCAGGATATTCGGCAAACGTGCCGGCAACACCAGCGGTTCATCGAGAGTGCCGTCGAAGTTAGGCCCCCAGTCAGCGGTGCCCTGGCCCAACTCGCTCAGCAGGACTTCCGAGTAACGCGACAGGCGTGCCTCGGTGTAGCGCATCGCAGCGAACGACTTGGGATCATCCGGCGCACCCCAGTTGCCCTGGCCGTCTACCAGCGTGTAGCGATAGCTGAACGGTTGGGCCATCAACACCATGGCTTCGTAGCAGGCGGAATCGCCGTGGGGGTGGAACTTACCGAGCACGTCACCGACGGTACGCGCCGACTTCTTGTGCTTGGAATCGGCGTCCAGGCCCAACTCACTCATGGCGTAGATAATGCGCCGTTGTACAGGCTTCAGGCCGTCGCCGATATGCGGCAAGGCACGGTCCATGATCACGTACATGGAGTAGTTGAGGTAGGCATTTTCGGTGAAGTCAGCCAGCGACCGGCGTTCTACGCCATCTAAGCTGTCTGCGAGGATGTCACTCATGCGGGCCTCATCATGGTCGGGTAAGGTGCTGCGGAACTGCCGCTGCACCGGGTCAATTCAAAAAAACAGGGGCTCATGGGCGAGCGCTCCAGCCACCGGCAGGGGCGGCGAAACGATAGACCACGGGGCGCTTTTCACCATCGGCACGCGGGCCGAAGTTGTTGTCGATGCCCAGCCAGGCACCGTCGGCATCCACCACCAGGGCTTCGGCCAGGCCATAGGGCTGGGGATAACGCCGCTCGGGCGTTAGGGTCTCGTCGGCAAACGACCAGCACAGCTCGACCTTGGCCGTGACCGCATCCCGCCGGCAAATCTGGAACGCATTGCGCTCCAGGGTAAACAGCTTGCCGTTGAACAGCGCCAGGT
The DNA here is from genome assembly GCF_001579805.1 of Pseudomonas azotoformans. NCBI lineage: Bacteria > Pseudomonadati > Pseudomonadota > Gammaproteobacteria > Pseudomonadales > Pseudomonadaceae > Pseudomonas > Pseudomonas azotoformans. The sequence goes on along the minus strand of NZ_CP014546.1, from coordinate 2,096,984 downwards.
CGGCGAAATCCTTGGACACCGCCTTGGCGTTCGGGAACTGGGCCGGTTGCACTTCCTGGCCGGCCTCGCTCAACAAGACGCAGGGGCCGTCACAGTCCCACAGGCTTTGCGGACGCTTGATCGAGATCAGTCCACGTCTTTCGCGCTCAGCGGCCAGCCAAATCTGGTTGCCTTCGGGGTTGATCGCCAGGCCTTCAAACAATGCATTGAAGTGCAGCAGCATGCCGCTGGCGCGCGCTTCACGCACCATGCCCGGCGCGATCTTCAACCACTCAGGCGCGCCCGTCACCGGCACTTGCAGCACCGCCGCATGGGCTTCACTGACTATGTAGCGGTTGCCAGCGGCATCGCAGGTGATGCCTTCAAAGTCCAAGTCACCACCGCGAATGAACGATGCGGCCTTGGTGCGCGAACGCAAACCCCAGGGCAACCCGGACTCGGGCACCGGTGGCACGTCGATCTTTACCGCCTCGGCCTGCCAGGTCGGCGCGCTGATATCCAGGCGGTAGATCTGGTCATCATCGCGGTCGGAAACCGTCCACAACTCCGTGCCACACAAGGCCAGGCCCGACAGGTTACCGCCGCGCATGCCATCCACCGGGTGCTCGGACAGCAGCTTCAGCTCAGCCACGGGTGCGGCAACCACTGGGGTAGCCGCCAGCCCGCTCAACATCAGGATCGCCAGGGCGAAACCTGTGCGCATCAGCCCAGAACCTCGGCCAGGTTGCCTTTTGACTCCAGCCAGGATTTGCGGTCCGGTGCGCGTTTCTTCGCCAGCAGCATGTCCATCATTTCCGAGGTGGCGGCGAAGTCGTCGCCCAGGGTCAACTGCACCAGGCGCCGAGTGTTGGGGTCCATGGTGGTTTCGCGCAGCTGCGGCGGGTTCATTTCACCCAGGCCCTTGAATCGTGTGACCTGTGGCTTGCCGCGCTTCTTCTCGGCCACCAGGCGGTCGAGAATGCCGTCGCGCTCAGCCTCGTCCAGGGCGTAGTAAATCTCCTTGCCCAGGTCGATCCGGTACAACGGCGGCATGGCGACGTAGACGTGGCCGGCATCCACCAGCGGGCGGAAGTGCTGCACGAACAGCGCGCACAGCAGCGTGGCGATGTGCAGGCCGTCGGAGTCGGCGTCGGCGAGGATGCAGATCTTGCCGTAGCGCAGTTGGCTCATGTCCGCCGCGCCTGGGTCTACCCCAATGGCCACGGCGATGTTGTGCACTTCCTGGCTGGCCAGGACTTCGCTGCCATCGACTTCCCAGGTGTTGAGGATTTTGCCGCGCAACGGCAGGATCGCCTGGAATTCCTTGTCCCGTGCTTGCTTGGCGGAACCACCGGCGGAGTCACCTTCCACCAGGAACAGCTCGGAGCGCATCGGGTCTTGCCCGGCGCAATCGGCCAGCTTGCCGGGCAATGCCGGGCCCTGGGTGATGCGCTTGCGCTCGACCTTCTTGCTGGCCTTCAGGCGACGGCCGGCGTTGTTGATCGCCAGTTCCGCCAGGGCCAGGCCCAGTTCAGGGTGTTCGTTGAGCCACAGGCTGAACGCGTCCTTGACCACGCCGGAGACAAACGCCGCTGCCTCGCGGGACGACAGGCGTTCTTTGGTCTGGCCGGAGAATTGCGGCTCCTGCATTTTCATCGACAGCACGAACGCGATGCGCTCCCACACGTCTTCCGGCGCCAGCTTCACGCCGCGCGGCAACAGGCTGCGGTATTCGCAGAATTCGCGCATGGCATCCAGCAAGCCCTGGCGCAAACCGTTGACGTGGGTGCCGCCCTGAGCGGTCGGGATCAGGTTGACGTAGCTTTCCTGCACGCTGTCGCCACCTTCCGGCAGCCACAACAACGCCCAGTCCACGGCTTCTTTATTACCGGCCAGGCTGCCGCAGAACGGCTCGTTGGGCAGGCGCTCGAAGTCGCTGACGGAATCCTCCAGATACGAGCGCAGGCCATCTTCGTAGTGCCACTCGACCTTCTCACCGGTGCCTTTGTCTTCAAAGGTCACCAGCAGGCCTGGGCACAGCACGGCCTTGGCCTTGAGCACGTGCTTGAGGCGGCTGATGGAAAATTTTGGCGAATCGAAATATTTCGGGTCCGGTGCAAAGTACACGCTGGTGCCGGTATTGCGCTTGCCAACGGTGCCGATCACTGCCAAGTCGGTGGCTTTGTAGCCATCGGCGAACGTCATCTCGTACTCGTTGCCGTCGCGCTTGACCCTGACGCGAACCAGCGTAGACAGGGCGTTGACCACGGAAATACCCACACCGTGCAAGCCACCGGAGAACTGGTAGTTCTTGTTAGAGAACTTACCGCCAGCATGCAGCTTGGTGAGGATCAGCTCAACGCCGGGCACACCCTCTTCAGGGTGGATGTCCACCGGCATGCCGCGACCATCGTCGGACACTTCCAGGGAATGGTCAGCGTGGAGAATGACATGCACCGACTTGGCGTGGCCGGCCAGGGCTTCGTCGACGCTGTTGTCGATGACTTCCTGGGCAAGGTGGTTCGGCCGACTGGTGTCGGTATACATGCCGGGGCGTTTGCGCACCGGGTCGAGGCCCGAGAGGACTTCGATGGCGTCGGCGTTATAAGAGCTAGCGCTGGGAGTGGCCATGGGGTCTCGTCGTGAGTCGTTCGATTAAAAAGTGACCTGCGATTCTTACAATGAAGAAAAATCGAAGGATTGATACTGATCTGCGCCAATGCCGGCAAAGCTCAACATGGCCGGCAATTGCTGGGCGAACCCCTGGTAACCATGGTCGCCGCCGGCCTGGATGCGCAAGGCACAGGCCCGGTAATACTGCTGGGCGAGGCGATAATCCAGGGTTTCATCCCCGGTCTGCAACCACACCTGATACCGCGCCGCATCCTGGGGAGCCGGTACTTCCAGCTCGGCCAGCGCCGTGACGTGGTCGTGGGTCAGTTCCCAGGTTTCATCGGTGTAGAGGTTCTTCTGGGTGCCCAGGTAACCGTCGAACATCCGGTGAGGGTTGACCGCCGGGTTTACCAGCAGCGCCTTGAGGCCATGGCGCTCGGCAAGATGGGTTGCATAGTAGCCGCCGAGTGAGCTGCCGACCAGCAGTGGCCGCCCCAGTTCAGCGATCGCGGCTTCCAACTGAGGAATCGCCTGACGGGGATGGTGATGCAGGGCCGGTACGCGCAATTGGTCGGCCAGGCCAATGGCACCCATTACGGTGATCAATTGAGTGGCCTTGTTGGACGCAGGCGCGCTGTTGAAACCGTGGATATACAGGATCGAAGCGGACATGCCGGGCTCTCCATGCTTGCGCCAAAAAGGCGCAGTTTACAGGTAAATCTCAGTAGCCGTTGCTACCGTAATCCACCGTAAACGCGAAGCCGACCAAGCGCTCTACCCCGGTCTCCAACCGTCCGTCGGCATGCAGCCGCAGCCAGCGGTAGCCCGGCGCTTGCTCGCTGACCTTGAAATCCTCGCTGCCCGGTGCGAACTGGATGCAGGTGGACGGCGATGCCAGCAGGCGCACGCCGTTGCGCTCGCGGTCGATTTCCTGGTGCACATGCCCCCACAGTACCGCCCGCACCTGCGGAAAACGGTCAAGCACGGCAAACAATGCCTCAGGATTGCGCAAGCCAATGGGGTCCATCCAGGCGCAACCGATGGGCACCGGATGATGGTGAAAACACACCAGATGATGACGGTTCGGCGCTTCGCTCAGGGCCTGGGCGAGCAGCTGCAGCTGTTGGTCTTGCAGGTAGCCCGGCACTGAACCGGGTACGGCGGAATCCAGCAGGGTCACGCGCCAGTTGCCGATATCGACCACCGGCTCCAGCAGATCGCTGTGCACGGCAGCGTGAGCCATGATCTGCGGCTCGTCATGATTGCCAGGAATCCAGCGCGCCGGGGCGTCGATCTGCCGGGTCATGTCGCGAAATTGCTGGTACGACTCCAGCGTGCCGTCCTGGGACAGGTCCCCCGTGGCCAACACCAAATCGATGCGCGGCTGCTGCGCGCGCACCAGCTCAATGACGCCTTGCAGGCTTTCGCGGGTGTTCATGCCCAGCAGCGTACCGTCGGCCTCGGCAAACAAATGGCTGTCGGACAGTTGCACCAGCAATGCGGGCGCATCGGGACTCACAGTGGATACGCTCGGCAAGGCGCTCTCCCAAGGCAATCACAGGAATGGACGTGTGGCGTGATTATGCTGGGGCAGGACACAAGAGGAAACCTTGGGAAGCAGATGCAGTTCACATCTAACGCACAACTTCGAACTCATGGCCCAAGGCCAGGCAATGGCTCAACCATTCACCGAGGAACACATTGAGCTGTGCTTTCTCATCGGGCTGGTGCATGAACACGTTGGGGTAAGGATAGATGCTGCGAAAGCGTCGTGCATGTTCGGCGCTGATGACTTCGGCCATCCGCGCGTCGTGGTACACCTGCACTTCCAACTGCGGCACCGGCAGCCAGGGCAGGCTGTGTTCCTGACGTACGCGCAAGGTGGTGGTGTACGGGCAATTGACGATAACTTCCAGCGCCAGCACGCCGAGCATCTGGTCGCCGTGGGTCACGCCGATACGGCGGGCCTCCGGGGCATGGCGCATGTCGGGGAGCAAGCGCATCAGCCGCGCGTAGTTGGCCTCGCAAGCCGCTTGCAGCCCGATCAGGTCGACTCGATAACGTTCCCGTGCCTTTACTGCCATAACCCCCTCACTTCCGCGCGATTAAGCGCAAGCCATTGCAGGGCGATAATGCTGGCTGCGTTGGAAATTTTGCCGTCGCGCACCGCTTGCAGGGCATCTTCGAAGGCCCAGACGGTGACGCGGATATCTTCAGCTTCTTCTTCCAATCCATGGACGCCCCCCACACCGGCGCTGTCGCAGCGACCCAGGTACAAGTGCACATATTCGGTACTGCCGCCGGGCGACGGGAAATACTTGGTGATCGGCCACAACGCGGAGAATGTCAGCCCAGCTTCCTCCTCGGCTTCGCGGTGTGCAACCTCCTCGGGTTGCTCGTCCTTGTCGATCAGGCCGGCGACCATCTCGATCATCCAGGGGTTGTCGGTACGGCCCATGGCTCCGACGCGAAACTGCTCGTTCAACACCACTTCATCGCGCTGCGGGTCGTAGGGCAATACACACACGGCATCATGACGAACAAACACTTCGCGGTTGATCACACGGCTCATGCTGCCGTCGAATTTTTCATGGCGCAGTTGTATCTGATCCAGCTTGTAGAAGCCTTTGTAGAGATTGTCGTGCTGAACAATTTCGATCTTGTCCGGCGCCGACTTTGCAAAATCCGTCATATCCATCCCCGTTGAACCTGCGCAATTGGCGCCATCCTAACGCGCTCATGCCTCTGGATGCAGCCCCTTTCCAGTTGCCGGGATAGACGGCGGGCGTCAAACTCACTCTAATCAGCTTAGTGGCGAACTGACTGCCTTGCCGGTAGTCGAAGCTGCACAATTTCGCTCTTATCGACGGACGAAGACCCTACATGTCGCTTTTAAAAATCGCCTCCGTGGCCTGTATCGCATTGACCCTCGGTGCCTGCCAAAGCCTGTTCCAGCCCAGCTATAAAGCCCCGCTGGACGCCACCCGCGACGCCACCGAGCAAAGCAAGCCAGGCTGCGCCAGCGCCGATTGCCCGCTGGTGAACATCGACACGGTGCACTTTGCCAAGGAGCCCAAGCTGGACGCCTTGATCGAACAGCGCCTGCTGGAAATGACCCAGGCCGACCCGCTGCCAACCAGCCTCGCGACCTACAGCGAGCAGTTCCTGCGCACGGCCGCTCCACGCAACAGCATGTACTTGCAGGCCAAGGTACGTGAGCAGCATGACGGCTTGGTGATCATCGAACTCTCCAGCTACCTGGACCAGGGCGCCACCCACGGCGAGCCAGGCCGTGCTTTCATCAACTATTCGCGCCAGCAGCAAAAGGCCCTGACCCTCACCGACATGTTGCTGCCCGGCAAGGAAGACGCCTTCTGGAAAGCCGCCCAAGTGGCCCATAACAGCTGGCTGATCAGCACCCGCCTGAGCCTGGAGCCGGAGTACGTGAAACAGTACCCCTTCCAGAAAACCCCGAACGTGGCGCTCACCTACGGTGGCGTGATCCTCAAGTACCCCACCACCACCATCGCGCCGTATGCCTTGGGCCACGTCGAGTTGCAGATTCCGTACTCGCGCCTGGAAGGCATCCTCAAGCCTGAACTGGTGCCTGCGCGCCGCTGAAGGCCCGGCCCAGGATCAGCTGCAACAGCCCTGCCAGCACCAGCGCCGGCAGGGTCGCGCCGATGTCCGGATACAGATTGGCCAGCAGGTGGTAAACCGCAATGCCACCCAGCCAGGCGATTAACGCCGGCCAGCGCAGGCTGGCTAAGGCTCCCCCGCTACGACGGCGCAGGATGAAGTGATCCACCAGCACCACGCCAAACAGCGGCGCAAATACCGAGCCGATCAGCAGCAGGAAGTTCTGGTACTGAGCCAATGGCGCAAAGCAGGCGATGAGCGTGCAGATCACGCCAATCGCCAGCGCCAGGTGCTCGACCTTCAGGCGCAGCAATATCCCGCTGGAAACCGCCGCCGAGTGAATATCGGCGAAGGCGTTTTCCGATTCGTCCAACAGGATCAATAGCAGCGGGATCCCCAGGCCAGCCCCGGCCAACGCCAGCAACAGCGCGTTCACTTCGCCGCTCGGCGCAAACGCCAGGGTGTAGGCCACACCCAGGCTCATCAGCCAGAAATTACCGATAAAGAACCCCAGCGCGGTACCGCCGAACACACTTTTGGCACGCTTGCCGAAGCGTGAGTAATCCGCGATCAGCGGCAGCCACGACAGCGGCATGGCGATGGCGATATCAAAACCCACCGCAAATGGCATCGAACCGTCACCCGCCCTGGCCCAGAGTGCGGCGAGGTCGGCTTTGGCGAACAAATTCCACGTCAGCCACAGGCAGGCGGCGAGCAGCAGCCAGATGCCCCATTTGCGCAAAATCTGGCGCACAAAGGTCAGCGGGCCACTGACCGCCAGCAGCGTTGCCAGGCCGCCGAAGAACAGGGTCCACAGCAATGGGCTGGCCAGCAGGCTGCCGTCACTGAACGCCCGCGTGCCCAACAGGCTGGCTGCATCGCGCATCACGATGATTTCAAACGAACCCCAGCCGATCAACTGCAGCAGGTTGAGCAGCGCCGGCAGGCTGGCGCCTTTGGCGCCAAGGCTGAGCTTGAGGGCCGCCATGGCGGACAGGCCGGTGTCGCTGCCGATCACGCCGACGGCGGCCAGCAACAGGACACCCACCAGGGTGCCGAGGAAAATCGCCAGCAACGAACCGGACAGGCCCAGGCCCGGCGCAAGCAAGGCGCCGGTTTGCAGGACCATCAGGCCGATGCCGAGGGAGAACCACAGGGAGAACAGGTCGCGGGCGCCGAAGACTCTTTTGTCGCTCGGTACTGCGATGTCCGGGGAGTAAGTACTCGGTTGAATGCTCAAGGGTGTTATCTCTGAGGAACATTTGTTGTTTGGGAGATTGCATTCGCGAGCAAGCCCGCTCCCACATTTGGAATGCGTTCCAAATGTGGGAGCGGGCTTGCTCGCGAAGAGGCCATTAAGGACAACTACAGTCCCGGATCAGACCTTTTTGTACAGCTGACTGCCTTCCTGCTTGAACCGCTCCGCCTGCTCGGCCAAGCCTTTGGCCACATCCACATCCACCGTTTCAATGCGCTGGTTGGCCGCGTATTCACGCACTTCCTGGGTGATCTTCATCGAGCAGAACTTCGGCCCGCACATGGAGCAGAAATGCGCGACCTTGGCCGAGTCCTTCGGCAGGGTTTCATCGTGGTACGAACGCGCGGTATCCGGATCCAAGCCCAGGTTGAACTGGTCTTCCCAGCGGAACTCGAAACGCGCCTTGCTCAAGGCGTTATCGCGGATCTGCGCGCCCGGATGGCCTTTGGCAAGGTCAGCCGCGTGGGCGGCGATCTTGTAGGTGATGATCCCGGTCTTCACGTCATCCTTGTTCGGCAGGCCCAAGTGCTCCTTAGGCGTGACGTAGCAGAGCATGGCGCAACCGAACCAGCCGATCATCGCCGCGCCGATGCCGGAGGTAATGTGGTCATAGCCCGGCGCAATGTCGGTGGTCAGCGGGCCGAGGGTGTAGAACGGCGCTTCGTCGCAGCATTCGAGCTGCTTGTCCATGTTCTCCTTGATCAACTGCATCGGCACGTGGCCAGGGCCTTCGATCATGGTTTGCACGTCGTGCTTCCAGGCGGTCTTGGTCAGCTCGCCGAGAGTTTCCAGCTCGCCGAATTGCGCGGCGTCGTTGGCGTCGGCAATCGAGCCTGGGCGCAGGCCGTCGCCGAGAGAGAAGCTGACGTCGTAGGCCTTCATGATTTCGCAGATTTCGTCGAAATGCGTGTAGGTAAAGTTCTCTTTGTGGTGCGCCAGGCACCACTTGGCCATGATCGAACCGCCACGGGACACGATGCCGGTGACGCGCTTGGCGGTCAGCGGCACATAGCGCAGCAGCACGCCGGCGTGGATGGTGAAGTAATCCACACCTTGCTCGGCCTGTTCGATCAGGGTGTCGCGGAATAACTCCCAGGTCAGGTCTTCGGCGGCGCCGCCGACTTTTTCCAGGGCCTGGTAGATCGGCACGGTGCCAATCGGCACGGGCGAGTTGCGGATGATCCACTCGCGGGTTTCGTGGATGTGCTTGCCGGTGGACAAATCCATCACGGTGTCCGAACCCCAGCGAATGCCCCAGGTCAGTTTCGCCACTTCTTCTTCGATGGACGAACCCAGGGCGCTGTTGCCGATGTTGCCGTTGATCTTCACCAGGAAGTTACGGCCGATGATCATCGGTTCCAGTTCGGTGTGGTTGATGTTGGCCGGGATGATCGCGCGGCCACGGGCGATTTCTTCGCGCACAAACTCCGGGGTGATGATCTTCGGCACGCTGGCGCCAAAGCTGTGACCGGCGTGTTGCTGGTCGAGCAGGCCAGTGGCGCGGGCTTCTTCCAGCTTCATGTTTTCGCGGATAGCGACGTATTCCATCTCGGCGGTGATGATGCCTTTGCGCGCGTAGTGCATCTGCGTGACGTTGGCGCCGGCCTTGGCGCGACGCGGGTTCTTCACGTGGGCGAAGCGCAGCGCGGTGAGTTCGGCATCGCTCAAGCGTTGCTGGCCGAAATGCGAGCTGAGGCCAGGCAAGCGCTCGGTGTCATTACGCACTTCGATCCACGGCGAACGTACATCGCCAAGGCCTTTGCGCACGTCAATGATGACGTTAGGGTCGGTGTACGGGCCGGAGGTGTCATAGACCACGACCGGCGCGTTGATTTCACCGCCGAAGTCGGTGGGGGTCACGTCCAGGCTGATTTCACGCATCGGCACGCGAATGTCCGGGCGGGTGCCTTGTACGTAGATTTTTTGCGAGCGGGTAAAGGGTTGCACAGAGCCGGAGTCGACCTTGGCCGATTCACTCAGGTGCACGGTATTTTTTAGTTTTGTCGTCATCACGGGCTCTCCAACTTATCCAGGCGGTGGATTTTTGTCGGAGCGAACCTGTGACGGATGGACGCACTGAAACCAGTGCTGTGCTTGGCGCACGAGAGCTGTTCAAAAAACGAACAACAACCCGGACGAAGCACAAGAGGACTCGCCGGGTGACGAGAAATCTTGTTCCCTACGCAGGCGCTAACCTGATCAGGTTCAACGGGATCCGGTATTTACCGATCTCAGCCTTCCAACAAGGCACCCCGACAAGAACGCGGCCAGTCTAGACCATGGCGTGGGCAAATTGCCAATGGCGGTGCATTCAGCGTGATGAATGGCTCTTTTGCAGATTGTTGTGCGGTGACCGCGCCACTACACTCGGGAACTGCTTAAGGCTTGACGCCACAAAAGGCGAGCCTTAGCCTTGGGCTCGAAATTACATCCATAATATTTATCTAGGGATCGCCTCATGCTGCGCAAACTTTCACTGGCTCTCGCCGTGTCTTGTGCGACCAACGGAATGGTCTGGGCAGCTGAAGCGCCCTTGTCCGCTAAAACTGACTTGGTCAGCGTCTACCAGGAAGCGGTGGACAACAACGCCGACCTGGCCGCCGCCCGCGCCCAATACGGCGCGCAAAAAGAAGTGGTGCCCCAGGCCCGCGCCGGGCTGCTGCCGAACCTGACCGGTGGCGCCGACATCAATAACGTGCGCACCCAGATCGACACGCCCGCCGCCACCGCCAACCGCGATGCGCATTCCTGGCGGGCCACCTTGAGCCAGCCGCTGTTCCGCGCCGACCGCTGGTTCCAACTGCAGGCGGCCGAGGCCACCAACGAGCAGGCGGCGCTGCAACTGTCGGCCACCGAGCAGAACCTGATCCTGCAAAGCGCCGAAAATTACTTCGCCGTGCTGCGCGCCCAGGACAACCTGGCGTCGACCAAGGCCGAAGAGAATGCCTTCAAGCGCCAACTGGACCAGTCCAACGAGCGCTTCGACGTCGGCCTGTCGGACAAGACCGACGTGCTGCAATCCCAGGCCAGCTACGACACCGCCCGCGCCAACCGCATCCTGGCCCAACGCCAGGTGGAGGACGCGTTCGAAGCCTTGATCACGCTGACCAACCGCCAATACAACTCGATCCAGGGCATTGTCCACACGCTGCCGGTGCTACCACCGCTGCCGAACGACGCCAAGGCCTGGGTAGAAACCGCCGGCCGCCAGAACCTCAACCTGCTGGCCAGCAACTACGCCGTCACCGCCGCCGAAGAAACCCTCAAGCAGCGCAAGGCCGGGCATGCCCCGACCCTGGACGCCGTGGCGCAATACGAAAAAGGTGACAACGACGCCCTGGGTTTCAGCAACCCGAATGCCTTCGGCACGCCGTACCGCGGCGATGTGGAACAACGCACCATCGGCCTGCGCCTGAGCATCCCGATCTACAGCGGCGGGCTGACCAGCTCGCAAGTGCGTGAGTCCTACTCGCGCCTGGGCCAGACCGAGCAACAGCGCGAAGGCCTGCGCCGCCAGGTGGTGGAAAACACCCGCAACCTGCACCGTGCGGTGAACACCGATGTGGAGCAGGTGCAAGCGCGCCGCCAGTCGATCATCTCCAACCAGAGCGCGGTGGAAGCCACGCAAATCGGTTATCAGGTGGGTACGCGTAACATCGTCGATGTGCTGGATTCACAACGCCAGCTCTACGCGTCGGTGCGTAACTACAACAACAGCCGTTATGACTACATCCTCGACAACCTGCGCTTGAAGCAGGCGGCAGGCACTTTGAACCCAGGTGACTTGCAGGACCTGGCGCGCTACTTAAAGGCTGACTACAACCCGGACCGCGACTTCCTGCCGCCGGACCTGGCCAAAGCCGCCGCCGAGCAATTGAAAGCCCGCCCCGGCTATTGAAGCAAACGCCCCAGGCCATCCAGCAAGCGCTTCAACGCGCCCTGATTGGCCTGCATCACCTTGAGTCCCGCCTGCGCCATCTTGCGCGCATCCTGCGGCAGTTCGAATAACTGGCGCACGGCTTCGGCCAAGCCTTCGGCGTCATCCACCTCGCGCAACGCCCCGGCTTCACGCATCATCGTGGTGATTTCGAGGAAGTTGAACACGTGCGGCCCCATGATCACAGGCTTGGCCAATGCCGCCGGCTCCAGGGGATTGTGCCCGCCGGTCGCCACCAGGCTGCCGCCGACAAAAGCGCTGTCGGCCAAAGCGTAGAGAAACAGCAATTCGCCCATAGTGTCGCCGAGCAGAACCGAGGTTTGCGCGGTGACGGCTTCGCCGCTGGAGCGACGCACGGTGGCAAAACCTTGCTGCTGGCACAGCTCGAACATCGGCCCGAAGCGCTCCTGGTGGCGCGGCACCAGGATCAGCAGCGCGTTGGGATAGCTTTCGAGCAATTGGCGATGGGCTGCCAAGACGACGTCATCTTCACCTTCATGGGTACTCGCGGCGATCCATACCGGACGTTCGCTGGCGCCCCATTGCGCGCGCAACGCGGCGGCCCGCGCTGGCAGCTCGGGGTCGATGGTCAGGTCGAACTTGATCGAACCAGTGACTTCGACGGTTTCCGGCCGAGCGCCGAGGCTCAGGAAGCGTTGGGCTTCGGCGTGCGTCTGTACGGCGAACAGGCTCATTTGTGCCAGCATCGGCGCCGTCAGCTTGGCAAAGCGCGCGTAGCCCTTGGCCGAACGCGCCGACAGCCGCGCATTCGCCAATGCCACCGGAATCCCACGCTGGGCGCAGGCGTGGATATGGTTGGGCCACAGCTCGGTTTCCATGATCACCGCCAGTTTCGGCTGCACACGGTCGAGGAAACGTCTGGCCGCGCACGGCAAGTCATACGGCAAATAGCAATGCTGGATGCGTGGCTCGTTGGCGAACAATGCCTGGATGCGCTCGGACCCGGTGGGCGTCATGCAGGTAACAGTGATCGGCAGCGTCGGATAACGCGCCAGCAACCCGCGCACCATGGGCGCGGCGGCAATGCTCTCGCCTACCGACACAGCATGCACCCAGATCCCGCCGGGCTGCATCACCGGCAGGCCATAGGAGAAACGTTCGCCGACGCGCTTGGCATAGGCCGGCGCCTTGCGCGCGCGCAGCCACAGACGTAAAGCCACCAACGGCAGCGCCAGGTAAAACAGACAGCTGTAGAGAGTTCTATTCATGGCGGCGGAGTTTATCGGCTTTTTCAGTCGATCGCCTGCAAGCACTCGGCAAATCGTTTGGCCAGGAAGCGCGCGGCAGGTCCCAGGTGTTCGTCGCGGCGCCAGACCAACTCCACCACCAGGGCCGGCGGCGTCCATTCGCTGTCCAGCTCCACCATCTGTTGCTGATAGGTCGGGTACTGCACGATATGCCGGGGCAGCCAGGCCCAACCCAGGCCGCTCATCAGCCACTCGGCCAACACGTAGAAACTGTCGGCGCGCCATACCAGCGGGCTGGCCGCTTCGCTGCCGGGATACACGCTGGTCTGGGTCGACATCAGCAACTGGCGGAACTGCGCCAGGCGTTGGCACGTCACGTATTGCTCCTTGGCCAGTGGGTGATTTACACCGCACACCGTGACCATCTCCACACTGCCGACCACCCGTCGCTCCAAGGCTTCGGGGATCTGGTCGTGATAGAACAGCAGGCCCAGGTCAGCCTTGCGCTCCACCAACTTGCGCGCCACATCGCCTTGGGCGGCGCTGGACAGCTGCACTTCCAGCAACGGGTATTCGCCGGCCAGGGCTTCCAGGCTGTCGAGGACCGGCTGAAACAGCATGGCTTCGTCCTGGGCCAGGCGCAGGCACGCCTCCTCGCCGCGGGTCAGTGAAAGCGCCCGGCCATTGAGGCGCTCACATTGGCGCAGCACTTCGCGTGCTTCCTCCAGCAATACGCTGCCGGCTTCGGTCAACCGTGGTTGGCGGCCGCTGCTACGCTCGAACAGGCTGACGCCGAGGTCCGCCTCCAGCATTGCAATCCCATTGCTCACCGCCGACTGCGCCTTGCGCTGTTGGCGCGCCACGGCCGAAAACGAGCGCTGTTCGGCGACGCTGACAAACAGGCGCATCTGCTCCAGATCCCATTGCACGCTCATGGCTCAACCCATCTCCAATTCAGATAGGTAATGACTTTACCCCATCTGATTAAACTCTAGAATGCCAGCCTTATCTGATTGCTTTACCCCGAGGATTGACCCATGAACGTCGCTTACTACTACTTGGCCATTGCCATCTGCTCGGAAGTGATCGCCACCGTGTCCATGAAGGCCATCAAGGGCTGGAGTACGCCGATCCCACTGTTGCTGGTGATCGTCGGCTACGGCGTGGCGTTCTGGATGCTGACGCTGGTGGTGCGCACGGTGCCGGTGGGCGTGGCCTACGCCGTGTGGGCCGGGATGGGCATTGTGATGGTGAGCATCGCGGCGCTGTTTATCTACGGGCAGAAGCTGGATATCCCGGCGATGCTGGGGATGGGCCTGATTGTGTTGGGCGTGGTGGTGATCCAGTTGTTCTCGAAAACCGCCGGGCACTAGGAAAGCAGCCGCTAGCTTTAAGCGGCAAGCGACAAGAAAAAGCAGCGCGGTCGGCGTCTAACTTGCCGCTTGCAGCTGATAACTTGCAGCTGCGCGCTATACTAGCCCTCCTTTTTCTACGCCAGAGGTCCCGCGCGCATGCCTATTTCCACCGACGTTCTGATTGTCGGCGCCGGGGTTGCCGGCCTCTGGCTGAATGCGCGCCTGCGCCGCCAGGGGTTTTCCACGGTGTTGGTGGAAAGCGCCACCTTGGGGGGTGGGCAAAGCGTGAAGTCCCAGGGGATCATTCACGGCGGTGCGAAATACGCCCTGCACGGCGCGCTCACTGGCGCCTCCGAAGCCATTGCCGACATGCCGCGCCGCTGGCGTGAAGCGCTGGCGGGCAACGGTGAGTTGGATCTGACCGGCGTGCGCCTGCTGTCCGAAGCCCATTACCTGTGGTCGCCCGGCACCCTCGCAGGCAACCTCACCAGCTTCTTCGCCAGTAAGGCCGTGCGTGGCCGTGTCGATCAGGTCAAGGGCGACGACCTGCCGCCAGCCCTGCAAGACCGTCGATTCAAGGGCAAGGTCTATCGCCTTGCCGAGCTGGTCATCGACGTGCCGAGCCTGATCGAGCGCCTCGCGCAACTGGCCGGTGATGGTTTGCTCGCCGGGCAGCACATCGAGCCCCTGCTGGAAGGCAACACACTCGGCGGCCTGAAAGTGGACGGCCGCGAGATCCGCGCCCAGCGCATCGTGCTGAGTGCCGGCGCGGGCACGGCAGATCTGCTGACCGCGCTGGGCCTGAGCCAGCCGGCGATGCAGAAGCGCCCTTTGCACATGATCATCGCCAAAGGCCCTGGCCTGAAGCCGTTGTATGCCCACTGCCTGGGCGGCGGCACCAAGCCGCGCATCACCGTCACCACGCACCCGGCCGCCGATGGCAACTGGGTGTGGTACATGGGCGGCGACATTGCCGAAGCCGATGGCGTGGCGCGCACGCCGCAAGAACAAATCGCCACGGCGCAGAAAGAGCTTGCTCAGCTGTTGCCGTGGATCGACATGAGCCAAACCCAGTGGGCCACCCTGCGCGTCGACCGTGCCGAGCCGCTGCAATCGGGCCTCACCCGTCCCGACAATGCCTTCATCGCCGAGGAAGGCCGCCTGTTGGTGGGCTGGCCGACCAAACTGGCGCTGGCGCCGGACTTCGCCGATCGGGTGATCAACAGCCTGGAACGTGACGGCATTCGCCCAAGCGCCAGCGAGCCGCTGCCCGACCTGCCAAAACCCGCCATCGGCGTCCCTGCCTGGGAGCAACTGTTGCCATGAGCCTGCCCACCCTGCACGACCTGCATCGCCCCTTGGGCAACTCCGGCCTGATGGTTTCGCCACTGGGCCTGGGCACCGTCAAGCTGGGCCGCGACCAAGGGGTGAAGTACCCCAGCGGCTTCCAGATTCCCGGTGATGACGAGGCGCGCATGCTGTTGCAACAGGCCCGCGAACTGGGCATCAACCTGATCGACACCGCGCCGGCCTATGGCATGAGCGAGGAACGCCTGGGCCCGCTGTTGCGCGGCCAACGCAAGGAGTGGGTGATTGTCAGCAAGGTCGGGGAAGAGTTCGAGAATGGCGCATCCACCCACGACTTCAGCGCGGCTCACACCCGCCTGTCGATCGAGCGCAGTTTGAAACGACTTGAAACCGATTTTATCGACCTGGTGCTGGTGCACTCCGACGGTAACGACCTGCACATCCTCAACGACTGCGAGGTCTACCAGACCCTGGCCGAGCTGAAAAAAGAAGGCAAAATCCGCGGTTTCGGCTTCTCCGGCAAAACCGTCGAAGGCGGGGTGAAGGCTCTGGAACAGGGCGATTGCGCCATGGTCACCTACAATTTGAACGAACAGGCCGAGAAAGCCGTCATTGATTATGCGGCCGCCCATGGCAAGGGCATCCTGGTGAAAAAGGCCTTGGCCAGTGGTCACGTTTGCCTGGAGTCTGGAATGGATCCAATTCGTGCGAGTTTCATGCTGTTGTTTGCGCAAACGGGCGTCGCCAGTGCTATTGTCGGGACCATCAATCCGCTGCACCTGGCCCATAACGTGGCGACCGCTGCCCAGGTCATTCGTCAACTCTGATGCCGCCCACGCGGCCGACCCCGTCGCAAGAAGGAGCCGACATGCCGCGAACGCTCATAAGAAAAAACCCCAGCAACTTCAAGACACTGCCGCTGCACGTGGAAGCCACCCCCGAAGGCCTGAGTTACCAGAGCGTCGGCATGCCGCTCAACTTTGCCCAGACCCTGCAACGGCGCAAACCGGTGGAAGTGGCCGACCCAGAGCGCTTCGCCCTGGAACTGGCCAACCTCGGGGTATCGGTACGCCTGACCCTGCACTGGCAAAACCGCGATTATTGGGTGCTGGTGCGCCAACGCCGCCAAGACCGTGGCGATGTGGTGCTCAAGCTGATCTCCGGCTACGTACCCGCCCATGAACTGAACCTGCCGCTGCACACCGCCATCCAGGAAATCGCCGAAGAGTGCCTGCTGGAGACGCCGGAAGGCTGGCTGGGCGGACGCTTCAACGACACTTGGCTACCGGCGCCTTATTCCGCCGCGCTGCATTACCGTGAAGCCCTGCCCTTTCGCCTCAGCCCGCTGTCCGGTGCCGCCCGCCCGGTACGTTGCGCCACCACCCAATTGATCGAGCGCCCGCGCGCCTACGTTCACCTGCCCACCGCCTCTCTGCAACTGATCTATGACCTGCGCCTGGAAGTGCCCAAGGAAGCCAAGTCCCTGAGCCTGTTCCATGTGGACGAGCGCCTGGAAGGCGATCAACTGGTGGCACGCCTGGACCGCCAGCGTCCTGACCTGTACCTGATGCCGTTGAAAGACGGCCAGCCTCTGGCCGAGTTGTACACCGTCAAGAAAGACCAGCTGTACCCGGCGAGTACTCGCGGTTTGTACCTGGCGGAAAGCTTCGCCCAGCAGGAAGGCTGGCTGGTGCGTGAAGAGCGGATTCGCTGGAAGGATTGGCTACGCCAGCAAGGGTTGGCGGAGCCGGAGAAAGAGTCGAAATTGAAGCGCCTGGCACAGCGGGTGCTGCGCAAGATCGTGCCTAAGAAAAAAGCCAAGGCCTGAATCAGACTGTAGTGAGCGGGCTTGCCCCGCGCTGGAGTGCGTAGCGCTCCGGCGTTTTTTTGGGGCCGCTACGCAGCCCAGCGCGGGGCAAGCCCGCTCACTACAAATCGCGTCAGCCTTTGAGCAAGCGCTCCAGCCCGACCTTCAAGGGTGTGGGCTCGGGGAGTGTGAAGCTCGCCAACAACCGCTGATTGTTCGCCCGCGAGTGGCGAATATCCCCAGAACGCGCCGGACCGTAAGTCACCGCCGGCAAGTTGCCGACAATCTCTTCCAGCGCCTGCAATACCTGCTTGAGGGTAGTGGTGCGGTTCCAGCCCACATTGATCGCGCCCAGCGGTGCGGTCGGCGCTTCAATCGCCTGAACCAATACGTCCACCAGGTCTTCCACGTACATGAAGTCACGGGTTTGCTCGCCATCGCCGAACACGGCAATCGGCACGCCCTGCTGCACGCGCTCGCTGAAGATGCTGATCACGCCGGAATACGGCGATGACGGATCCTGGCGAGGCCCGAAGATATTGAAAAAGCGGAAAATCACCGGCTCCAGCGCGTGCTGGCGACGGTAGAAGTCAAAGTAGAACTCACTGGCCAGCTTGTCGGACGCATAGGGCGTCAGTGGCGCCTTGGTGGTGTCTTCGTCAATCGAAGCGCCTTCGCCATTGTTGCCATACACCGCCGCGCTGGAGGCATACACCACACGTTTGACGCCGGCCTTGCGCATGGCTTCGCAGACATTCAAGGTGCCGACGAAATTGCTCTGGTGCGTGCTGACCGGATCATCCACCGAGGCCTGCACCGAGGCCACTGCCGCCAGGTGCACCACTGCTGTTGCGCCGACGGCGGCGCGGGCTACCAGATCGGCATCCGCCACATCACCTTCGAGCAATTGGACGCGTGGATTGTCCAGCGGCAAATTGCTGCGCTTGCCGGTGGACAGGTTATCCAGCACTCGCACGCCGTAGCCTTTGGCAAGCAGCGCGTCGACCAGGTGCGAACCAATAAAGCCGGCGCCGCCGGTGATCAGAACCCACTTATCAGCGTTACTCATTGTTACGGATCTTCTCGACAATGGCGGTGGTCGAGCTGTTCTCGACCAGGCCCAGTACTTTGACCTTGCCACCGTAGGCGCTGACGATATCCGCCCCTACCACTTGGTCGACGGAGTAGTCACCACCTTTGACCAGCACGTCCGGCTTGACCTGGGCCAGCAAGTTTTCCGGGGTCGCTTCAGGGAAGCTGATCACCCAGTCCACCGCGCCCAGACCTGCAAGCACCGCCATGCGACGGTCGACACTGTTGATCGGACGGCCAGGGCCTTTGAGGCGGCTGACCGACGCGTCATCGTTGACCGCGACGATCAGGCGATCGCCTTGGGCGCGCGCCTGTTCCAGATAAGTCACGTGACCGGCGTGCAGGATGTCGAAGCAGCCGTTGGTGAACACAATGCTTTCGTTGTGGGCACGAGCGTCGTCAATTGCCAGCAGCAATTGTTCGATGGTCAGCACACCGCGTTCCGAGCCTTCGGAGCGCTGGATCGCACGGCGCAATTCAGGTGCGCTGATGGCAGCGGTACCCAACTTGCCCACTACGATGCCCGCCGCCAAGTTGGCCAGGGCCACGGCGTGGGGCAGTTCTTCGCCCGCCGCAATCGAGGCGGCCAGGGTGGAGATCACGGTGTCGCCAGCGCCGGTAACGTCGAACACTTCACGGGCACGTGCCGGCAGGTGCATCGCCGGGTGGCCCGGACGCAGCAAGGTCATGCCGTGCTCGCCACGGGTGACCAGCAAGGCGCCCAGGTCGAGGTCGGCCATCAGCGCGGCGCCCTTGGTGACCAGGTCGTGTTCATCGGCGCAACCGCCGACGATGGCTTCGAACTCGCTGAGATTCGGCGTGATCAGGCTGGCTCCGCGATAAATCGAGAAATCCTTGCCCTTGGGATCGGCCAGTACCGGAATGCCCTTGGCCTTGGCGGCCTGGATCAGCACCTGGTGGTTGCGCAAGGCGCCTTTGCCGTAGTCGGACAACACCAGCACCTTGATGCCTTCGAGCAGCTCATCGACCTGGCCGCTGAGGGCCAGGGCATCGGTGGCGAAGGGTTCTTCAAAATCGATACGCAGCAGTTGCTGGTGACGGCTCATGACCCGCAGCTTGACGATGGTCGGCTGGTGGGCAATGCGCTGGAACAGCGCGCGCACGCCGGCACCGCGCAGGCTGTTGGCCAGGCTGTCGGCGGCTTCGTCGTCGCCGGTCACGCCGACCAGGGAGGCCGGGGCGCCGAGGGCGGCAATATTGAGGGCAACGTTGGCAGCGCCGCCCGGACGGTCTTCGATTTGCTCGACCTTGACTACCGGTACCGGCGCCTCAGGGGAAATCCGTGAGGTACCGCCATGCCAGTAACGGTCGAGCATGACATCGCCGACCACCAAGACAGGGGCTTGATCGAATCGCGGCATGGACAACTTCATGGAGCATCCCACATACAAAATGAACAGGGGCGCGATATTAGCACAGGGTGAGCGCCGCCTAGTTCGAGAGCTTTATGTGGGATGCATCACATGCGAAATCTGATCATTTTTTGAACAGTACCGCCAAAATGTGATCCACCGCGTCGGCCAGTTCGACTTCATCGGTATTGATTTCGCAGTCAGCCTTGATCGGCGCTTCATAGGGGCTGTCCAGCCCGGTGAAGGCTTTGATCCGGCCTTCCAGTGCCGCACGGTACAACCCCTTGGGATCACGCCGTGCGCACACCTCGAACGGCGTACTGATGTAGACCTCGAAAAACTGCCCCGGCCCGAACAGTGCCTTGGCGGTTGCCCGATCAGCGCTGAACGGGGAAATCGCCGAAACGATCACGATCAGACCCGCGTCCACCATCAGCCGCGCTACCTCGCCGATGCGCCGGATATTTTCCTTGCGCGCCGCATCACTCATGCCCAGGTCATTGCATAATCCCGTGCGCAAGTTATCGCCATCGAGCACGAAGGTATGCCGGCCCTGCTCGTTGAGTTGCACTTCCAGAGCGTTGGCCAAGGTCGACTTACCGGACCCGGACAACCCCGTCAGCCAAAGGCAGCAAGGCTGCTGGTGCTTGAGTGCTGCCCGTGCGGCGACCGACAACGATAAGGCAAAGGGTCGGATAGAAGCAGAACCACTGGAGAGCGACTGACTATTCATACCCCAAGACCTCGTAATCACGTTGATAGGCACGCCGGACCAAGCGGCGCGTACGCTGGGTACAAAAGTCCTTGACCGATTCGCTGCGCCGCCTCAGTGAAACATTCAAATGTGGCAGGGATGTGCTCACGCCGAGGCGTTCGCATACCTGCTGGAAGTCATTCTCCAGGGACTCCTGGCGCCCAAGAAAGTCCATGGCCATCTGGCCCATGTGATCGACCAGAAAATCGGTCTGAGGGGCGAAATGCAGTTGGCGGCGCAGGTTCTCCGGGTGCAGCCAGTTGCCGACGAAATGATCGAAGTCGCGGTAGCTGCATACCAATGCCTGGGCGTGCAGATCACGGCTGCCCATATGGTTGCTGCGCAAGTAGGTGTAGGCCGAGTAGGCGCGCTCCAACGGGTCCCGCACGAAGGCAAATTTGAAACTGCGCTCGCAATGCTCGGGGAACTGCTGCTGATACCAGTAATACGGCAGATGCCCCGGCCAACGCCCGTCGAGGAGTGCCGAGCAGACGCTGCTGCCAGCGCACTTGGGCACATGGATAAATACGCAGTTGTGACGTTTGAAAGCCGGCGCAAGCGTGGCCACCCCAGACAGGGATTTGTTCACCGCTTGGCGGTCCACCACCGATAAACGCCCCAGCAGAAAAACCCGCTGGGATTTGGGAAGCAATTTCCAGAACAGACGTTGCAACATTCCATTACCCACGCAAGAAGGTTAGCCCTCTCGTTCGTCAATCGAATCGAGAAGGCCAACATAACAAACGATAGGCAGTGAATTATTTGGCTTTGGTCAAGCCTGTAAGGGACTTGATACAAACACCGGGGCGCATTGCGCGCCCCGGCACATCAGGTGATGTTGGCCGTTACCGGCTCATCCAGGCCCATGGCGTGCAGGCGCGAGTAATAGCCGCCCATGGCCAGCAGTTCCACGTGCGTACCACGCTCGACAATTTCACCGTGGTCCATCACCAGAATCATGTCGGCTTTCTCGATGGTGGACAGTCGGTGTGCGATCACCAGGGTGGTACGGCCCTTCATGACCTTGTCCAGCGCGGCCTGGATATGCCGCTCGGACTCGGTATCCAGCGCCGAAGTCGCCTCATCCAGGATCAGCAGCGGAGCATTTTTCAGCAGTGCCCGGGCGATAGCCAAGCGCTGGCGCTGACCGCCGGAGAGCAGCACGCCGTTTTCGCCGACTTCAGTGTCCAGGCCTTTGGGCAGCTCGGCGATGAAGTCCATGGCATAGGCATCGGTGGCAGCTTTCTCGATGTCTTCACGCGGCGCATCCGCCAGGTCGCCGTAGGCGATGTTGTTGGCCACCGTGTCGTTGAACAACGTGACGTGCTGGGTCACCTGGGCCACATGCCGGCGCAGGTTGCGCAGGCGGTAGTCTTCGATTTCCACCTCGTCCAGCAGGATTTTGCCGGTTTCGTGGTGGTAGAAACGCGGGATCAGGCTGGCCAGTGTGGACTTGCCACTGCCCGAGCGGCCGACCAGGGCGATCATCTGCCCAGGCTCTGCGGTGAAGCTGATGTTCTTCAGCACTTCACGCTCGGCACCTGGATAGGTGAAGCTCAGGTTGCGCACGTCCAGGCGACCGCTGACGCGGTCACGCTCCACGGTGCCGCTGTCGACTTCAGGCTCTTCATCCAACTGCTCGAAGATGCTTTCGGCACCGGCGACGCCTTTCTGGATGGTCGAGCTGACTTCCGACAGTTGGCGGATCGGCTTGGGCAACAGGCCCGCTGCGGTGATGTAGGCCACCAGGTCACCCGCCGTGGCATCGCCGCGCAGCAGCAGCACCAGGAACATCAGTGCCGCCATGGCGGTGTAGATCACCAGTTGCAGCATCGGCGTGTAGACCGCGCCGGTCTTGTTCATGCGCAGTTGCTTGTCGGTGTTGCCTTGGCTGGCCGCGGCAAAACGGCGTTCTTCGTAGCTTTCGCCACCGAAGCTGCGCACCACGCGGTAACCCTGGATAGTCTCCGAGGCCACGTGGGTGACGTCGCCCATCGCCACCTGGATTTTCTTGCTCTGCTTGCGGAATTTCTTGCTGGTACTGCCCACCATGATTGCGATCAACGGCAGGATCGCCAGCATGACCAAGGTCAGCTTCCAGTTCATCCACAGCAGGTAGCCGAACAGGAACACCACCGTCAGACCCTCACGGATCACCACCTTGATCGCATCCGTGGCGGCGCCAGTGACCATGGTCACGTTGAAGGTGATGCGCGAAATCAGGTGGCCGGAGTTGTGCGTGTCGAAATAACGGTTGGGCAATACCAGCAGCTTGTTGAACAACTGGACCCGCAGGTCATGCACCAGGCCCAGGGAGACCTTGGCCAGGTAGTAGTTGCCCAGGAACGAGCCGAGGCCTTGCCACGCGGCGATCAGGATGATCAGCAGCGGCACGGCCATCAACAGCTTCAGGTCCTTGAACAACGGGATCTTGGGCAGGAACACCACGTCGGGATTGCTCAAGCCATCCACGAAGTACTTGAGGATCCCGGCCAGCATCGGCTGGGTGGAAGCAAAGATCACGAAGCCCACGATACTCAGCATGAACATGCCGATGTACGGTTTCACATAGCCCAGCAGCCTGAAATAGATTTTCAGGCTGGATTCCTGGTCCGCTTTGGGCGGTGCGTCACTCATGTGTCGAGCTCACTGATTGGGTAGGACGCGAACTTTATCACATGCGTCGGGGTTGGCCCGAGCCCAGACCAAGGCAGTCGCCAGCGCAATCGGCAGCCATGAGATAAACCACTCGGCCCGCGGAGTGCCCGTCAGGCTGGCAGCATCGAACTGCATGGCCAGGGACGAGAACACCCACATACCGATGACACCCTTGCCGTAGAGCGTGTCGCGGGCTTTCCAGGCTTGCCACAGCACGCCGAACCACAGGCCGCACCACAGCAGCAGGCCGGGCAGACCGAGTTCGATAGCAACGTGGGAGAACAGGTTGTGGGCATGATCGAAATACACGCCCTCAGCCAGGACTTTATAGTCCCCTCCCAACCCCAGGCCGGTCCACGGGCGCTCGGCAATCATCTGCATGGCAGACATGAAGATCTGTGGTCGATAAGAAACGCCGCGAGCAAGCATCAACGATTGCATGGCGAAGAACACCGCCAGCGCCGCGATGACGGCGCCAATGGCGATCACTGCCGTACGACGATCACGACACCAGGCCGGCATTGCCACGACGGTCAGCAGCAAGGCCAGTGCAGCCCCCCGGCTCTGGCTCAGCACGACGAAGAGCCCAAGCAATGCGATGGACACGACCCATGCAACCTGCATCCAGCGGCCACGTGGCAGCCAATGCAACAGCCAGACGGCAGCAAGACCAATCACATAAGCTCCCAGAATCGGGTGGGACAACTGACCCAAGCCCTCGAGGCGCGCAAACCAGGCATTGTGCTCAACGCCGTAGAACTTGATGATCGCAACCAGTGACGACAAGGCCAATCCAAAACCGCCCCACTGCATCACACGGATGATTCGCTCGGTCTGCCCACAGGCAAACACCGGGAAAAACAGCAGGAATACGCCGATGTACAGCAGGCGCTTGACCTCGCGCGAGGGATCTTCGGCATTAGTCCATAACAGGCTGATGGCACCCCAGACGGCCAACGCCGCCACCATCAGGCACATCCAACGCTGCTTGCGCCAGACTTCCTTCAAGCGCTCACGGGCCGACCAGGCAAACACCATGGCGGGCAACCAGAGAAACAGGGTCAAGCCTTGTTGATAAATCTTGTTGGTCGGCGCAAAGGCAATCGCCAGCAAAAACCACAGCAACCCGAAAATCATCCATACCTGCGCCCAACGACTTGCTTGCATCACCCGCTCCTGAATACGTCCACTCCGCCAACGCGGCATGGTTAAAACCCAAAACTTTCGGCATTATTACCGATCACTGTGCCCGCGACTCCTACAAGGCTTTCCGACGATGCAATGTTCAAGGCTTCCCCAAGCCGATTTAAACGCGATGATTGAAGGTGCCCGCATCCTCGAAAAGGACAGCTATGGCCCTAAGGTCTACCTGCTGGCTGACGGGAATATCCTCAAACTGTTTCGCCGCAAGCGCCTGTTTTCATCGGCGCTGTTTCGCCCCTACTCCAAGCGCTTCATCGACAACGTGGCGCAGTTGCAACAACGTGGCATCCCCACCTTGACCGTGCTTGCGTTCTTCCAGCTGGCCGCGCCCGGCATGACCGCCGTGCTGTATCGCCCGTTGCCGGGTGAAACGCTGCGCCAGATCTCCAACAAGGAAGGCTTTGACTGGCAATCGAACCTCGACCCGCTGGTGGCACTTATCCGCCGTTTGCATGGTGCGGGAATCTACTTCCGCTCCCTGCATTTGGGCAATATCGTTGTTACACCTGATAACGAAATGGGCCTGATCGATGTGGCGGACATGCGTTTTTTGCGCGCGCCGCTGAACGCGGAGCTCGCGCGGCGCAACTTGCAACATTTCGCACGCTATATTGCACGCGAGAAGCTGAACGAACGCTTTCCAATGCAAGCACTGGAGCAAGCGCTCTTAGCGGCATGAAAACAGGCGCTGGGAGGTTTCACTGAAGTCCTTCCAGGCTTGCTCCGGCGCCAGGGCCCGGGACTGAGCGTCGAGCACGTCCTGGGCCGAAGTCGCGAAGGCGTGCTCCATCAAGCGGCCCCAGGCCTGTGCATTATCTGAAGGGGCGTACCAGCCGGCGTCCGCCAGTTGCTCGCGGAACACGGCCAATTCGCTGGTCAATACGGGCACACCGGCCATCACGGCCTCTTGCAGGATCAACCCCAAGCCCTCTTGCGTCGACGGAATGGCGACCCAGTCAAAGGCCCGGTACAGCGTCGCCGCGTCCGGTAAATGACCCGGCAGCGAAACCTTGCCCTGCAAGCCGAGCTGCTCGATACGCGCCTCCAGAGTATCCCTCGCCGCCCCCTCACCGATTATCACCAGCCGCGCATCCGGCTGATGCACCGACACACCGGCAAACGCCTCCAGCAAACAGCTGAACCCTTTGCCGTCGACCAACCGGCCTACTGCACCCAGTACGGGCGAGCCGTCCAACGGAAGGCCAAGACGAGTGCGCGCCTGCTCCCGAGAAAGCGCGGCAGCACGAAAAGCCACGGGATCGAACGCGCTGCGCAGCACGGTTACCGGCCGCTGCAGGAAACGCTCGATCGAGTGAGCCAGGGTTTGCGAAACGGCCACCAGGGTCAGCTGTGTAGCCGGAAACTGTTCAAACAGCTTCTCGTCCGCCCGGCGCATGCGTGTGACACCATGAAACACCACGACGGCGCGTACGTGCGGCAAACGCTTGAGCACCGGCAACATCACCCGAGCCACGCCAACCCCATCAATCAGCACAATCTCTACATCGTCAGGCAACGCTTTCTGGAAGCGCGCACGCATCCAGGGCATCAGCAACTTCCACAAGTGCCGGCCCTTGAGCCGGGCAGAAGAGAGGTGCCACTCCAATGCCCGCTCATCCTCTTGCGAATGACCTTGAAGCAGCCAGGTATTGATCGGTGCACGGCAAATGGCGTGGGAAAGTATCTGTTGATGAACCTTCTGCACCGAAGCGAATGCAGAACCACCGGCCCACATGATGTTGATGATACTCATCGAAAAAATGACCTTTTGCGGCGTTGTTGTGGCTTGTCGTCTGTTCTTAATGGATCAACCAGCCGATACCGACACCCAGTACCAGCATGACTGCCAGCTTGACCCGCTCTCGCCGCTTACGACGCACCTTGGTCAAACGCTCCTCTGCCGTCGCCACATGCAAACCAAAACCGGTATGCAGAACCGCATCGCCCTCCAGCGTCACGGCTGCCAGGTTCAGCTGTGCATAACGCTTCGATAGCCCCTTCTCACCCTCGAACCCGGCGTAAGGCGCGCACAACCTGTACTCCTTGACGCGTCGCAACCCCGGGTTCAACGAAAAGCCCTGCCACTCTGGCTTGTCGGACAGCAGGGGATAACATGGCACCCCGCCGATCACCTCACGCGGCCCTAAATGGATGTAAGGGCTGTGTACCTGCAAGTCGTATACGTAGTTGCGCAACCACACCTGCAAAATATCGGGTCGCTGCTCCAATACCGCCTTGGAATCTTCGATGAAGCCTGGTCGATAAAACGCCCAGTCATCTTCGCAATGGAATATGTAGGGAGTCTTGACCGACTCGTAGGCCAAGTCGATAGATGCCAACTGCCCAAGCTTCGGGCGGTTGATCAAGAAAGTGCAATGGCTGCGCCAGTGCTCAGGAACCGCATGGCGTACGGCTTCATCGCCAGAGTCTTCGGTAATGAAGACCTCACGTATATCAGCCGTATTAAACAGATCGAAGCTCTCGAGCGCGCGCTTTAACAAATCGAAGCGACCACAACTGGTCACTACGAGCGTTATGTCGCTTTGATCAGAGAATTGCATTCAAGGCCTCGACAATATCATATAGCCATCATTTGCGACCACCTGGCCGATATCAAACGCCCAGCTTCAGGCGCAACCTTTCCAGCACACTCAATGGTGCACGGGGCCGCAGCGGCGGCTCGAGGGCTTCGGCAATCCGCTGGCCGATCCTGGCAAAGCTGAACTGGCTGACGGCCAGGTCCTGGCCCTTGCGCGCAATATCGGCCGCCAACTGCGGATTGGACCGTAACACGGCCAGCTTTTCCTGCAACTGTGGGATGTCCTTGTAGAACACCACATTGACCATCTCTTCGAACCCCAGGGCCGCGTTTTCCTCGGCGCCCTGATCGAATGCCAGCAGCACGCATCCACAGGCCATGGCTTCGAAATTCTTGATCATGTACTCGCCCATGCCCACATCGGCGCTGACGAAAAAGCGGATCCGGTTGAGCGTGGCGCAATATTCTTCACCGGATTTGGTGCGTGTGACCACCAACGGCTCAACCTGTGCCAGTTCATCGAGCAGCGCCTTGCGACCACTGTAGGCGACGCTGTTGGTACTGCCGACAAACGCCAACTCGATATCCCGCTCACGCTCCTGCGGCTGCAACAGCGCCTGATCATAGCCCTTGGGCACGAACACTGCGTCAAAGCCCTCGGCGCGCAGCCGTTCGGTCACCATGTAGCCGGAGCTGATCACCCGCGCCCAAGGCAATCGTCGGTAATGAGCGCTGAATTTACCGGTGTATTTGCAAGGAATGTAGTTCTGGTAGGCGTCGTGTTCGAGGATCACCAGGTTCGGGATCGTACGGATAAACCCGGCCTGGCGGATTTCCTGCTTGAAGCGCAGGAAGAACACAATGCGGTCGTAGCGGGTCACGTCGACCTCACGCCGGAAGTAACCGCGCAGGTTGCGCTGCTCATCGCTGCTCAACCAACGGATATCGCATTCGCAGTGCTCGGCCACGCCTTCGTACAAGCGATCGAGGATGGCGCGCTGCTCTTTCTGCACCAAAAACAAGACTTTCATGACTTATCCTTTCCCAAACGCCAGAACAGCTCATGCCGTCGTACGGCCTTGCGGAAAAATTCGTTCTCACCATACGGCGACTGCGCACGGCCCGCCAACACTCGCTGCAGCCAACGCCGTACGCGACGCTTGAAGGGCGGTGACGGTTGCAAGTCATGCATCATGCCCAGCGCCATGGCCTTGTCACGCTGCTGTGTCAGCGTCAGAGGCAGGCTGCAGGGCAGCAGCTCTTCGGTCGCGTCGAACAGCGGCGGCAACGCAATGCCGGTGCCCGCGTCGCCCATGGGCCAGCGGTCGTTGTCGTGCAAGTGGTTGGCGTAGCCGAGTACTGTCGTCGGCTGCCACTCAAGACCTTGCAAGGCTTCCAGAACCGCGTGCTGCGCGCAGATATGGTCTGGATGCGGGTCCAATACCGGATGCGGCAGCACAATCACCTCTGGACGCGCCATCAACAACACTTGGCGCAGGTCGGCCAACAGGTTGTTCCAGGTCGGCAAGCCATCGCTGTCCGCCGGCAATTTAAACGGATTGAATTGGCGGAACGGCCGAACGTCTGTCATCTCGGCTTCACGGGAAGCAAACGGCAGATCCGGAGCGGCTTGCATCGCCTGCAATTGCAGGCAGAAGTAACCCAATTGCACGCAATGGGCTTGCGGCACACCCGCCCAGAGCGGCACGGCGATACTGTCCCAGGCGCGCAGGCGACCCTTGATGCGCGCGGCTTCGACCGCGTCCAGGCCCATCTGCTGGTAATGCTCGGCTTCGATTTCGCCCGCCGTCAGGGTGACGATCCAAGGCTTTTCAGCCTGGCTGTACAGGCCGAACGCCGCCAATTCGGCATCGTCGGCATGGGGCGCGATCACCATCACGCGCTGCGTGCGGTAATCCGGGTGGTTCCAGGCCCACAGGCGCGGCGTGCCGATCACTCGGCAATGCCGACCGCGCAACGGCAACTCGTTCAGCGCCAAACCACTGAGGTTCAGGTAACGCACGCCGTTGACGCCGCGCTCAAAGGTTTGCCGGTCGCCCGCCAGTTCAATGCTCGGGTCAAGGAAGCGTCCCAGCCACGTGCTTTTGATCTTGATCGCCAGCACCCGCGTTGCGTCCGCGTCCACCGGCTGGTCCAGTAGCAAGCGCCCATGTTCCAGGCGCACGCCCGGCACCTCGGCGTCCGCTGCAAAACGGTATTGGTAATCCTCGTTAGGCGCATAGAACAGATGGTCGGCAAACCAGGCCTCATGGGCGATCCAGGCCAGCACGGCCAACAGCAATGGCAACCACCAGGCCACCAGGATGCCGATCACCACCAGCAGCAATAAGCCAACCATCAGCGCCGTGCGCTTGTTGCGCCGATGGCGCTTGAGCAGTTGCTGCTTACGGGTCATACGCTGAATACCTGCACGGGGTTGCACCAACGGTCCTTGTACTCGCGGTCGGCCCGGCCAAAGGAGAAGCGCAACGGCTTGCCGACTTCGCGTGCCTGCTCCCAGGCACTCTGGGTATTAAGAAAGCTCAACACGCTACCGGGGCTGAAGGCACGGGTTTCAGGATCGACCCCGCCGTTGACGTACTCGACACTGATCCACTCCGGCGATTCGACCCGATACACCAACTGAATCGCGATAGGCGCGTCATTCAGAAAAATCACCGAGCCGATCAACCACTCGCGCATCAGCTCGATCACTTCAGCCAAGCGCTCGGCGCCAGTGGCTGTGAAGCCCCAGCGGCGCAGGAACAGGTCACAATAGATGGCCGCCAGCTCTGCGCTGGAAAACTCGCTGACAGGCCGTACCACGCCGCCCGCCTCTTCCAGCAAACGCAGTTCGCGGCGCTGGTTGTAGCGAAATTTCTTCGACAGCTCTTCCGGAGTGCGCGCCATGGCCAACTGCTCGGCCTGGGGCTTGAGGCCGCTGAAGCGGCCTTCGTTCAACGTCGACAGGTAGCGTGCACGCTGGCGCAAAGGCGCCTGCGCATCGGCGGCGGCCGGCAGGATCACCTCGGCATTGCCCAGGTCGAACAGGCCTTTCTTGCCACTGCGCTTGAGCACGTCCTTGGACAGCGCCAGGTCGCGCCCCCAGGTGGCAATGCACGCCTTGAGTTCACCCGCCTGCTCCCAGGCCAGGTATCGCACAGGAATCTGCGCCAGCCCAGCCAGACGCTCGATCACTTGCGGATGGGTCGCGACGCTACCGCCAAAACGCTGCCAGGCCTCGTGGTAGGTCGGTGCCTCGACGACGCACCAGCCGCGCTCGCGCCAGCCTTGGAATCGATTGAGCATCAAGCCCTCGCGGTCAGTTCAATGACATGGGGCAATTGCCAGAAAGTGTCGCGCACCGCCTGATCCGAGAATCGTGCGTGCAGGCGCTCCAGCATCAGCTCTGCGCACTGGTGTTGCTGGTGTGGGTCCATCGCGGCCAGATGGCACAGCCCTTGGGCCAGGTGCTCGGCGTCACCGAACGGAAACAGGATGCCAACACCTTCGACCACTTCCCGTGCACCACCACACGCGGTGGCCAACAGTGGTACGCCAGCGGCCATGGCTTCCAGCAGCACCATACCGAAGGGTTCGTGATCGGAGCTCAGCGCAAACACATCAAACGCGCGGAAATAGCGGCGCGCCTCCGGCACCTGGCCGAGGAACAGCACCTTGTCGGCAATCCCCAACTCGCGGGCCAGCTCCTTCAGGCCCTGCTCCAGGCGCCCGGTGCCGAGGATCGCCAGGCGGCTTTCAACCGGCAATTGCGCCAATGCCAAGGCAAAACCCTTGAGCAGGGTGGCCTGGTCCTTGTCCGGGTGCAGGCGGCCGACATTGCCGACCACCCATTCATCCGGCGACAACCCCAGGGCATCCCGCGCGTCATCCCTGGAAACCTGCTGGGCTTGCAGGGCTTGCACATCGATGCGGTTGTACAAGGTCTGGATACGCGCCGCCGGCCAACTCGGCAGGCAGCGGCGGATGTCATCGCGCACGGCGTCGGAAACCCCCAGCAGGCTCAGGCGCTTGCGGAAGATCGACGCGAACAGGCGGCGGCCACGGCGCTGATAATCACCGAAAGCATGGTGCACACCGATCACCTGCAACCGCGTGGCGAGCAACGCCACGTAGATCGGCTTGGCGCGGTGCGCGATGCAGAAACTGAAATTGCGCGAGGCGGCAATCTTACGCATCTCGGCGATGGCGCCCAGCTTGAGGCCACGAATGGCCTTCGAGCTGAACTCCATGAACAGCACCTCATCACTGGCGCAACCCGCCGCCACTTCAGGGTCGGCAACCCCGGTGAGAAACACCGTGGTCACCTTGTAGCCGGAGCCTGCGAACAGGCTGGCGTATTGCCGCGCGCAGTCCAGGAACGGCCCGTCATAGCCGTGGCAGAACTGCAGGACGTGGCGTTCAGCCGACCGTGTCATAAGGGTCCACGCCGTCTTTGACGACCAGGATGTCTTCCATGATCAGGTATTGCAGGTCAGAGCCGAAGAACATGTCCAGCGCGTCTTTGGGCGAGCAGATCATCGCTTCGCCACGACGGTTGAGCGAGGTGTTCAGCGACACACCGTTACCGGTGAGCACTTCCAGCTCTTTCATCATGTCGTAGTAACGCGGGTTGTATTCGCGCTTGAGCACCTGGGCGCGGGACGTGCCATCTTCATGGACCACCTCCGGCACGCGGGTCTTCCACTCTTCAGCCACTTCAAAGGTGAAGGTCATGAACGGCGCCGGGTGATCGACCTTGATCATCTGCGGGGCGACGGTGTCGAGCATCGACGGGCAGAAAGGCCTCCAGCGCTCGCGGAACTTGATCTGGTGGTTGATGCGATCAGCCACGCCGGTGGCGCTTGGGCAACCGATGATCGAACGACCGCCGAGGGCACGCGGGCCAAACTCCATGCGGCCCTGGAACCAGGCCACCGGGTTGCCGTCGACCATGATCTTGGCGATGCGCTGGGGCATGTTGTCGATCTTGCGCCATACGGGCTTGCTCTCGTGCTTGGCGCACGCCGCAATCACCTCTTCGTTGCTGTAGGACGGGCCGAGGTAGACGTGTTCCATCTTCTCCACCGGCACACCACGGGCGTGGGACACATAAGCCGCCGCACCGACCGCCGTACCGGCATCGCCGGACGCCGGCTGTACGAACAGCTCCTTGACGTCGTCACGGGCAATGATCTTCTGGTTCAGCTTGACGTTCAACGCGCAGCCGCCAGCGAAGGCCAGCTTGCCGGTGTCTTTCAGGATGTCGCCCAGGTAGTGGTCGATCATCTGCAGGGCCAGCTTCTCGAACAGCGCTTGCATGCTGGCGGCGTAGTGGATGTACGGCTCGTCGGCGATATCGCCTTCGCGCTTCGGACCCAGCCACTCGATCAGTTTTGGCGAGAAGTAGAACCCTTTGCCTTTCTCTTTATAGCGGCGCAGGCCGATGACGTTGGCGTAGTCGGTGTTGATCACCAGCTCGCCGTTTTCAAAAGAGGCCAGGCGCGAGAAGTCGTATTTGCTGGCATCGCCGTACGGCGCCATGCCCATGACCTTGAACTCGCCGTCGAGCATCTCGAAACCGAGGAACTCGGTAATTGCGCCGTACAGGCCGCCGAGGGAGTCCGGGTCGTAGAATTCCTTGATCTTGTGGATCTTGCCGTTCTCGCCGTAGCCGAAGAACGTGGTGGCGTACTCACCTTTACCGTCGATGCCGAGGATCGCAGTTTTCTCCTGGAAGCCGGAGCAGTGGTAGGCGCTGGACGCGTGGGCCAGGTGGTGTTCAACCGGTTCGATCTTGATTTTCTTCGGATCGAAGCCCAGTTGCTCCAGGCACCAGACGATCTTGTTGCGATAGCGTTTGTAGCGACGGTTGCCCATCAGGATCGCGTCGAGGGCGCGGTCCGGGGCGTACCAGTAACGCTTGGCGTAGTGCCAGCGCGCCTCACCGAACAGGCTGATCGGGGCGAACGGAATCGCCACCACGTCAACGTCGGAAGGCTTGATGCCGGCCTGTTCCAGGCAGAACTTCGCCGACTCGTAGGGCATGCGGTTCTTTGCATGTTTGTCGCGTACGAAGCGCTCTTCTTCGGCGGCCGCGATCAGCTTGCCGTCGATATACAAGGCTGCGGAAGGATCATGGCTAAGGGCGCCGGACAGGCCAAGAATCGTCAATGCCACAGGGGTCTAGCCTCTTTTAGTCTGCATGCAGGCGGGTTACGCCGCGAAAAAGTGTGCTTCCCGCCTGGGCAGGAAACAGCTAAAGGGCGGGATTATAGCTTAAAAGCAGGGGGGAGCTGTTAGCGGCGAGTGGCAAGAAGGATCAGCGGAAGATCTCGATGCTGCCGTCTTTGCTCTGGCGGTAAAGGGTGTAGGGCAACACCAGCGTATCGACCACGCCGGAGGCAATGAAATCGACGGCAACGAAAGGTAGCGCGGCACCGCTATGGTCTTTCAGGCTATTGCTTGTCAGGCTCTTGTCGGGGGCCGGCTCGCCATTGAGCGTGCAAAAGTTGTAGATCACCCCGCTGTAGATACGTGGCACGTTCTCGCAGTGGCTACGCGAGTCCTTGAGGTTCTGGCTGGCGACCGCATCGGGACGGAAGACCGTGGTGACGGTTCCGCAACCGGTGAGCAGACAGCACAGCACAAGCCACACGACTTTCGACCCAATCCTCATGACCCCCTCCTTTTGACCCATCGGCCATTGTCGTTACCAAGGCCTGCCACGCTAACATCGCAAAGGCTGATGTCCCAGGGTGGCACCTCCGATGTGCAGCGTAAGACGATTCCTAAATGATAAATCTCGCCCAAGTCACTAAACTCGCGTCCCTTTGCGCGTTTACCTCCTATACAACGCGCCACGGATTCTGGCTGACCCATGAAAACCCTCGCCCGCTTCACCTTGTTGCTGCCCGGTTTGCTCGCCTTGAGTGATGCCGCGCGGGCTGACGACGCACCGCTGATCCTGGACCCCAGCGTGGTCACCGGCTCCCGCAGCGCCAGCCCGACCTTCGACCTGCCCTACTCGGTCGACGGCGTCAGCCGTGAGCAGATCAGCGACGGCCAACTGGGCATCAATGCCTCCGAGGTCCTGTCTCGCGTGCCCGGCCTGGTGGTGCAGAACCGCCAGAACTACGCCCAGGACCTACAGATTTCTTCCCGCGGCTTCGGCGCCCGCTCGGCCTTCGGCGTACGCGGTCTCAAGTTGATCGCCGACGGTATCCCTGCCAGCACGCCAGACGGCCAGGGCCAGGCCGCCACGTTCAACCTCGACACCGCCGAGCGCATCGAAGTCCTGCGCGGCCCGGCGGCCACCCTGTATGGCAGCAACGCCGGCGGCGTGATCCAGATGTTCTCCCGCGACGGCGAAGGCCCGCCACGCATCGGCGCCGAGACCCTGGTGGGCAGCGACGGCTTGAACAAGAACCACCTGACCGCCGAGGGCGCGACAAATGGCGCAGGCTTTGTGCTCGACGCCTCACGCATGGACACCAACGGCTACCGCGACCACAGCAGCGCGCGCCGCGACCAGACCTTCGCCAAGCTCAACTTCCAACCGGATGACGACAGCAAACTCGCGCTGATCTACAGCAGCCTGGAACAGAACGGCACGCAGGATCCGCTGGGGCAGACCTGGGCGGCGTACAAGGCCGATCCACGCTCGGTGAGTGCCAATGCGCTGACCTACAACACGCGCAAAAGCATCGATCATCAGCAATTGGGCCTGAATTACGAGCGATACATCGGCGATGCGACGTTGCAGGTGAATGCCTATACGGGGCGGCGGAGTGTGATTCAGTATCTGTCGATCCCTGACAAGTTCGCCAGTGGCGTGACCAACCCCGCCAATGCACGCGGCGGCGTGGTGGCGTTCGACCGCAAGTTCTACGGCGGTTCCGTCCACTGGTTGCAACCCATCACCAGCGTCCCGGGCGACCTGACCCTGATCGCCGGGCTCGACTACGACCGCAGCCAGGATGATCGCCAAGGCTATTCCAACACCGTCAATGGCGTTCACGGCGTGAAAGGCGCACTTGGCCGCGACGAAATCGACACCGCCACCAGCCTTGACCCATTCGTGCAAGCCAACTGGTTACTGGGTGACTGGACGCTGCAAGCAGGGCTACGCCACAGCACCATGGAAATGAAGGTCGACGACCACTTCCTCAGCGACGGCAACGACAGCGGCAGCAAGACTTACCAGAAGAACACACCGTCAGTCAGCGTCATGTACGCGTTCACGCCTGACTTGCACGGCTACGTCAGCGCAGGCAAAGGCTTTGAAACCCCGACGCAAGCTGAATCGGCTTATTCCAGCAGTTCAAACGGTTTCAATTTTGCGCTCAAGCCTTCGGTCAGTACGCAATATGAGGTTGGCCTGAAAGCACGCGTCGGCCAGGACACGCGCATCAACGCCGCCGTCTTCCAGATCACGACCGAAGACGAATTGGTGGTGCAGCAATCCAGCGGCGGCCGTACGACTTATCAAAACGCCGGCCGCACCCTGCGCCGCGGCTTCGAACTGGGCATCGAAAGCCAGCTCAGCGAACACTGGAGCACCAACCTCGCCTACACCCGCCTGCAAGCCACCTATGACAGTGACTTCGTCAGCGGCGGCAACACTGCCGTCGACAAGGGCAACTACCTGCCCGGCGTACCGCAAACCACGCTGTTCGCCGAGCTGAACTGGAAACCCCGAGACTGGGTCAGCACCGCCATCGAAGGCCTGTACCGCAGCAAGGTCTACGTCGAAGACACCAACAGCCAACACGCCGCACCGGCCTATAGCGTGTTCAACTGGCGCGCGCGCTTTGAGCAGAAAGTCGAACACTGGACCTTCCACCAGACCCTGCGCCTGGATAACCTGCTCGACCGCCAGTACGTCGGCTCGGTGATCGTCGGCGATGGCAACAACCGCTATTACGAGGCCGCGCCGGGGCGCTCCTGGTATGCGGGTGCAGGGGCGGAGTATCAATTCTGATCAGCGCGCCCCGCACAAAACGCGATGCGGCGGGTCGAAAGGCCCTGATCACCTCTCATCTCTGCAAGGAACGCTCATGAAACACATCGCGGTTATCGTCGCCCTAGGCCTGCTCAGTGGTTGCGGCGCGCAAGGGCTGAAGAGCGGCGACAAGGCCGACGCCCCGTATAAAGACATGCTCAAGAAGCCGCTATTGGCCGACTCGATCATGCGCGATGGCGACGACCTCAGTTACCAGGTTCACGTCACCCTGACCAACAACACCTCCGTGCCGGATATCGCGCAGATCCAGGCATCCTGCACCACTCCGAGCGGGAGCCTGCTGTATCTAGAAGCCCCCGGCACCCCAGGGCGCGAGGGCCAGCCTACTCGCATCACGGTCATGCGCGACCTGGTGCCAGCAGTGATTGGCGAACTGCAACAGAACACCAGCTTTACCGACGCTTGCGCCCGCACGCCGCGCCCGGATTGGCGTCTCGTCAGCACGACAGAGACTCAACGCCAGTTGCTCATCGACCGCGCCAGCCTCAAGACCGTGGGCGAGAAAGTGGAGTTCTGGGGCGCCTACGATGAGCCGCTCATCCTGATCAACAAACTCAAGAAAATGCCCTACGCCCAGACGCGTATCCATTTAGAGGTCAACTGCAATCGCCAGACTTATCGCACCCTGGCGGCTTTCAGCCTCACCCAAAACAACAAGGTCACCTTCGGCAACGTCGTCGCCGTCCCCATTGACCAGCCCTTCAGCAGCGCCGAGGCGGAAAGCCAGCCCCTGCTCAAAGCTGCATGTTCGTCAACCGTTGCGCAGTTGCCGGTCGCCGTTGCACGCGACAAGGTCCAGGAAACCCTGACACCACCGCCCGTTCCCGCAACGGTAACGGCGGCCATCTCTGCCCTGGGCATGCCCGCTGCCCCTCAGTCACTCCATCACCTTGTGGAGAAGCGCGACCTGGGCTCCTCCAGCCTGCAAACCGACGTATTCATTGAGCCCGGCGCTGCAGAAAACCAACTTAAAGCCCGCCGCGTGACTAAGTTCTCGACCGCCCACATCACGACGTTCCGTGGATTGTTCAGCCTGACATTCCAAGGCGGATTTGAATTGCGCGGGTTGAACGTCTCGGCCGCAAGCCACCTTGAACAACTCAGTTTCACCGGCGACTGGAAGCACATGCCGGTCGGCACAACGCTGGGCTTCAAGGTGAAAGAGCGCAATCGCAACACCGCCGAAGAGGACCGCCTGCTCTCCCGTGATTCGACCTGCGTCGTCGCACGCGAACTGCCGGCCAGCAAAGTCAATTCGGCACTGAGTGGCAACGCGAAAGAGCTCAATTGCACGGCTGCTGGCGATAACTACCAGGCAACCGGCACGGTCATGTACCTGCAGGACTATGGGTATTTCTTCGCCAGCCAGGACTTTATCCAGGGCAAATACAAAACCCGTACCACGCTGGTCAACGCGCAATAGCGCCGGCAAACTGAGGCCTAAACGGATCAGGCGATCTGTTTAGGCAGGCGCTGATCGATCAGTTGATACAACGCGCTGCTTTCAGGCCAGTTGCGCATAAACCGCGCGCGGTCCTTGGCAAACGCCGGGGCGAAGCTCGCGGCGGAGCTGTGTTGGCGCATGGCGTCCAGGTCGATCAACGACCAGCGGTCCTTGTCCCAGAACAGGTTGTGGCCTTTGAAATCACCATGGCTGATGCGCTCGCGGATCAGTTCGGCAAACAGGTGATCCAGGGCCAGCAGCTCATCTTCCGGCGCATTGCCTTTTTCAACGTAGGGCGCAAAGCGCTCGATGATGTCCGGCCCCGTGATGAGTTCGGTCACCAGGTAGGCACGGCTGCGCAGCCAGAAAAAACGCTTTTCCAGCACGGCCAGCGGCTTGGGCGTGGCGATGCCAAGAAAGGTCAGGCGATTGCCTTCGCGCCAGGAATGCCAGGCGCGGCTCGGGCGCCAGAAGCGCTTGAGCCAATGGGCGAAACCCTTGATGTTGTAGCGTTTGATCACCAACGCACGACCGGCCACTTCTGCCTTGGCCACCGTGGCGGCACCACCGGTCTTGAACAGATGGCCCTGGTCGAGCAGCGCATCGGCCTGTTCCAGCACCGGCAGCATCGCAGCTTCTTCCTCGCGGCGGATGGCACGCAGGGCAAACGGCCCACGCAGCACGCTGAACAGCGTGCATTCGCGGCCGACCTTGTTGAGAAAGTCCTTCAGGCGCCAGGCGCTGACTTTGCGCACCTGTTTTTCCAGGGCTTCCAGCGGCAAGGCGTGTTCGCCGTTGCCGAGCAGGTAATACACCAACAGCTCTTCGGTAAACGGCTCAAGGTTCTTCGGCAACTGAGCGAAAAACACGCCGAGGTTTTCCAGTACGCGGTTGCGCGACAGCGGTTTGCCCGCCTCTTCCACGCGAATCCCGGCGCCATCGATCAGGTACAGCTTGCCGTCTTGGCGCAGCAGGTTGTCCAGGTGCAGGTCTTCCTGCCACAGGCCCTGGGTGTGCATCTGCGCAATCGCGCCCAGCGCTTCGGCGAGTACCGCGGTTTGCTCGTCGGCCAGCGGCGGCAGACCTTCGACGGCATGCCAGGCGTCAGCCAGGCTTTCGGCGCCTTCAATAAATTCAAACAGCAACCAGCCACCCTCGCCTTCCTGCAAACCATCGGCCAGCAACAACGGCGTGGTCAGCCCTTGCTCGGCAAGCAGGCGCACACCCGTAAGCTCACGCTGAAAATGCCGCGCCGCCTTACTGCCGACCAGCAACTTGGCCAGCACGGGGCGCCCACGCCACACGGCAGCGCCTACGTAGCGCTCGCCCGGCAGCACGCGCAACAGGCTCAGCAATTGCAACTGGCCGGGGCCCGCCGCATCGGCCAGTTCAAGGGTCAGGGGCAAGTCGGGGGAACGGCCGGCGGTTTTCAGCTCGGACAAACGCATCAACGGTTTTCCTTGTGGCTACGGCGGGCGCTCAGGCGCTGGAACCAGGTGTCGACCAACGAACTGTCCGCAGGCAGTGCCAGATACGCCGCCAACAGTTGGCGCACCTGCGCATCAGACCATTGGGGTGCGCGACGCAACAACGGCTCCAGATCCTTGACACGATCACGCCAGCCGAACAGCAGCGGGCGGGTTTTCTCCAGGTCGATCAACTGCGCGGCGTAACCGTCGCCGGTAGCCTGCAGGAAAATATGCTTGGGATAAAAACAGCCATGCACCTGGCCGACGCTGTGCAGCCGACGCGCCAGTTGACCGCAGGCCAGCAAGATCGCGTGGTGCTGGGCATCGCTCAATGAAGGCCATTGCTCCAGCAGCGAATCCAGGTCATTCCAGCCGTCCAGGGCGCGAGTCAGCAACATGGCGCGATGTTCGCCGTTGACTTTACGCTCGCCGTAGAACGCCGCTTGCAAGGCCGGAATGCCGAGCTTGCGGTAACGGCTGATATTGCGGAATTCGCGGGAAAAACTCGGTTCGCCAAAGGGACGGTGCAAGCTGCGCGTCAGGTAATTGCTCTGGCGCTTGAGGTAATAACCCTGGCCGTCGAGTTCGAGGCGGAACACGCTGCTCCAGCCACCACGGCTGGTATTGGGTTCATCCACCGCGTCCAGCTGTTTGGCCCACAAGGCGTCGAACGTCGCCAGGCCGTGGCGCGCCAGCAGCGCACGGTCTTCAGCCGCCAGGAAATCACTCATTCGCGTCCCTCGAAAAACTTCACCACGTGGCGAATCCGCTCTTTATCCGATGCACTCAAGTGCCGACGCTGACGGTACTGCATGTAGAAACGCAGGCGCTGGGTGGCGGACAGATGATACTTGGCCACCTTGTCCAGGCAGGCCAGGTCTTTGGTGATGCGGTACTTGAGCCAGAACCCGCGCCAGAAGTCGCCATTGGGGCAATCGATCAGGTACAGGGTGGCCTGGTCATCGATCAGCAGGTTGCGCCACTTCAAATCATTATGGGTAAAGCGATGATCGTGCATGGTGCGCGTGTACTCGGCGAGCTGGCGGCTCACCGCGTTGACCCACTTGGGGTCACGCAGGCGCGCATCGTTGCGCTCGGCGAGCACCGAAAGGTCTTCTGTCCTCGGCAGCTCGCGGGTGATCATCGCCCCACGGTCGTAGGCCAGGCCTTTGCGCTCCAGGCCCCAGGCAACCACGTCGGCAGTGGGAATGCCCCACTTGGCGAAGCGCTTGAGGTTCTGCCACTCGGACTTGACCCGAGGCTTGCCCAGGTAACGCCGCAGGCCCTTGCCGGCGCCGGTGTAGCGCTTGACGTAGTAATTGACCCCGCCACGCTCTACGCGGATCACTTCCGACAATGGGTCACGGGTCAGGCGCTCGCCTTGCAGGGCGAATACCGCTTCAAGACTGCCAAAATCATCCGCCAGGTTCGCGTAGGCCGGTTCCAGGTTCCAACCCGCCATCAGATCGCATCCCCGTAACGTAGCTTGCGCGCATACAGCTTGTCGGCCTTGCGCTGCATCAGGTTCAACGACGCCGATTGCTCGGCCAGGATCTGGCGCAGCGGCTGGCGGAAGTAACCCTTGAGGAAACGCAGCTTGTCGCGACGGGTCAGGCCAATTTCCAGCGCCGAGTAGTACAGCGCGGAGAGGTCCTTGTCGCGCCAACGCAACGGCAAGTGCGCGCGCAGTTGGGCACGGTGCAGGTCGATCACCGACAGCTTGATGTTCTTCGCATCGATGGGCTTGGCCGTGTCCAGCAGGAAGTGGCACAGGTAGCAATCGCGGTGGTTCACACCGCCACGGTGCATGTCGCCGACCATGCGTGCCAGTTCATGGGTGAGCGCATGACGCAACGCAGGCGGCGGAGGCTCGGCCACCCAATTGATCGTCACATCTTCCAGGCTGAGGGTTGGCGCCAGCTCTTCTGTGATGATGAACGAGTGCTGGTCGGCCGGGTTGCTGCCTTTTTCACCGAAGGCGACGCCGGTCATGGTGGGCACGCCGAGTTCCTGCAAGCGATGAATCGCCGCCCACTCAAGGCCCGCACCCAGCACCGGCAGCTTGGCGGTGATCAGGTTCTTGAAGATCTCGCCCCAGCCAATGCCACGGTGGATTTTCACAAAGTACGGACGGCCTTCCACCACGGTACGCAGCGTGCGACGCGCCGCCAGCTCGCGGAATACTTCGCCTTGCAGCTTCTCGACTTCGGCAAAGGCATCAAGCCCGGCCCATAACGTCTTGAACGGTTCGGCAAGAATCAACTTCATCGTTTTGGCTCCGCCAGGATCACATCCGCAGCGTGCTGCGGCATGCTGTAAAGGTCGGCCGTCTCAGCGAAGGCCAAACCATTGCGGCTCCAGGCCGCGCGCTGTGCAGTGTCAGTGAGCATATTCGCCAGGTACTGGTTGAGCTGCGCTTGTTCGAACGGCTCATCCAGCACCAGGCCGCTGTCGGCTTCAGCGATGTAGTGGGCATAACCACATACGGCCGAGACCAGCACCGGAAGCCCGGCCACCAGGGCTTCAAGCAATACCGTGCCGGTGTTTTCGTTGTACGCCGGATGGATCAACAGGTCAGCACCCAGCAGGAAACGCGGGATATCGCTGCGGCCCTTGAGGAACTGCACATTGTCCCCCAGCCCCAACGTAGCGCTTTGCAGTTGGAATACTTTGGGGTCGTCCTGGCCGATGACAAACAGGCGCGTACGTTTTTTCAGCTCAGACGGCAACGCGGCAACGGCTTTGAGGCTGCGGTCAACGCCCTTGGTCTTGAAGCCCGAGCCGATCTGCACCAGCAGCAAATCGTCGGCGCCCAGGTTGAACTCCTTACGGAACCCTTCACGGATTTCAGCCGCATTCGGCGGCGCGCGGCGGTCCTGGGCAATGCCCGGCGGCAGCAGGTGGAAGCGTTCCAGCGGTGTGTCGTAATGCTTGATGAACAGCGGCTGCTGCACTTCGGAAATCATCAAGACTTCGGTCTTGGCGTCCTTGGCGAACACCGCGCGCTCGTACTCGGCAAAGTGCTTGTAGCGGCCAAAATAGCGGTACAGCGAGTGGCGCAGGTTTTGCGCCTTGTCTTCAAAGCAGCCGTCGGCGGCGTAATACACATCCAGGCCAGGCATTTTATTGAAGCCAATCAGACGGTCCACCGGGCGCTTGGCCAGGTCGGCGGCCATCCAGGCGCTGAGTTTCTCATTGCGCCGGTGGTTGAAGAACGCCTTGACCGGCGCCACCAGCACCTCAAAGCCGGGCGGGATGTCGCCTTCCCAGATCAGCGTGTAGACACGAATCTGATGGCCGCGCTGCTGGCACTCCAGGGCGATGCGCATGAAGTCGCGCTGCAGGCCACCGAAGGGGAAATATTTGTACAGCACAAAAGCCAGTTGCATCAGTGCAGCTCCTCAGCCAATAACAACGTGCTCAGTCGGCTTGCCACACGCTCAGGGTTCAGGCGCGTGAAGCACAGCGGCGACTCGCGCTTGATGTCGAACCGACGCAGGTCGTCGGCCGTCGGTTGATAGGTACATTGCTTTTGCAGGCACGGCGCGCAAGGGAAGTCGCTGGCCAGGTGAATCTGGCCCTTGCCATAGGCGCCGGTGAGGCCTGGGTTGGTCGGGCCGAACAGGGAAATGGTCGGCACATCCAGCGCGGCGGCCAGGTGACCAAGGCCCGTGTCCACCGCTACGCAGGCGCGGGCGCCGGCCAGTACGCGGGCGACGCCGGCCAGGTTCAATTTGGGCAGCACTTCGGCGTTTTGCAGGCCTTGGGCCAAGCGTTCGGCGCGGGCTTTTTCGGCAGCGTTGCCCCAAGGCAATTTCACGTCGACGCCCAGACGCCCCATGCGCTCGGCCAGCTCACGCCAGTAGGCTTCGGGCCAGTGTTTGGTGTCCCAGGTGGTGCCGTGCAGCAGCAGTACAAACGGCTTTTTCGGCGGCAGGCCCAGGAGCTTTTCAGTGCTCAGACCGTAGTCGCCCAAGCCTTTGGGCAAGTCATAACCGAGGGCCACGGCGAACAGCTGACGCAGCCGCTCCACCGCGTGCTGCCCACGCGCCACGGCGAGGCGACGGGAATAGAAACGTGCAGCCATCGGCTCGCGCGCGGAATGCTTGTCGAAACCCGCGATGGGCGCACGCACGTAGCGGGTCAGCCAGGCGCTTTTCAGCAGGCCCTGGGCATCGATCACCAGGTCATATTTGGTCGACTGGACTTGCTGCTTGAAGCGCCGCCATTCACCACTCTTGAGGGTCTGCCAGATATTTTTGCGCCAGCGGCGGATCGCCACCGGGATCACCTTATCGACCGCCGGGTGCCAGGTGGGAATCTCGGCGAAGCCTTCTTCCACCACCCAGTCGAATCGGATGCCGGGAATCGCCCGCGCCGCGTCGGTCAGGGCCGGTAAGGCATGAATCACATCGCCCAGGGATGAGGTCTTGATTACCAGTACGCGCAAACTATCGGACCTCGACCGCAGAGCTCTGCAACCGCTGCAAGGCTTCGTTCACCGGCTGCGGCAGCAACTGGCGCATGCAGTTGTAGTGACCGAAACGGCAGGTGCGATCAAAACACGGGCTGCACTCCAGGCCCAGGCGCACCACTTCGACCTTGTCGGCCAACGGCGGCGTGAAGCCCGGCGATGTGGAACCGTACACCGCCACCAGCGGGCGGTTCAGCGCGGCGGCGACGTGCATCAGGCCGGAGTCGTTGGACACTACCGAGTCGGCGCAGGACAGCAGGTCGATGGCTTCGGCCAAGGACGTGTCACCACTGAGGTTGACCGCCTCTTCACGCAGGCCCGGAATCAGGCGCTGGCGAATGTCTTCGCCCACCGGATGGTCTTTCTTCGAACCAAACAACCAGACCTGCCAGCCTTCGCGGATCTTCGCCTCGGCGACCTTGGCGTAGTGCTCCGACGGCCAGCGCTTAGACTCACCAAACTCGGCGCCGGGGCACAGCGCCAGGACAGGACGGTCGAGTTCCAGGCCGAACTTGGCCAGGGCGGCGTCACGGCTCACCGGATCAATCTGCAAACTCGGACGCGGATACGGCGTGGGCAACTCGGCCCCCGGCTCGTAGGCCAGGGCCATGAAGCGCTCGATCATCAGCGGATAGCGGGCTTTGTCCAGGGTGCGCACGTCATTGAGCAACACGTAGCGGAATTCGCCACGCCAACCGGTGCGCTTGGGGATACCGGCGAAATACGGCACCAACGCCGACTTGAGCGAATTGGGCAGCAGGATCGCCTGGTCGTATTCGCCCGCCAGGGATTTACCGATGCGACGGCGGGTCGCCAGCTCCAGCGCGCCATGGCCGAGCGGAAAGCTCAGGGCCTTGCGCACTTGCGGCATGCGTTCGAGGATCGGCCGGCTCCACTCAGGGGCAAGTACGTCGATCTGGCAGTCCGGGTAGCGCATACGCAGGCACTGGAACAGTGTCTGCGCCATCACCATGTCACCGACCCAACTGGGCCCAACGATCAGAATATTCATGTAGTTTCCACAAACGATGCGGGGAGGCTTATGCCTCCCCGCCCTAATAGTGTTTCAGCTCAACCCCAGCTCTCGCCAGATTCGCATCACCTGGCGCCGTTCGTCGGCGAACTGATCCCCGGCCACCGTGCCGGCCTCATTTTGCAAGGCCTGGCGGTGCGCGGCGGAACGGTAGGCCTTATACACCTCGCGCAATAGATGGGCATCGGCGGCAGGCATCAAGCCCACCTGCTCCAGGCCTTCCAGAATGCGGATATTGTCGGTGTAGCGCAGCAACGATGGATGTTGCGCAGACCACGCCAAAGCCGC
Organism: Pseudomonas azotoformans; assembly: GCF_001579805.1. Lineage (NCBI taxonomy): Bacteria > Pseudomonadati > Pseudomonadota > Gammaproteobacteria > Pseudomonadales > Pseudomonadaceae > Pseudomonas > Pseudomonas azotoformans. Next base: position 2,052,528 of record NZ_CP014546.1, on the reverse strand, counting down.
GTATTGCACCATAAATTCAATATCGACGATACCTCCGGCGTCCTGCTTGAGGTCGAACGCCGCCGTGGCCTCGAAGGCATTGGCGCCGGTGCCGGCCGCCGTGGTCTTGGTGCCCAGGTTGTCACGCATCTTGGCACGCATCTCGCTGACCTCCTGGCGCAGCTTCGCCAGATCGCGTTGCTGCCCCAGCACTTTGGCACGAACCTGCTCGAACGCCTGGCCCACATCCTGGCTGCCCACCAGCACCCGCGCGCGAATCAAGGCCTGATGCTCCCAGGTCCAGGCTTCATTTTGTTGATAGCGGTCAAACGCACCCAGCGAGCTCACCAGCAAACCGGACGCGCCGGAAGGCCGCAGGCGCATGTCGACTTCGTACAGCTGGCCGGAGTTGGTCTGCGTGGTCAGCAAGTGAATGATGCGCTGGCCCAGGCGCGTAAAGAACTGCGCCCCGTCGATCGGCTTGGCGCCATCGGTTTCCGCTTGTGGATCGCCATCGTGGATAAACACCAGGTCCAGGTCCGAACCATGCCCCAGTTCGATCCCGCCGACTTTCCCATAACCGACAATGATGAACCCAGGATCGCACAGGGTGCCGTCCACGCGTTGCGGCGAGCCATGGCGCGCCACGGTCTGGCGCCAGGCCAAGGCCAATACTTGTTCGAGGATGGCCTCAGCAAGCCAAGTGAGGTAGTCACTGACTTTCATCAGCGGCAGGCTGCCAGCGATTTCCGAAGCGGCCACGCGCAGGCGGTGGGCCAGCTTGAAGTGACGCAGGGCTTCCATCTGTTGCTCAAGGTCGTCTTCCGGGATGCGCGTCAGACGCTCGCGCAACTCGGCGGCCAATTCAGGCGCCAAGGGTGGCTTGAACAGACGGCCTTCGTTGAGCAGCTCGTCGAGCAGTAGCGGGAAGCGGGTGATCTGCTCAGCGATCCACGGGCTGGCGGCGCACAGGGTCAACAGGCGACGCAGGGCGTCAGGGTTTTCCGTGAGCAGCACCAGATAAGCGGAACGCCGCGCGACGGCTTCGACCAATGGCAGCACGCGCTCCAGCACCAGGTCCGGGTTGGTGTGCTCGACCGCCTGGGCGAGCAGGCGTGGAATAAATGCATCCAGCCGCTCACGCCCCAAACGCTGCATGGCGCGCAATTGCGGGCTGCTGCGCAGGCCGGCCAACGCCTTGAGCGCCTTGGTCGCATCAGTAAAGCCGCCTTCAGCCAATTGGCGGCAAGCCGCTTCTTCATCTTGGGATTCTTCCCACAGCGGCAACCACTCACCGCCCACCACCAACTCGCTTTCTTCGCCCTCTTCTTCGTCAGGATCGGCAATCACCTGGCGGAAATGCCAATCCACCCGACCGCGCCAGTACATCAGCCGCTCGTGGAAGGCGGTCCAGTCGGCAAAGCCCAACATAAAGGCTATGCGCGCCTGGTCTTCCGGGCCGTCCGGGAGCATTTGCGTCTGCCGGTCGGCAATCGCCTGGATCGCGTGTTCGGTGTAGCGCAGGAATTCGTAGCCATTGCGCAATTCGGCGATCACCGCCGGCGGCAGGTAGCCCTGGCCTTCCAGCGTACCGAGCACTTTGAGCAACGGCCGCTGTTGCAGGCTCAGGTCACGACCGCCGTGGATCAGTTGGAAGGCCTGGGCGATGAATTCCACTTCACGGATACCGCCCGAGCCCAGCTTGATGTTGTCGGCCATGCCCTTGCGCCGCACTTCCTGCTGGATCAACTGCTTCATGGTGCGCAGCGCTTCGATGGCGGAGAAGTCCAGGTAGCGGCGATAGACAAACGGTCGCAGCATGTCCAGCAACTGCGCACCCGCCACCTGATCGCCAGCCACCACGCGCGCCTTGATCATGGCGTAGCGTTCCCAGTCGCGGCCCTGGTCCTGGTAGTACTGCTCCAGCGCATTGAAACTGAGCACCAGCGCACCCGCTGAACCGTAAGGCCGCAGGCGCATGTCGACGCGGAACACAAAGCCGTCGACGGTCATCGGGTCGAGGGCCTTGATCAGCTTTTGACCCAGGCGGATGAAAAACTCCTGGTTGTCCAGGGAGCGTTTGACACCCACCGTTTCGCCGCCCTCGGGGTAAGCGAAGATCAGGTCGATATCCGACGACAGGTTCAGCTCCACCGCGCCGAGCTTGCCCATGCCCAGGATCACCATGTGCTGCGGCTCGCCGCTGCGCCGGCCGGTGGGCGTGCCGAACTGCACGCAGTGGCGTTGGTACAGCCATTGGTAGGCCTGGTCGATGCTGGCGTCGGCCATGTCGGAGAGGTCGCGGCAGGTTTGCACCAGGTCCGCCTGGCGGGTCAGGTCGCGCCAGATGATGCGCACCTGCTGGCGCGTACGCTGGCGACGCAGCACACGTCCCAGCTCATCTTCTGTTTCGGCTTGTTGCACGGCGCCAGCCATTTGCCCGCACAGCTCATCAGGGGCGAAACCACGGTCCAACTCGCCCCAGGCCACCAGTTCGAGCAACATCAAAGGGTCACGAACACTCTGTTCAATGACGAAATCACTGGCCGCGCACACGCGGGTGAAGTCGGCCCACCGTTGCGGCGTCCACGCAGAAAGTCCATGATCGTCGTCCAGCGCGGCCACTGCGTCACGAAATGACTGCTCGGCCCGCTGGGCTTTTGGCAAGAGAATCGCCGGTAGTTCGGCGAGTGTTGGAAGGCTCATGGTCTATCCTTGTTCGGCGCGTAAATGGCGTGTGGCTGTGAACGCAAGAACCACGCTCTATGAAGGACTGTCGAACAAAGGTTAGAAATAGCTGAAATTAATTTCATTTTGGCAGCCAACATCAAACATTCACCTTTTCTTGTTCGCAAAAGATCAACAATAACGATTATGCTCACCAGCCAGACCGAGCCATACGCTCAGTCTTGTGTAGTTTTACTACTCGTATATACATTCGAAAGGCTGAAATGGCCGACGATTTGTAGTAAAACTACAGGACGCCGAAGCAACCTTCGGCCATCCAAGAATTTATGTCGTCTGCCCACAAGGCCAGTCGCAAACTTCAGGCAACCGATTCTGGTAGCCTTTCCGCCCTGGAGCAAGCCATGCAAGACCTCGATCCCGTCGAAACCCAGGAATGGCTGGACGCCCTGGAATCGGTTCTCGACAAAGAAGGCGAAGACCGTGCTCACTACCTGATGACCCGTATGGGCGAACTCGCGACCCGCAGCGGCTCGCAACTGCCTTACGCCATCACTACGCCATACCGCAACACCATCCCTGTTACCCACGAAGCACGCATGCCTGGCGACCTGTTCATGGAACGCCGCATTCGCTCGCTGGTACGTTGGAACGCCATGGCGATGGTAATGCGCACGAACTTGAAAGATTCGGACCTGGGCGGTCACATCTCCAGCTTCGCATCCAGCGCAACCCTGTATGACATCGGCTTCAACTACTTCTTCCAGGCCCCGACCGACGAACACGGCGGCGACCTGATCTACTTCCAGGGCCACACTTCTCCAGGCGTTTACGCCCGTGCGTTCATGGAAGGCCGCATCACCGAAGAACACATGAACAACTTCCGCCAGGAAGTGGACGGTAACGGCCTGTCGTCGTACCCGCACCCTTGGCTGATGCCTGATTTCTGGCAGTTCCCGACCGTTTCCATGGGTCTGGGTCCGATCCAGGCGATCTACCAGGCGCGCTTCATGAAGTACCTGGAAGCCCGTGGCTTCATCCCTGAAGGCAAGCAGAAAGTCTGGTGCTTCCTGGGCGACGGCGAGTGTGACGAGCCGGAATCCCTGGGCGCCATCTCCCTGGCTGGCCGCGAGAAGCTGGACAACCTGATCTTCGTCATCAACTGCAACCTGCAGCGCCTCGACGGCCCGGTTCGCGGCAACGGCAAGATCATCCAGGAACTCGAAGGCGTGTTCCGCGGTGCTCAGTGGAACGTGACCAAAGTCATCTGGGGCCGTTTCTGGGACCCACTGCTGGCCAAGGACGTCGACGGCATCCTGCAACGTCGCATGGACGAAGTCATCGACGGCGAGTACCAGAACTACAAAGCCAAAGACGGCGCGTTCGTGCGTGAACACTTCTTCAACACGCCTGAACTCAAGGCAATGGTTGCAGACCTGTCCGACGACGAAATCTGGAAACTCAACCGTGGCGGCCACGACCCGTACAAGGTCTACGCGGCGTACCACGAAGCGGTCAACCACAAAGAACAACCGACCGTCATCCTGGCCAAGACCATCAAGGGTTATGGCACCGGTGCCGGCGAAGCGAAGAACACTGCGCACAACACCAAGAAAGTCGATGTCGACAGCCTGAAGTTGTTCCGCGACCGCTTCGACATCCCGGTCAAGGACGAAGAGCTGGAGAACCTGCCGTTCTTCAAGCCGGAGCCGAACAGCGCCGAAGCCCGCTACCTGGCCGAACGTCGCGCCGCACTGGGTGGTTTCGTGCCTCAGCGTCGCGCCAACAGCTTCAGCGTACCGACGCCAGACCTGAGCACCCTCAAGGCTATCCTCGACGGCTCGGGCGACCGTGAAATCTCCACCACCATGGCTTTCGTGCGCATCCTGGCGCAACTGGTCAAGGACAAGGAAATCGGCCCGCGCATCGTTCCGATCATCCCGGACGAGGCCCGTACCTTCGGTATGGAAGGCATGTTCCGTCAGTTGGGCATCTACTCCTCCGTCGGCCAGCTCTACGAGCCAGTCGATAAAGACCAGGTGATGTTCTACAAGGAAGACAAGAAGGGCCAGATCCTCGAAGAAGGCATCAACGAAGCGGGCGCCATGAGCTCCTTCATCGCTGCCGGTACTTCGTACTCCAGCCACAACCAGCCGATGCTGCCGTTCTACATCTTCTACTCGATGTTCGGCTTCCAACGTATTGGCGACTTGGCGTGGGCAGCAGGCGACAGCCGTACCCGTGGCTTCCTGATCGGCGGTACCGCTGGCCGGACCACGCTGAACGGCGAAGGCCTGCAACACGAAGACGGTCACAGCCACATCCTGGCTGCCACCATCCCGAACTGCCGCACCTTTGATCCAACCTACGGCTATGAGCTGGCGGTGATCATCCAGGACGGCATGAAGAAGATGACCGAAGAGCAGCAGGACGTTTTCTACTACATCACCGTGATGAACGAGTCCTACCAGCAGCCTGCAATGCCGGCTGGCGTGGAAGAAGGCATCATCAAGGGCATGTACCTGCTCGAAGAAGACACCAAGGAAGCAGCGCACCACGTACAGCTGATGGGCTCCGGCACCATCCTGCGCGAAGTGCGTGAAGCGGCGAAGATCCTGCGTGACGAGTTCAACGTCGGCGCTGACGTGTGGAGCGTTACCAGCTTCAACGAACTGCGTCGCGATGGCCTGGCCGTAGAGCGTCACAACCGCCTGCACCCTGGCCAGAAGCCACAGCTCACCTTCGTTGAAGAGTGCCTGAATGGCCGTAAAGGTCCGGTGATCGCTTCGACCGACTACATGAAACTGTTTGCTGAACAAATTCGCCAGTGGGTCCCGTCCAAGGAATTCAAAGTCCTGGGCACCGACGGTTTCGGTCGCAGTGACAGCCGCAAGAAGCTGCGTCACTTCTTCGAAGTTGACCGTCACTTCGTGGTGTTGGCAGCCCTGGAAGCCTTGGCTGACCGTGGTGAGATCGAACCTAAGGTGGTGGCAGACGCTATCGTCAAGTTCGGGATCAACCCGGAAAAACGCAACCCACTGGACTGCTGAGGAGATTTTTTGTGAGCGAACTCATTCGCGTACCTGACATCGGCAGCGGTGAAGGTGAAGTAATCGAGCTGTTTGTGAAGGTCGGCGACACCGTCGAAGCCGACCAGAGCATCCTGACCCTGGAATCGGACAAGGCGAGCATGGAAATCCCTGCCCCCAAGGCCGGCGTGGTCAAGAGCCTGAAAGTGAAGCTGGGCGACCGCCTGAAAGAAGGCGACGAACTGCTGGAACTGGAAATCGAAGGTGCCGCTGATGCGGCCCCTGCGGCAGCGCCTGCTGCCGCTGCTGCACCTGCGCCCGCTGCTGAAAAGCCGGCTGCCGAGGCCGCTCCGGCCCCGGCTGCTGCACCTGCCGCCGCCAGCGTCCAGGATATCCACGTGCCGGACATCGGTTCGTCGGGCAAGGCCAAGATCATCGAGCTGCTGGTCAAGGTCGGCGACACCGTCGAAGCCGACCAGTCGCTGATCACCCTGGAGTCCGACAAGGCCTCCATGGAAATCCCTTCGCCGGCTGCTGGCGTAGTGGAAAGCATCGCGGTCAAGCTGGAAGACGAAGTCGGCACTGGCGACTTCATCCTCAAGCTGAAAGTACAAGGCGCTGCACCTGCTGCTGCGCCGGCCCCGGCCGCCGCTCCCGCCGCCAAGGCTGAAGCCGCACCGGCTACTGCGCCTGCACCTGCTGCAAAAGCCGAGGCCGCACCGGCCCCTGCTGCTGCCGCACCTGCGCCAAGCGGTGCCAAGGTTCACGCTGGCCCTGCCGTGCGTCAGCTGGCCCGTGAGTTCGGCGTTGAGCTGAACGCTGTGTCGGCCACCGGCCCTCACGGTCGCGTGCTGAAGGAAGACGTGCAGGTCTACGTCAAGGCCATGATGCAGAAAGCCAAGGAAGCTCCGGCTGCTGGCGGCGCTACCGGTGGTTCGGGCATTCCGCCGATCCGTACCGTGGACTTCAGCCGCTTCGGTGAAATCGAAGAAGTGCCGATGACCCGCCTGATGCAAATCGGCGCGGCCGGTCTGCACGCCAGCTGGCTGAACATCCCGCACGTGACTCAGTTCGACCAGGCCGACATCACCGACCTGGAAGCTTTCCGCGTTGCGCAGAAAGCCGTGGCCGAAAAAGCCGGCGTGAAACTGACCGTGCTGCCACTGCTGCTCAAGGCCTGCGCGCACCTGCTCAAGGAACTGCCGGACTTCAACGCTTCGCTGGCGCCAAGCGGCAAGGCAATCATCCGTAAGAAGTACGTGCATATCGGCTTTGCCGTCGACACCCCGGATGGCCTGCTGGTACCGGTCATCAAGAACGTCGACCAGAAGAGCCTGCTGCAACTCGCTGCCGAAGCCGCTGCACTGGCTGCCAAGGCCCGCGACAAGAAGCTCACCCCGGACGACATGCAGGGCGCGTGCTTCACCATCTCCAGCCTCGGCCACATTGGCGGCACTGGCTTCACGCCAATCGTCAATGCGCCGGAGGTGGCGATCCTGGGCGTGTCCAAGGCCACCATCCAGCCTGTGTGGGACGGTAAAGCGTTCCAGCCGAAGCTGATGCTGCCGCTGTCGCTTTCCTACGATCACCGTGTGATCAACGGCGCTGCTGCGGCTCGCTTCACCCAGCGTCTGAGCCAGTTGCTGAACGACATCCGCACCATCCTGCTGTAAGCACGAACAGGCCTCCCGTTCACCCGGGAGGCCTGGTTGCACCGATTTTCGAGCGCCACGCTCGTACCTCAACCCCGCCACTTGGCGGGGCTTTTTTTGCCGGTTTGTTGGACAACAAAAACAGGCTTGTACACCTTCCATCACCCCGATTGCAGAAATCCCTTTCGCGGCCGATAACACCCTTATAGCACTTAGCCTTCATCCTCTCTTGTCAGCCCGCGCCGCATGATGCAACCTTGCCGCAGGCAACAGAAAAGAGGGCGTGAGCCCGGCGCCGTGCGCGTAATTTCAAGTGAGTTTCCCCCATGAAAAGCCAACCCGATGTCGCCCGTATGGCGGCCGAGGTAGTGACGCAGTTACCGGTGCCTTCGCGCCTCGGTATGCTGCGTTTCGAGCGGCTGAATGAGGCAAGCTGGGCCCTCCTTTACCTCGACCCCAATTGCGAACGCCAATTCGGCCTGCCGGCGGTCGAGCTGTGTGCCTTGATCGGCACGCCCTACGCCAGCCTGATGGAGCCCCAGGCACGCTATCAACTGCACGACACCATCCAGCAGCAACTGACCCAGAGCCCGCATTACCTGGTGCGCTACACCCTGCACACCAGCGACGGGCCGCTGAGCCTGCTGGAGATGGGCGAGGCCTACAAACAACACAATCGCCACCTGCTGCGCGGTTACTTGATGGTGGTCGACGGCCTGTTCAGCGAGATTCCCACCGCTGCCCCGACGGCAGACCTGGAGAACCAGAACAGCCGCCTGCAGATCGCCCTGGAGCTCAACCAGCGCGCCCAGCAGGAACAATTGCAGCACCTGGAGCGGGTGCGCGCCCAGCAGGAGCTGATCCTGCTGCTGGCCCGCCAGCGCTACACAGCTAACAATTCGCTGCAAGAAGCCGCCGAGCTGATCACCCGCAGTGCCTGTGATATCTACCAGATTGACTGCGCCAGCATCTGGAACCTCGAAGGTCAGCGCCTGGTGCCGATCTCGGCCTACCACCGCGCCGACGAGCAGCACCACCTGCCTGAATCCATCGATGCCAGCTGCTTCCCGGACTACCTGGAAGCCTTGCACAGCAGCCGGGCGATCGACGCCACCAATGCGCTGCGCGATCCACGCACCCGGGAAATGGCCGACAGCCTGCGCGACAAAGACATTCACGCCATGCTCGACGCGAGCATTCGCGTCGACGGCCATGTGGTGGGCGTGCTGTGCCTGGAACAAAGCGGCAGCACCCGCGCCTGGCAGGCTGACGAAATCGCCTTTGCCGGCGAGCTGGCCGATCAGTTCGCGCAGGTCATCAACAACCACAACCGCCGTACCGCGACCAGCGCCCTGCACCTGTTCCAGCGCGCCGTGGAGCAAAGTGCCAACGCCTTTCTGCTGGTCAATTGCGACGGCATAGTCGAGTACGTCAACCCGAGCTTTACCGCGATCACCCAGTACAGCGCCGAAGAGGTCCACGGCCACCGCCTGGCCCAGTTGCCGGCGCTGGAAAACCTCAGTGAATTGCTGTTCGATGCGCCGTCGAGCCTGGCCAAGAGCAACAGCTGGCAGGGTGAATTCAAGAGCCGGCGCAAAAACCTCGAACCCTACTGGGGCCAGCTGTCGATCTCCAAGGTGTATGGCGACAACCGCGAGTTGACCCACTACATCGGCATCTACGAAGACATCACCCAGACCAAGCTGGCCCAGCAGCGCATCGAGCGCCTGGCCTACACCGACAACCTGACCAACCTGGGCAACCGCCCGGCGTTCATCCGCAACCTCGACGAACGCTTTGCCCGCGACAGCGACAGCCCGATCAGCCTGTTGCTGGTGGACATCGACAACTTCAAGCGCATCAACGACAGCCTTGGCCATCAGACCGGCGACAAGCTGCTGATCAGCCTCGCGCGGCGTTTGCGCAACAGCCTGAGTGCCGGTGGTAGCCTGGCGCGGTTTGCCAGTAACGAATTCGCGGTGCTGCTCGATGACACCGACCTGGAGAGCGGCCAGCAGGTTGCCAGCCAGTTGTTGGCGACGCTCGACAAACCGATGTTCGTCGACAACCAATTGATCAGCGTCACCGGTTCCGTGGGCCTGGCCTGCGCGCCGCTGCATGGCCGCGACCCGCAGACCCTGATGCGCAACGCCGGCCTGGCCTTGCACAAGGCCAAGGCCAACGGTAAGCATCAGGTCCAAGTGTTTACCGAAGCGCTGAACGCCGAAGCCAGCTACAAGCTATTCGTCGAGAACAACCTGCGCCGCGCCCTCACCCAGAACGAGCTGGACGTGTTCTACCAGCCCAAGCTGTGCCTGCGCAGCGGCCGCCTGCTGGGCATGGAAGCGCTGCTGCGCTGGAACCATCCGGAAAAGGGCATGATCCGCCCGGACCAATTCATCAGCGTGGCGGAAGAGACCGGCCTGATCATCCCCATCGGCAAATGGATCGCCCGCCAGGCCTGCCGCATGAGCAAGCAACTGAGCGCCGGCGGCATGGGCAACTTGCAGGTGGCGATCAACCTGTCGCCCAAGCAGTTCTCCGACCCGGACCTGGTGGCCTCGATTGCCGCGATCCTCAAGGAAGAACAGCTGCCGGCCAACCTGCTGGAGCTGGAACTCACCGAAGGCCTGCTGCTGGAAGCCACCGAAGACACACGCCTGCAGCTTGATCAACTGAAAAGCTTTGGCCTGACCCTGGCCATGGACGACTTCGGCACCGGCTACTCGTCGCTGAGTTACCTGAAAAAATTCCCCATCGACATCATCAAGATCGATCGCAGCTTCATCCACGAAATCCCGGATAACCAGGACGACATGGAAATCACCTCGGCCGTGATCGCCATGGCCCACAACCTCAAGCTCAAGGTCGTGGCCGAAGGCATCGAGACCGCCGAACAACTGGCGTTCCTGCGCCGGCACCGTTGCGATGTTGGCCAGGGTTACCTGTTTGACCGGCCGATCCCCGGTGCAGAGCTGCTGGCGATGCTCAAACGCTACCCGCGCGGGCCAATCGCCTGACAGCGCCGTAACACTCGGGCACACTGGCTGTCTGAATCTTTACCGCTAACTCAACCTGACGAGAGGACTGATCATGGTCTTGCGCTCGGAAATTCTGGTGAACAAAAACGTGCTGCCCACTCAAGAACAAGCTCTGCCTGGCCGTGAAACCCCGATGAACCTGCCGGAGACGCATTTCGTCAACGGCAACCCGCTACTGGGTCCATTCCTGGACGACGTCGGTTTTGCGATCTTTGGCCTGGGCTGCTTCTGGGGTGCGGAGCGCCGGTTCTGGCAGCGCGATGGCGTGGTCAGCACCGTGGTCGGTTACGCCGGCGGCTATACGCCGAACCCGACCTACGAAGAAGTCTGCTCGGGCCTGACCGGCCACAGCGAAGTGGTGTTGGTGGTGTATGACCAGGCCAAGGTGAAATACGAAGACCTGCTTAAGATGTTCTGGGAACTGCACAACCCGACCCAGGGCATGCGCCAAGGCAACGACATCGGCAGCCAGTACCGCTCAGTGATCTATGCGACCACGCCGGAGCAACTGGCGGCAGCGCAGGCGAGCGCCGAGGCTTATCAGGGTGAGTTGACCAAGGCTGGCCTGGGTGCGATCACCACCGAGATCGAAGAAGCGCCGACGGTGTATTTTGCCGAGGCGTACCACCAGCAATACCTGGCGAAGAATCCGCAGGGGTATTGCGGGATTGGCGGCACGGGCGTGACCTGCCCGATCTAAGGCCAAAAGCATCGCGGGCAATCCCGCGATAGTGTCCTGACAGGCAACTATTTACTCAGCGATCAACCAATCCATCTGCCACCCGCCCTGGGTCTGACCCAGCTGCTTGGACAACCACGGCAGCAGCTCGCGCAACTCCTCCTCCAAGCCCCACGGCGGGTTGGCAATCGCCAGGCCCGAGCCCGTCAGGGTGTTGGGTGTGTCCAGCGGATGCACCAGCAATTCCACACGCAGCAACTTCGGCGCACCGGTGCCGGCCAGGTCCTGGTAGAAACGGCGCAACAGGCGTTGATCTTTCACCGGGTACCAGATGGCGGCGACGGTCTGGCGCATGCGGCTCACGGCTTCCTTGAGGGAAGCGGCGCAGCGTTGCATCTCGTCGAGTTTTTCGAACGGCGGATCGATCAGCATCAATGCGCGCTTTTCCGGCACCGGCAACAAGGCACGCGGCACATGCCAGCCTTCGCCCAGGTGAACCTTCACCCGACGATCACCCTTCATGTTGTCCTTGAGCAGCACGCCGTCTTCCGGGTGTTTTTCATTGAGCAGCACGCGGTCCTGGGGGCGGGTAAGGCGTCGCGCCAGTTCCGGCGAGCCGGGGTAGTAACGCAACTGGCCGTCCGGGTTCATCTCATGCAGCACGCGCATGTAATCATCGGTCAACGGCAGCAGGTCGCTTTCGCCCCACAGGCGCGCAATGCCTTCCAGGTATTCACCCGTACGGTTGGCCTGGTCGCCCTGCAGGTCGTACAGGCCAATCCCGGCGTGGGTGTCGAGGTAGGCGAACGGCTGCTCCTTGCGCGACATCAGGGCGATGAGGCGGGTCAAGGTCAGGTGTTTGAAGACATCGGCGTGGTTGCCGGCGTGAAAGGCGTGACGATAATTCATGGTTGCTCCTGCGCAGGGGGCGAAGTTTACCTTTTACGCGGGCGTTGGTGCAGTGCGGTGTGCCGGGCGGCGCTTAAGTCGAAGGGGCGCGCTGGGTTCAACTCAACTCTGAAGCCAGATAGTCCGCCAAACCCTGATGGCTGACGTCGCGGCGGCGCGTGAAGTAGGCGACCTTGTGCCGCAAGGTCGTCGGAATAAACGCGGTGTGGAGGTCGGGGCGCTGCTCTTCGAGCCCTTGCAGGAGGTTATCGATCAGGGTTTGCGGCGATTGCTCGGCCAGATGTTGCAGTAACGGCGCAGGCACTCGCCACCACGGGCTCGCTTTGGCGGCAGTGACTGGGCCGGTGGCGACAGTCAGCGACTGGCCGTTGATCACGTAGCGCTGGAAAACCGGCAATAGCTCATCGCCCGCCTGCTGAAGAATCGGCAGGAATTGAGCACCATCCCAGAACCGTAAGAACACTTCCTGGCCATCGGGCAGGTACACCTTGGTCAGCCCTTGCAGGTGTGCAATCACGGTTACTAGCGGGTGGGTCGATAGGGCCAACCACCCCCAATCCGTGGCATCAGTGGAGGCGGCCCATTCCAGGAAAGGACTGCCCGGCTCGACGATGCCTACATAGGGCATGACCTCGTCCCATGCCGCATAGGCCGTGCCGGCCCAAACGGGGTGCAGGGGGCCCCCGGCGGCGAGCGCCCGCCAAGCGTCAAGGGGTTTGGCGTCGCTGGCAGCGCCCAGCACTGCAAACATCTGTTCACCAGGCAACATAGGTTGCTGCATCTTCGTAAGTCCCTTTAAAAGTCAGATGGGGCCGCACTGGCCGTTTTTGCAACGCTCGCATTCCTCGCAAAACGGCGCGCTGCGCTTCAGGCTGGCCACTTGCACGCGGCTGAGCGGAGCGGGGATCACCGCCAGCAATGTTTCCTTCAGTCCAGGCGTTAACGGCGCTGCAGTAGCAGCGGGCGCACTGCCAAGCTGGATCGGCACACTGCTGAAAATCCCGCCCGCAGACAGCGTGATCGACTGCCCGCCCGCCTGAATCGTGACGGTTGCGCCGCCCTCGATCACAACGCTTTGCCCCGCGCCTATCTGGATGGTCTGCCCTGCCCTAACCTGCCGTGAGCCGCCCACCATCAAGTGGTCGTCTTGCTTCAGGTCGGTCAGACGGTTGCCATGGATGATGCGCTGCTCCTCGCCTTGCAGTTCGTGATGCGACTCACCGTCCACCTTTACCCGAAGGTCATGCAGCACGTGCTGCGTCCAATCCCGCTGGGCGCGCAGGTAGATTTCCTCGGCCCCCTTGCGGTCCTCGATGCGCAGCTCGTTGTAGCCACCCCCTCCAGGGCTGCTCTGGCTGCGAAAGATGCTGCGGGTCTTGTCGGCCGGCAAATCGAGGGGAGTCTGGGTGGCCGCATTGGGCAGGCAGCCCATGACCAGCGGCATATCCATGTCGCCGTTGACGAAGCCCACCAGCACTTCCATACCCACCCGAGGGATCAATACCGCCCCATAACGATCATGCGCCCAGCCGCTGGCAACCCGCAGCCAACAGCTGGAATGGTCGTTGTGTTCGCCATCGCGATCCCACGCCAATTGCACCTTGACCCGACCGTATTCGTCGCAATGGATTTCGCTGTCGGCAGGGCCGGTCACCACTGCGTTCTGGTAACCCGCTATTTGAGGCCGAGACATAATCAGAGGTGTTCGAAACGCTACGTCCCAGGGCGTTACAACAAAGTCATTGCTGTAGCCTTGAGGCGACTCATCGCCCACAGACTCCTCAAGCACCTGAGGTTGGTGCCCTACATGGTGCAACTGGGTAACCAGCCATAAATCATTCCATTCCTGACGCGGGTGCCCAGTCATCTTCAAGAACTGCCCTGTCACCAACGCCGGCTGGTCGCTAGCGCCACTGGCCTGACAGTAATCGCTGCGATGACGCTCCAGCAGTCGTTGCGCCAAGTACTTGCCACGCTCACGATCCGTGAAATGCCCAGGGTAGCGCTGGTCATCCAGGGAGGGCCGCAGCCGACTGGATGCTTCGCTTTCCAACGTCAGGCCCGGCTTCTGGAAATCGTAGTCCCGCAGGCTCACGCCAGTGGTACGCGTCTTCAGCCGCAGCATAAAGCGCTTGATCGCCGGCTCGTCGGCAACCATCCCGGTACCAGGCGAATACGGCGTGGATTGATCAGGCTGCGCAAAAACACTTTGATCGTCGCCAAACACCATCAGGTGTCGCTCAGGGTTGTGCTGGAAGTGATAGTGAATGCCCGATTCGGCACATAGGCGCTGAATGAACTCCAGATCGGTTTCACCGAACTGAGCACAGTATTCACGCTGCGGATACTTGCCGCTCAGTTGAAACGCAAAGGCATCACTTTGGATAGCCTGAGCCTCCAATACCTGCGCAATGATCTCGGGCACCGTTTTCTTCTGAAAAATCCGCTGATGGGTGCTGTGTTCCAGATAAGCCAACTGCGGCACCAGAGTGATCTGGTAACGGGTAAGGCGTCTGCCCGAATCGCCCTGCGCCACCCGATACACCAGGCCATGAATCCCATGACCATGGGCGTCAAACCCCAGGAACGCTTGGCGGTGTAGCAGCCTCTCAAGGTCTTGATCGGACTGTTCGCTGACCAACTCAAGGTCAAAGCGAAAAGGCAGGCTGATGAATTCATCTCCCATGAACCCGTGGACCTGGAATTCACTGGGCTCCCCATCGAGGGTCAGGGTGAAGGCGCTTTGATTGGCAGGAGCGAACATCCGGTGTTTCTCTGCTAGGTGTGGAGGACCGATTCTGCATCACGGCTCCCCCTGGCTGAGCAGGTCGCCGCTAAATCAGTAAAGCCCTACACAGACGCGTCTGAATCCTCTTCGGACCGACGTAAAACGCACGCAAAAAAAGGCCCGCAATCCGTAGGACGCGGGCCTTTCTTTCAACTCACTTGGCGCTAAACACCCAGCGAATTACTTATTGAGGTTGTAGTCTTTTTCCGCAGCATCAAAACGCTCGACCATACCGGCAGTCGGTGCGCCCATCTTGCTCACGAAGTAGATCGCCAGGCTGGCAAAGATGAAGCCTGGGATGATTTCGTACAGACCCAGCAGTTCGAAGTGTTTCCACACAATCACAGTGATCGCGCCAACCAGGATACCGGCCAGTGCGCCGTTGCGGGTCATGCCTTTCCAGATCACCGAGATCAGCACCACAGGACCAAACGCGGCGCCGAAGCCGGCCCAGGCGTAGCTCACCAGGCCCAGTACGCGGTTTTCCGGGTTGGCCGCCATGGCGATGGCGATCAGTGCAACCACCAGCACCATCAGGCGACCGACCCATACCAGCTCAAGCTGGGAGGCGTTTTTGCGCAGGAAGGTCTTGTAGAAGTCTTCGGTCAGGGCGCTGGAGCACACCAGCAGTTGGCAGCTCAAGGTGCTCATCACCGCCGCCAGGATGGCCGACAGCAGTACCCCGGCAATCCACGGGTTGAACAGCAGCTTGGCCAGTTCGATGAACACACGCTCGTGGTTCTCGTTGACCGGGCCCGCAACTTCCGGGTGCGCCGAGAAGTAGGCAATACCGAAGAAACCCACCGCCACGGTGCCGCCCAGGCACAGAATCATCCAGGTCATGGAGATGCGACGCGCATTGGCGATCGACTTCACCGAGTCCGCCGCCATGAAACGCGCGAGGATGTGCGGCTGGCCGAAGTAACCCAGGCCCCAGCCCATCAGCGAGATGATGCCGATGAAGGTGGTATTTTTCAGCATGTTGAAGTTGTCAGGGTTCTTGGCTTCGATGGCCAGGAACGTGGTGTCGACGCCACCGGTGGCCAGCAGCACGATGATCGGCGTGAGGATCAGCGCGAAAATCATCAGCGTGGCTTGTACGGTGTCGGTCCAGCTCACTGCCAGGAAACCACCGACGAAGGTGTAGGCAATGGTCGCTGCAGCACCGGCCCACAGCGCAGTCTCGTAGGACATGCCGAAGGTGCTTTCAAACAGGCGGGCACCGGCGACGATGCCGGAAGCGCAGTAAATGGTGAAGAACACCAGGATCACCACGGCGGAGATGATCCGCAGCAGGCCGCTCTTGTCTTCGAAACGGCTGGAGAAGTAATCCGGCAGGGTCAGGGCGTCGCCGTTGTGTTCGGTCTGGACCCGCAGGCGACCGGCAACGAACAGCCAGTTGAGGTAGGCACCGACGATCAGGCCGATGGCGATCCAGCTTTCCGACAGGCCAGACATGTAGATCGCGCCCGGCAGGCCCATCAACAACCAGCCGCTCATGTCGGAAGCGCCGGCCGACAAGGCAGTCACCACGCTACCGAGGCTGCGACCGCCCAGGATGTAATCGGAAAGGTTGTTGGTGGAGCGATAGGCCATGAAGCCGATCAGCACCATTGCTGCGATGTAGATCACGAACGTGATCAGGGTTGGATTACTAACGCTCATAAGAGTGACGCCCTGGCTTTGTTTTTATGTAGCAGCGGTCTGTCAGACGGCCACCCACTGGAAGTAGGTAGACGTAGCTGCGTGCCGCGCATTTATGACTGACGTTTCCCCAGGAAAGCCGTCAGCCGATGAACCGACTCGTTGAGGTGGTTGCACCTTGGGCGCGAATGCTATTCAACAAAGCAAATAAGGTGCAACCAGTTTCGTGAGAATAAGTTGCACCTGGATATGTTTTGCGGAAAACAGCCTGTTTTTGCTCCTTTTCGGAGCAAGAACAGCCGATCTCAGAAGCAAACGCACCAAGGCGGAGCGCAATCCGTCGGCGGTGTATTTTTTTCCCGATCACGATCGAAAATTTCCTGAACAAAAAGGGTTGCACCCGGTTGCACCTCTGCATGCGCAAAGCTAATCTTGCCGCCAGCTGATGCCACTCGGTAGTGGCACCCATGAGGATAAGAAAATGGCTACGACCACCCTTGGGGTCAAACTCGACGACCCGACCCGCGAGCGCCTGAAGGCTGCCGCGACCTCCATTGATCGCACGCCGCACTGGCTGATCAAGCAGGCGATTTTCAATTACCTGGAGAAACTGGAGGGTGGTGCAACCCTGACCGAACTCAATGGTTTGAGCAGCAAAGACGCCGACGATGCGGGCGAGGTTCAGACCGACCACGCCCACCAGTGCTTCCTGGAGTTCGCCGAGAGCATCCTGCCGCAATCCGTCTTGCGCGCCTCGATCACCGCCGCTTACCGCCGCCCCGAGCCGGAAGTGGTGCCGATGCTGATCGAACAGGCTCGACTGCCGGCCCCGATGGCCGAAGCCACCAACAAGCTGGCCGCCTCGATCGCTGAAAAACTGCGTAACCAGAAGAGTGCCGGCGGCCGTGCCGGTATTGTTCAGGGCCTGCTGCAAGAATTTTCCCTGTCGTCCCAGGAAGGCGTAGCACTGATGTGCCTGGCCGAAGCGCTGCTGCGTATCCCGGACAAGGGCACCCGCGACGCACTGATCCGCGACAAGATCAGCACCGGCAACTGGCAGCCGCACCTGGGCAACAGCCCGTCGCTGTTCGTTAACGCCGCGACCTGGGGCTTACTGCTGACCGGTAAACTGGTCGCCACCCACAACGAAGCGGGCCTCACCTCGTCCCTGAGCCGCATCATCGGCAAGAGCGGCGAGCCGATGATCCGCAAGGGCGTCGACATGGCGATGCGCCTGATGGGCGAGCAGTTCGTCACCGGCGAAACCATTGCCGAGGCCCTGGCCAACGCGAGCAAGTTCGAAGCCAAGGGCTTCCGCTACTCCTACGACATGCTCGGTGAAGCCGCGCTGACTGAACACGACGCGCAGAAGTACCTGGCCTCGTACGAACAAGCCATTCATTCGATCGGTAAAGCGTCCCACGGCCGTGGGATTTATGAAGGTCCGGGCATTTCCATCAAGCTGTCGGCCCTGCACCCGCGCTACAGCCGTGCGCAGTACGAGCGTGTGATGGACGAGTTGTACCCGCGCCTGCTGTCCCTGACCCTGCTGGCCAAGCAATACGACATCGGCTTGAACATCGACGCTGAAGAAGCCGACCGTCTGGAGCTGTCCCTGGACCTGCTCGAACGCCTGTGCTTCGAGCCGCAACTGACCGGCTGGAACGGCATCGGTTTCGTGATCCAGGCCTACCAGAAGCGTTGCCCGTATGTGATCGACTACGTCATCGACCTGGCGCGCCGCAGCCGCCATCGCCTGATGATCCGCCTGGTAAAAGGCGCGTACTGGGACAGCGAGATCAAGCGCGCCCAAGTCGAAGGCCTGGAAGGCTACCCGGTCTACACCCGCAAGGTGTACACCGACGTTTCCTACATTGCCTGCGCACGCAAACTGCTGTCGGTGCCGGAAGTCATCTACCCTCAGTTCGCCACGCACAACGCCCACACGCTGTCGGCCATCTACCACATCGCAGGTCAGAACTATTACCCCGGCCAGTACGAGTTCCAATGCCTGCACGGCATGGGCGAACCGCTGTACGAGCAGGTTGTAGGCAAGGTTTCCGAAGGCAAGCTGAACCGTCCATGCCGCGTGTATGCACCGGTTGGCACCCACGAAACGCTGCTGGCTTACCTGGTGCGTCGCCTGCTGGAAAACGGCGCGAATACCTCGTTCGTCAACCGCATTGCCGACCAATCCATCTCCATTCAGGAGCTGGTGGCCGACCCAGTGGCCAGCATCGAGCAAATGGCCACGCTGGAAGGCGGCTTCGGCCTGCCGCACCCGCGCATCCCCTTGCCGCGTGACCTGTACGGCAGCGACCGTGCCAACTCGGCCGGTATCGACCTGGCCAACGAACACCGCTTGGCGTCGCTGTCCTGCGCCTTGCTGGCCACCGCGCACAACCACTGGAAAGCGGCGCCGATGCTCGGCTGCGCCTCCAGCGAGCAACCCGCCGCACCGGTACTGAACCCGTCCGACCTGCGTGACGTGGTCGGTCACGTACAAGAAGCCACCGTTCAAGACGTCGACAACGCGATCCAGTGCGCCATCAGCGCCGGTCCGATCTGGCAGGCCACCCCGCCCGCCGAGCGCGCCGCCATCCTGGAACGTGCCGCCGACCTGATGGAAGGCGAGATCCAACCGCTGATGGGCCTGCTGGCCCGTGAAGCCGGCAAGACCTTCGCCAACGCCATCGCCGAAGTGCGTGAAGCCGTGGATTTCCTGCGCTACTACGCGGTGCAGGCACGTAACGACTTCACCAACGACGCCCACCGCCCGCTGGGCCCGGTGGTCTGCATCAGCCCGTGGAACTTCCCGCTGGCCATCTTCAGCGGCCAAGTCGCCGCCGCATTGGCCGCCGGCAACCCGGTACTGGCCAAGCCTGCCGAGCAAACCCCATTGGTGGCCGCGCAAGCCGTGCGCATCCTGTTGGAAGCCGGTATTCCGGAAGGCGTGCTGCAATTGCTGCCGGGCCAAGGCGAAACCGTCGGTGCCCGCCTGGTGGGTGATGATCGCGTCAAAGGCGTGATGTTCACTGGCTCCACCGAAGTGGCGCGCCTGCTGCAACGCAATGTCGCCGGTCGTCTGGATGCCCAGGGCCGTCCGATCCCGCTGATCGCCGAAACCGGTGGCCAGAACGCGATGATCGTCGACTCCTCGGCGCTGACCGAACAAGTAGTCATCGACGTGGTGTCCTCGGCCTTCGACAGTGCCGGCCAACGCTGCTCGGCCCTGCGCGTGCTGTGTCTGCAGGAAGATTCGGCAGACCGTGTCATCGAAATGCTCAAGGGCGCCATGGCGGAATGCCGCTTGGGTAACCCGGAGCGCCTGTCCGTCGACATCGGCCCGGTGATCGACGCCGAAGCCAAGGCCGGCATCGAGAAACACATCCAGGCCATGCGCGACAAAGGCCGCAATGTGTACCAGGTAGCGATTGCCGACGGTGAAGAGATCAAGCGTGGCACCTTCGTGATGCCGACCCTGATCGAGTTGGAAAGCTTCGACGAACTGCAACGCGAGATCTTCGGCCCAGTGCTGCACGTGGTGCGCTACAAGCGCAAAGAAATCGACCAACTCATCGGCCAGATCAACGCTTCCGGCTACGGCCTGACCCTGGGCGTGCACACCCGTATCGACGAGACCATCGCCAAGGTGATCGACAACGTCCATGCCGGTAACGTCTACGTGAACCGCAACATCGTCGGCGCGGTGGTCGGCGTGCAACCGTTCGGCGGCGAGGGCCTGTCGGGCACTGGCCCGAAAGCCGGTGGCCCGCTGTACCTGTACCGCCTGCTGTCGACGCGCCCTACGAATGCCATTGAGCAATCCTTCGTACGCGGCGACGCATTGGCCGCACCAGACGTGCGCCTACGTGACGCCATGAGCCAGCCGCTGACCGCCCTGAAAACCTGGGCTGACAGCAATAAGTTCAGCGACCTGAGTGCCCTGTGCAGCCAGTTCGCCGCGCAATCGCAAAGCGGTATCACCCGCCAACTGGCTGGCCCGACCGGCGAACGCAACAGCTACGCCATCCTGCCCCGCGAGCACGTACTGTGCCTGGCGGAAGTGGAAGGCGACCTGTTGACGCAACTGGCGGCAGTGTTGGCTGTGGGCGGCTCGGCGGTATGGCCCGAATCCGACCTGACCAAAGCCTTGTTCCCACGCCTGCCGAAGGAGATTCAGGCGAAGATAAAGCGCGTGGCCGACTGGACCAAGGACGACGTGGTGTTTGATGCAGTTCTGCATCACGGTGATTCCGACCAACTGCGTGCGGTGTGCCAGCAAGTGGCGCAGCGTGGTGGGGCGATTGTCGGGGTGCATGGCTTGTCGCAAGGCGAGACGGCGATTGCGCTGGAGCGCTTGGTGATTGAGCGAGCGTTGAGCGTCAACACCGCTGCGGCGGGCGGTAACGCCAGCCTGATGACTATCGGCTGATCAGCAGCGGCAAGTTTTAAGCTACAAGCTGCAAGTAAAAGCATCGCGCTCTTACTTGTAGCTTGAAGCTTGCAACTTGTGCCGCCCCATCACCCCCATCTATCTTCCTTCCCCGTTTTTATCAGCACTCCTAGACTGCGGCATACTTTTCTAAAGGTAATCCGCCATGTCCGAGTCGCTGCTCAGTTCCCGCAATCTGGCTTTCGAGCTGTACGAAGTCCTCGATGCCGAGGGCCTGACCCAGCGTGAGCGGTTTGCCGAGCACAACCGCGAAACCTTCGATGCAGCCATCAGCACCGCCCGCACCATCGCGGAGAAGTACTTCGCCCCACACAACCGCAAGAACGACGAAAACGAACCGCGCTACGAAGACGGCCAGGCCATCCTGATCCCGGAAGTGAAACCCGCCGTGGACGCCTTCCTGGAAGCCGGCTTCCTCAACGCCGCGCGCAGTTTCGAAGCGGGTGGCATGCAACTGCCGACCCTGCTGTCCCAAGCCTGTTTCGCGCACTTCCAGTCGGCCAACGCCGCATCCACGTCCTACCCGTTCCTGACCATGGGCGCCGCCAACCTGATTGAAAGCTTCGGCACCGAGGATCAGAAACAACGCTTCCTGCAACCCATGATCGACGGCCGTTTCTTCGGCACCATGGCCCTCACCGAACCCCACGCCGGTTCTTCGCTGTCAGATATTCGTACACGCGCAGAGCCTGCGGCTGACGGCAGCTATCGACTCAAAGGCAACAAGATCTTCATTTCCGGCGGCGACCACCCGCTGTCGGAAAACATCGTGCACATGGTGCTGGCCAAACTGCCGGACGCGCCGGCCGGGGTGAAGGGTATTTCGCTGTTTATCGTGCCCAAGTTCCTGGTCAACGACGACGGCAGCCTGGGCGAGCGCAACGATGTGTTGCTGGCCGGGCTGTTCCACAAGATGGGCTGGCGTGGCACCACGTCCACCGCGCTTAACTTCGGCGATAACGGGAATTGCGTCGGCTATCTGGTGGGCAAGCCGCACCAGGGGTTGAGCTGCATGTTCCAGATGATGAACGAGGCGCGGATTGGTGTCGGCATGGGCGCGGTCATGCTCGGTTACGCCGGCTACCTCTACTCCTTGGAGTACGCCCGCGAACGCCCGCAAGGTCGCCTGCCCGACAGTAAAGATCCCAAGACCGCACCGGTCTCGATCATTCAGCACGCGGACATCAAGCGCATGCTGCTTACCCAAAAATCCTACGTGGAAGGCGCCTTCGACCTCGGCCTCTACGCCGCACGGCTGTTTGACGACACCACCACCTTGGCCACCGAAACCGAACGCAAACAAGCCCACGAACTGCTGGACCTGCTCACGCCCATCGTCAAATCCTGGCCGTCGGAGTTCTGCCTCAAGGCCAACGAACTGGCGATCCAGATTCTCGGCGGCCATGGCTACACCCGCGAATACCCGGTGGAGCAGTACTACCGCGACAACCGCCTGAACCCGATCCACGAAGGCACCCACGGCATCCAGTCCCTGGATCTGCTCGGGCGCAAACTGGCGCAGAACGGTGGCGCGGGCTTGAAGCAACTCATCCGACTGATCGCCGAAGCCGGCGCCCGCGCCCAGGAATACCCAAGCCTTACCGCGCTGAGGGAACCGCTGGAGCAACTGGTCAACCGCCTGCAAAGCGTCACCCTCGGTTTGCTGACGGATCTCGCCCACGGCAAGGTCAACAGCAGCCTGGCGAATTCGGCGCTGTACCTGAAGGTGTTCGGGCATACGGTGATTGGCTGGCGCTGGCTGGAACAGGCGATTCACGCCGAAGCCGGCTTGGCCAAGGGCAATGCGGCGGATGTGGCCTTCTATAAAGGCAAGCTCCAGGCCGCCCGGTACTTCCTGACCTGGGAAGTGCCGAGCTGCCATCATGAACTGGCAATCTTGGAGGCCCGTGATGACACGTGCCTCGGCATGCAAGATGAGTGGTTCTAAGGCGTTCCGATCGCCTTGGAAATCACATCGACCGTGGCGCTGACTTGCTCTTGGTAACGGTCGAGTTCCTGCTGGTGCGCCTGCTGCATTTCGATCTGCTCGGCACACAGGTTCAGCGCCGCCAGCACCAGTAGCTTGTCACCGATCAGGGTCGGGTACTTCTTCTTGGTGGTGGCCAGGGACGCCTTGAGCAGGGTCACGGCGTGCATCAGGGTTTTCTCTTCCCCGGCCGGAGCCTTGATCGAGTAATCCTCTCCGAGAATCGAAACGACCTTTATCCCTTCACTCATGCGCCGACAGGCCCTGCGCTCACACGCTCAACCAGCGCCTGGATACGCGCGGCGGTGGCGCCGTGCTTTTCTTCCTGCTCCATCAGGTTCAGTTGCAGGCTGTCGTTCTCGTCCTTGGCGCGGGCCAGTTCCGCCTTGAGGGATTCGTTGGTGCCCAGCAGGTCCTGGTTCTGCTGTACTAGGTCGCTGACGAGTTGTTCCAATTGGCTGAGGGATGCTTCTAACATTTTGATTTCTCGGGCTTTTTCAAAGGGCGGTGACGATAAAGAAAATTCACCTCGGATGCCAGGGTTATCCCCGGCGCGCAGCCCGATTTTTAAGGGCCGGGCCGCACTTTCGAGCCTTAGTGACTGCATTTACCGGATCTGGTTCCTGAATCGGCGAAACCCCTCGTCAGATGCGACAAAACCGCACACGCCCCTTTAGACTTTAGTCGTACGACCGATAGAGAGGGACACCCCGTCTCATGGCCGCACGGATCGCGCTTCTCCCCCAGGATTCCCGCATGTCGCTTCGTAATATGAATATCGCTCCGAGGGCCTTCCTCGGCTTCGCGTTTATTGGCGCGTTGATGTTGTTTCTCGGTGTGTTTGCCCTGAACCAGATGAGCAAGATCCGTGGCGCCACCGAAGACATCACCCTGTCCAGCGTGCCGAGCATTCGTGCCCTCGATGAATTTACCCAGCTGACCCTGCGATTGCGGGTGCTGTCGTACCGCCTGCTGACCAACCGCGAGCCGGAGGTTCAGCAAAAGACCCTGGAAGCCTTTGAACTACGTAACCAGCAGATTCGCACGGCCCAGGGCATCTACGAAAAACTCATCGAGAGCAGCGAAGAGCGCTCGACCTACGACGAATACGTACGCCTGCTGGGCCAGTACCATCAGATTGAAGAGCGCATGAAGAGCCTGTCGCGCGCCAATCAAGTGGAAGAACTGCGCGCCCTGCTCAACACCGAACTGCTGAGCAACTCCGAGCAGGTCAACGCCGTGCTCACCCGCCTGCTGGACATCAACAACAAGATGGCCCTGGCCACCAATCAGCAAGCCGAAGACCAATACAACCTGGCCTTTGACCTGGTGGTCGGCCTGCTGGTGATCGCCACGGCGTTGACCCTGCTGTTCGCCTGGCTGCTGACCCGCAGTATCACCCTGCCTATTTCCCAGGCACTCGAAGCCGCCGAAGAAGTGGCCGAAGGCAACCTGACGCGGCCGATCAAGGTCGACGGCAACGACGAAGCCGGGCGCCTGCTGGCCGCCATGGCCAAGATGCAGGACAAGCTGCGCGACACCCTGCAACGCATCGCCGGGTCAGCGACCCAACTGGCGTCGGCAGCCGAGGAACTGAACGCCGTCACCGACGAAAGCGCCCGCGGCCTGACCCAGCAGAACAACGAAATCGAACAAGCCGCCACGGCGGTGAACGAGATGACCAGCGCCGTCGAAGAAGTCGCCCGCAACGCTGTGAGCACCTCCGAAGCTTCGCGCAACGCCACCACCTCCGCCGGCGATGGCCGTGACCTGGTGCAGGAAACCGTCAGCGCCATCGAACGCATGAGCGGCGACGTGCAAGCCACGGCCACGCTGATTGGCGACCTGGCCAATGAGTCGCGCGACATCGGCAAGGTGTTGGATGTGATTCGCGGCCTGGCCGACCAGACCAACCTGCTGGCCCTGAACGCAGCGATTGAAGCGGCGCGTGCCGGTGAAGCCGGTCGCGGTTTTGCAGTGGTCGCCGATGAAGTGCGCGCCCTGGCCCATCGCACGCAGCAATCCACCAGCGAGATCGAGCGGATGATCGGCAGTATCCAGGCCGGCACCGAGCACGCGGTAGACTCAATGCGCAACAGCACCGAACGCGCCGAATCGACGCTGAACATCGCCAAAGGCGCCGGCATGTCGCTGGATACCATCAATACCGCGATCGTCGAGATCAACGAACGCAACCTGGTCATCGCCAGCGCGGCGGAAGAACAGGCCCAGGTGGCGCGGGAAGTGGATCGCAACCTGGTGAACATCCGCGATCTGTCGGTGCAATCGGCAACCGGCGCCAGCCAGACCAGCGCGGCGAGCAGTGAACTGTCGCGCCTGGCGGTGGATTTGAACGGAATGGTCGGCCGCTTCCGCCTGTAACGAACACCACAGAACCCTGTAGTGAGCAGGCTTGCCCTGCGCTGGGCTGCGAAGCAGCCCCAAAACCAGTCACCGCATACTGTCTGTAAACATGAGGTGTTCCTGTTGGGGCTGCTCCGCAGCCCAGCGCAGGGCAAGCCTGCTCACTACAAGGGCCCTGCCCACTACAGCAAGCCAGCTTCCACATTAACCCTGCACTAATCAGAAAAAGCTTTTTGACAGCGCAGCAATTCAACAGGTTAGAATCGCTGGCACGCAGACTGCATGGTCAGTTTGCGCCCCGTCTTGTTTGCTCTTGGAGTACTGCCTTTGAATGCGACGACCATCAACAGCCTGTTCTTGATCGGCGCGTTGCTGGTGAGTGCGAGCATTCTGGTGAGTTCTCTTTCGTCCCGCCTGGGGATCCCGATATTGGTGATCATCCTGGCCGTGGGCATGGTCGCCGGCGTCGATGGCGGCGGCATCATCTTCGATAACTACCCAACCGCCTACCTGGTGGGCAACCTCGCCCTGGCCGTGATCCTGCTCGATGGCGGTTTGCGCACACGGGTGGCGAGTTTCCGCGTGGCACTCTGGCCGGCGTTATCGCTGGCCACGGTGGGGGTGTTGATTACCACCGGCCTCACCGGCATGGCTGCGGCCTGGCTGTTTGACCTCAATATCATCCAAGGCTTGTTGATTGGCGCGATTGTCGGCTCCACGGACGCCGCGGCAGTGTTCTCGCTGCTCGGCGGCAAGGGCCTCAACGAACGGGTCACTGCCAGCCTGGAAATCGAATCCGGCAGCAACGACCCCATGGCGGTGTTCCTCACCGTCACCTTGATCGACATGCTGGCCAGCGGCCAGACCGGCCTGCACTGGAGTCTGCTGACTCACTTGGTGCGCGAGTTCGGCATCGGCGGAGTGGTCGGCCTGGGCGGTGGCTGGCTGATGCTGCAAATGGTCAACCGCATCAACCTGGCCACTGGCTTGTACCCGATCCTGGTGATCGCCGGCGGCCTGTTCGTGTTCGCCGTGACCAACGCCCTGCATGGCAGCGGCTTCCTCGCCGTGTACCTGTGCGGCCTGGTGATCGGCAACCGCCCGGTGCGCAGCCGTCATGGCATTTTGCATATGCTCGACGGCATGGCCTGGTTGGCACAGATCGGCATGTTCCTGGTACTGGGCCTGCTGGTCACGCCCCATGACTTGCTGCCCATCGCGTTGCCGGCCCTGGGCTTGGCGCTGTGGATGATTCTGTTTGCGCGGCCATTGTCGGTGATGGTCGGCCTGCTGCCGTTCAAGGCATTCCACGGACGCGAAAAAGCCTTTATCGCCTGGGTCGGCCTGCGCGGCGCGGTGCCGATCATTCTGGCGGTGTTCCCGCTGATGGCCGGCCTGCCCCACGCGCAGCTGTACTTCAACCTGGCGTTCTTTATCGTGCTGGTGTCGCTGCTGGTGCAGGGCACGAGCCTGCCGTGGGTGGCCAAGCTGCTCAAGGTCACCGTACCACCGGACCCGGCGCCGATTTCCCGTGCTGCCCTGGAAGTGCACGTCACCAGCGAGTGGGAGTTGTTCGTCTACCGCCTGGGCGCGGAAAAATGGTGCATCGGCGCCGCCCTGCGTGAGCTGAAAATGCCCGAAGGCACGCGGATCGCTGCGCTGTTCCGTGGCCAGCAACTGCTCCATCCGTCGGGTAGTACCGTGCTGGAAGTCGGCGATTTGCTCTGCGTGATCGGCCATGAACACAACCTGCCGGCCCTGGGCAAACTGTTCAGCCAGGCGCCGCAACGCGGTCTGGACCTGCGTTTCTTCGGCGACTTCGTGCTGGAAGGCGACGCCCAGCTGGGCGCGGTTTCCGCGCTGTACGGCCTGAAGCTGGAGGGCATCGACCCGGATATGCCGCTGAGCAGTTTCATCACCCAGAAAGTCGGCGGCGCGCCCATCGTCGGCGACCAGGTGGAATGGAACAACACCATCTGGACCGTCGCGGTCATGGACGGGAACAAGATCGGCAAAGTGGGCGTCAGATTCCCCGAAGGAAGTCGCCCGGGCCCCGGACTCTTCCTCTAAACTGCGGGGCGACGACGCCCCCGATTCTTCACCTTGCAAGACCGGTCTCTATGCCTACCCTGCGCACGTTCCTCGCCACTGCCCTGCTGGGCCTGACCCTTTGTGTCGGCACCGTTCACGCGGCCGACCCGCCCAGCGCCGACGCCATCCAGCAAACCCTGGACAAGCTGCCCGACCGCAAGCTGCCCGACGCCGACATGAAGGCCCTGCAGACCATCCTGCAGCAGACCCTGACTTACCTGGGCAACAAGCAGGATTACGAGCAGCGCCTGGTCGACCTCAAGCGCCAGCTGGAAGACGCGCCGCGCGAGACCGCCGACAACCAGCGCGAGCTGGCCCGGCTCAAGGCCACCAAAATCATCCCGGTCGCCCAGCGCTACGCCACCCTGCCGGTGCCGCAGCTTGAGCAACTGCTGGTGCAGCGCACCACCCAGCAAGGCGACCTGCAAAAAGAACTGGCCGACGCCAACAGCCTGTCCATCGCAGCCCAGACCCGCCCCGAACGCGCCCAGACCGAAATCAGCAGCAGCCAGACGCGCATCCTGCAGATCAATTCGATCCTCAAGGCCGGCAAGGACAACGGCAAGGCCCTGACCGGCGACCAGCGCAACCAGCTCAACGCCGAACTCGCCGCCCTCAACGCACTGATCCCGTTGCGCCGCCAGGAACTGGCCGGCAACAGCCAACTGCAAGACCTGGGCAACAGCCAGCACGACCTGGTGATGGAAAAAACCGCGCGCCTGGAACAAGAGATCCAGGACCTGCAAACCCTGATCAACCAGAAGCGCCTGGCCCAATCCCAACAAACGGTCACCCAACAGTCCATCGAAGCGCAAAAAGCCGGTGGCAGCAGCTTGCTCGCCACCGAGAGCGCGGCCAACCTGAAGCTGTCCGACTACCTGCTCAAAAGCACCGACCGCCTCAATGACCTGACCCAGAAAAACCTGAAAACCAAGCAACAACTCGACACGGTGACCCAGAGCGACTCGGCCCTGGACGAGCAGATCAACGTGCTCAAGGGCAGCCTGTTGCTGTCCAAGATCCTCTACAAACAGAAACAAGCCTTGCCACGCCTGACCGTGGACCGCGACCTGGCGGACGACATCGCCAACATTCGCCTGTACCAGTTCGAGGTCAACCAGCAGCGCGAACTGATCAGTTCGCCGAGCGCCTATGTGGATAACTTGCTGGCCAACCAAGCGCCGGAAGACGTCACCCCCCAGCTGCGCCGCACCCTGCTGGAACTGGCGATCACCCGCAGCGACCTGCTGGAGCGCCTGAGCCGTGAGTTGAGCGCGCTGCTCAACGAATCCATTACCCTGCAACTGAACCAGAAACAACTGCTCAGCACCGCCACCACCCTGCGCGCGACGCTGGATGAGCAGATGTTCTGGATCCCCAGTAACAAGCCGCTGGACACCGAATGGCTGGAAACCGTGCCGGCGCACCTGAGCAAGCAAGTCGCCACCCTGCCCTGGGCCTCCAGCGTCAGCGAGCTGTATGACGGCCTGACCCAGCGCCCGCTGCTGTTCCTGCCGCTGCTGCTGTTGATTGGCGCGCTGCTGTGGCGCCGTAAAAACCTGTACCAGCGCCTGAACAAGGTCCATCTGGACATTGGCCACTTCAAGCGTGACAGCCAGTGGCACACGCCCCAGGCCATCCTGATCAATATCCTGCTGGCGATGCCGGTGTCCCTCGGCCTGGCGCTGTGCGGCTACGCGCTGCAGATCGACGCCCGTGGGCAGAACGCCAACCTCGGGTCGGCGCTGCTGCAGATCGCCCAGGCCTGGCTGGTGTTCTACACCGCTTATCGCATCCTGGCGCCGGGTGGCGTGGCTGAACTGCACTTTCGCTGGGAAAAACCCCAGGTCGAATTCCTGCAAGGTTGGGTGCGCAAGCTCGGGCTGGTGGTACTGGCCCTGGTGGCCGTGGTGGCCATTGCCGAGCACCAACCGGCGGCGCTGGCCGACGACGTGCTGGGCATCGGCGTGGTACTCACCTGCTACGCGCTGATGGCCTGGCTGCTCGGGCGCCTGTTGCTCAACAGCCCGACTCATGAAAAAGCCTCGCTGTTCCGCAAGGCCGTGGGCCTGTTGTTTACCGCGCTGCCGGTCGCGCTGTTTATCGCCGTGTGCTTTGGCTACTACTACACCGCGCTCAAGCTCAGTGACCGCCTGATCAACACCCTGTACCTGCTGATGTTCTGGCTTGTGATCGAAGCCACCTTCGTTCGCGGCCTGGGCGTTGCCGCCCGACGACTGGCCTATGCGCGTGCCCTGGCCAAACGCCAGGCCGCCAAGGAAGCCGGCGACGGTGAAGCAGTGATCGAAGAACCGACCCTAGACATCGAACAGGTCAACGAACAATCCATGCGCCTGATCCGCCTGGCCTTGCTCGGCGGTTTTATCGCGGCGCTGTACTGGGTGTGGTCGGACCTGATCTCGGTGTTTTCGTACCTGGATAACGTCACGTTGTACGAATACACCAGCGGCACCGGCGCCAATATCAGCATGGTGCCGATCAGCATCGGTGACCTGCTCGGTGCGTTGATCATCATCGGCATCACTTTCGCCCTGGCGCGTAACCTGCCCGGCCTGCTCGAAGTGCTGGTGCTGTCCAAGCTGGACCTGGCCCAGGGCAGTGCCTATGCGACCACCACGTTGCTGTCGTATGTGATTGCCGGCGTCGGCTTCGTCTCCACCTTGTCCACCCTCGGCGTGAGCTGGGACAAGTTGCAATGGCTGGTGGCGGCGCTGTCGGTGGGCTTGGGTTTCGGTATGCAGGAAATCTTCGCCAACTTCATCTCCGGCATCATGATCCTGTTCGAACGCCCGGTGCGCATCGGCGACACCATCACCATCGGCAACCTGTCGGGCACGGTGAGCAAGATTCGCATCCGCGCTACCACAATCACCGACTTTGATCGCAAGGACATCATTGTCCCGAACAAAACCTTCATCACCGGGCAACTGATCAACTGGTCGCTGACCGACACCATCACCCGCGTCACCCTTAAACTCGGCGTCGACTACGGTTCCGACCTGGACCGCGTGAAGGAACTGCTGCTCAAGGCCGCCCGCGACAACCCTCGGGTACTGAAGGAGCCAGAGCCCCACGTGTACTTCCTCAACTTCGGCGAAAGCACCCTCGACCACGAACTGCGCATGCACGTGCGCGACCTAGGCGACCGCAACCCGGTGATCGACGAAGTGAACCGCTTTATCAATCGCGAGTTCAAGAAAGAGAGCATCAACATTTCGTTCCGCCAGATGGAGGTCTACCTCAAGAACCTCCACGGCCAGGAATACAAGTTGGTGGAAGTCGACACCCCTCCCGCCAAGCCCGCCAACGACGGCGGCGTGCAGGAACCACCGCCGAGCAAACTCGACTAACCGCGCTATCCCCAGCAGAATGCTCGGACATTCTGCTGGAGATGGCCGGTGAAAGCCCTCGACGAACTGACCTTCGACAACCGCTTCGCACGCCTGGGCGACGCGTTCTCGACCCACGTATTGCCTGAGCCCCTCGACGCGCCGCGCCTGGTTGTGGCGAGCGAGGCCGCCCTGGCCCTGCTCGACCTTGACCCCGCCGTGGCCGAAACGCCGGTATTTGCCGAGCTGTTTGGCGGCCACAAATTGTGGGCCGAAGCGGAGCCCCGGGCGATGGTCTATTCCGGGCATCAGTTCGGCGGCTACACCCCGCAACTGGGTGACGGCCGTGGCTTATTACTGGGCGAGGTGTACAACGAGGCGGGCGAGCACTGGGACTTGCACCTCAAGGGTGCCGGGATGACGCCCTACTCACGCATGGGCGATGGTCGCGCGGTGTTGCGCTCCTCAATCCGCGAGTTCCTGGCCTCCGAAGCGCTGCACGCGCTGGGCATCCCCAGCAGCCGCGCGCTGTGCGTGATCGGCTCCGACACACCCGTGTGGCGCGAGAAGCAGGAACGCGGCGCGATGGTATTGCGCATGGCACACAGCCATATCCGCTTCGGGCATTTCGAATACTTCTACTACACCAAAAAGCCCGAACAGCAGGCGCTGTTGGCCGAACACGTATTGAACCTGCACTACCCCGAGTGCCGCGAACAGCCCGAGCCGTACCTGGCGATGTTCCGCGAAATCGTCGAGCGCAATGCCGAACTGATCGCCAAGTGGCAGGCTTATGGCTTCTGCCACGGCGTGATGAACACCGACAACATGTCGATCCTCGGCATCACCTTCGACTTCGGGCCGTTTGCGTTCCTGGATGACTTTGATGCGCACTTCATCTGCAACCACTCCGATCATGAAGGGCGCTATTCCTTCAGCAATCAGGTGCCGATCGGCCAGTGGAACCTCAGCGCATTGGCGCAAGCACTGACGCCGTTTATCAGCGTCGACGCCTTGAAAGAAGCGCTTGGGCTGTATCTGCCTCTGTATCAAGCGAACTACCTGGACCTGATGCGCCGCCGCCTGGGACTCACCACCGCCGAAGACGATGACCAGCAGTTGGTGGAGCGTTTATTGAAGCTGATGCAGAACAGCGGCGTGGATTACACCCTGTTCTTCCGCCGCCTGGGAGATGAGTCGGCGGCGTTGGCCGTGGCGCGGTTGCGCGATGACTTTGTCGACCTGGCCGGGTTTGATGCCTGGGCCGAGCAGTACAAGGCGCGTGCTGCACGGGATGGTGACTACAGCGAGGAACAGCGCCGTGTGCGGATGCAGGCGGTGAACCCGCTGTATATCTTGCGCAACTACCTGGCGCAAAACGCCATCGCGGCCGCTGAATCCGGGGATTACAGCGAGGTGCGACGGCTGCATGAAGTGCTTTCCAAGCCGTTTGAGGAGCAAGCAGGGATGGAGCAATACGCACAGCGCCCGCCGGATTGGGGGAAGCATTTGGAGATTAGTTGTTCGTCGTAGGAGGCCTATCCAGAAGATCACCCACCGCCTTGATCGTGATCAGATGAACATGTCCACCGGCACCTTGAAGAACTCCGCCAGCCAACGAATCTGCCGAACGTTCAGCTGGCGTTTTCCACTCAGGATTTCTGAGACAACCGACTGAGCGCCGACCCCAGGCAGGTCACTTTGCGTCAAGCCATGCTCCTGCATCATTGACCGCAATACATCGACACCGCTCGCCTCAGGTATTGGCCAATGCTCTAAGTCGTAGGCCTCAACCCAGTCACCGATGATATCGACCAGCCCCATCAGCGGATGGGTTTCATCGTCCCCCACGATATCCAGCAATTCGTCGAGCGCCTCGACCAACAGATCGTAATCAGCCTCGGTTTTCGGCTTACGCAACAAGGGGGACACGAACTGCCAATGCTCGGCGACTTGCTCGATCAATACACTCATTTTTCCCATGACTCCTTCCATTTACCCTTGTCGTATTCACGATGGTCCAAAATATGCCGGATATAGAGGCGCTGCATTCGATAGCGCACGATGGCAACAAGGCGGAGCTTGTTGCCTCCGATATTGAACACATGCAGCGCCCCAACTTTATCCACAGCCGGGAAAACGGCTCTCAACGTCGCAAAATCTTCAGGGCTGATGACTTTGACCTTCCGATGCCACTCATCCAGAGCACTGGCTGAGTGAGGCCATTTTTCCTTGGCATTTCGTATTTGCTTCGCACTGATCACTCGCATGCAACATCCCTATCGCATCTTGCTATGAAGGTTATACCCGAACACTGACTATCGCAATTTGCTATAGAGCCGATCGGACCGGTGGTGCTTTGTCGAGCACGCTTTCACAGCCTAGATAGGCGCGCGCAATCGACGCGCAAAAATCTGTGAGCATATGCAACGCCGCTTCAGAACTTGATAACACCTTCGCCCGACTCCACATTGAGCTTCACTGACTGCTTTCGTTGGAGCTTCACCATGTCCGAACCACTTGTAATCCCCTGCCCCCACTGCAACGGCCTCAACCGCATCCCCGGCGAACGCCTGGGCGATGCGCCCAAATGCGGGCGCTGCAAGCAGCCGGTTTTACTGAACAAACCGTTTGAGCTGAAGCAAGGCGACTACGCCAGCCAGGTCAAAGGCGATTTGCCGTTGCTGGTGGATGTGTGGGCCGACTGGTGTGGGCCGTGTAAATCGTTTGCGCCGGTGTTCGAACAGGCGGCTGGGCAGTTGGCGGGCAAGTGCCGGTTGGCCAAGCTGGACAGCGAGGCCAATCAGCAGTTGTCGGCGCAGTTGGGGATTCGCTCGATTCCCAGTTTGATTCTGTTCAAGAACGGCCGCGAAGTGGCACGCCAGAGTGGTGCGTTTCCGTTGCCGCAGTTGATGAGCTGGTTGCGCAGTCAGGGGGTGTGAGCCACCGGGGCTTCACGGTCCATCATCTGGCCGACCAGCAGTACACCCAGTTCGCTCAATTGGTGGATCGCCAGTGCCACGTCGCGGTGTTCGCCGGTGAGGTCGTTGGACAGGTTGAGCAACAGGGTGCGGACGGAGGAGAAGGTTTCGTAGCTGTTGAGGACGAGGGTTTCGGTGGGGAGGTTGGGGGTGACGGTATAAAGGTTAACCATGGATCGTCTCCGAGCAGGAGCCGCAACCGACCGCTACTAAACGGGGGTGGCAGCTGTACGCAGGTTAGTAGACCGGGAGACGCAACCGGCGCGCTCAAGAGCGCCCTCCGTACAGCCACCATCAAATTCAGGAAGGTCCTGATCGACGATTTTGCTGTACGTCTCAACACGGGCTACTAAACCCGACCACTGAGAATTCAGTGGCCCGAGAACCTTAAGAGAAGCCCATCCAGACGCACAAGCCAGCGGATTCTGGAGTACCTGTAGGCAACGTTACAAGGCTTAACCCCTATAGCCAGACCCTTCCTACACCCCCTGTAAGAAGGATCGACATCAATCACGCGTTTTCCAGCAGGTTATGCAACTCCACAAACTGCTGCGTCAGCTTATGCCGTGGATCCAGGTGGATCAGCGGCTTGCTCTCCTGGTGCGACTCACGCATGCGCACGGAGCTGGCCAGGTACACCGGCAATACCGGCAACCCTTCGGCAATCAATTCGTCCAGCATCTGCTGCGGCAAACTCGCGCGGGCCTGGAACTGGTTGACCACGATGCCTTCCACTTCGAGGCCTTCGTTGTGGTCTTCCTTCAATTCTTCGATTTCCGCCAGCAGGCCATACAGGGCCTGGCGCGAAAAGCTGTCGCAATCGAAAGGGATCAACACACGATCAGCGGCAATCAGCGCCGAAACCGCATAAAAATTCAGAGCTGGCGGTGTATCTAGGTAGATCCGGTCGTAATCCTCGCTCAGATCATCCAGCAACTTTCGCAGCTTGTTGATCTTGTGCTTGGCCTCAAGCTTGGGCTGCAGGTCGGCCAACTCTGCGGTTGCAGTGATGACGTGCAGGTTGTCGAACGGGGTTTCGTAGATATCCACCTTGTTCTTCTTGGAAAACGGCCCGGAAGACAGGGTTTGCTTGAAAAAATCCGCGATACCCATTGGGATATCGTCGCCGGTCAACCCGGTGAGGTACTGGGTTGAGTTGGCTTGTGCATCGAGGTCCACCAACAGGGTTCGATAACCTTCGCTGGCGCTGACTGCCGCCAGGTTGCAGGCAATGCTGGACTTGCCAACGCCGCCTTTTTGATTGAACACCACACGCCGCATGGAAAAACCTCCGTGTATCAATGAATGTCCGAGTGTAGAGGGCAAAAGCGCCTGTTAGCTACCTCGTTCATCCATGCACTGCTGCATCACGGCCGATCGGCGACCTGCCTGTCATACGCAGCCGACAGATTAAAAAGAACGGTCCGACAATCCAATCAGTCCCCTGGTAAAGGACAATCTGTAAATCCTTTCCACTATTTTGTAATCAACCGTGCACAAATCTTTACCAAAGTTTGCTAGAACCCCACGGCACCGGGATAATGCGCGCCATTCGGCTATTGCTCCCTGTCCCGGTATTCGGGGCCAAAAGCCGCACATGGAAGCCCGCAGGGGCGGGATAACTTCTCAGTGATCAACTTCAACATCGCCCAATGGCGCGCCTGGGCCCCAGGGCTCGATAGCGTGGACGACTGGCGCGCCTGGTGCCAAGCCCCGGTGTTGCTGCCTGCCAGCGAAGCCTGCCCCGATGTGTCATTCCTGCCGGCCATGCAACGCCGCCGCCTGAGCCGCTTGGCGCGCATGGCGTTCAGCGTGGGTTGGCCACTGGCCGAGGGTTTGCAGGACCTGCCGCTGGTGTTTGTCTCCCGGCATGGCGAGACCCCGCGCACCCTCGACATCCTCAGTGACCTGGCCAACGACCAGCCGCTGTCGCCGACCCAGTTCAGCCTGTCAGTGCACAACGCGGTGATTGGCCTATGGTCGATCCTGCGCAATGAAACCAGCGAAATGACCGCCCTCGCCGCCGCAGGTGACGGACTGGAACACGGCATGCTCGAAGCCGCCGCCCTGCTCAACGAAGGTGCCCCGGCCGTATTGCTGGTGATCACCGAAGAACAGCCGCCCGAGGCCTACGCCAGCTGGATTGTCGACGTGCCGTTTCCCTACGCCCTTGGCCTGCTGCTGACGCCGGGCGACGAGTGGCAGTTGGAACTGAGCAGCGGCACTGTCCAACCCACTCAAACCCAGTGGCCCCACGCCCTGAACCTGCTGCGCACCCTGCTCACCGAACAGGTCGCCTGCCAACATGCCTGGAAGAACCGTGTATGGAATTGGCAACGCAAGCCCTGAAAGAAAAACCACGGGACGCCTACTACTGGCGTCTGTTCGCCACCGCCGCCAGCTTCGCGCTGTTCGGCTTCGGCGGCCTGTGCCTGCGTTTGCTGGTATTCCCGTTGCTCAGTTGCCTGCCAGGGGACGCTGCCAAACACCGCAACCGCGCCCGCCACACCATCAGTTGGCTGTTCTGGTTCTTTATTCGCCTAATGCAGCGCGCAGGCGTGCTCACCTACAGCGTCGAAGGCGCGGAAAACCTCGGCCGCCCAGGCCAGATGATCATCGCCAACCACCCGTCGCTGATCGACGTGGTGTTCCTGATCGGCCTGGTACGCCAGGCCAATTGCGTGGTCAAGCAGAGCCTGTGGCAGAACCCCTTCACCCGTGGGCCGGTGCGCGACGCGGGCTATATCAGCAATGACGGCAGTGCCGAGATGCTCGATGCGGCGGCAGATGCCCTGCGCAGCGGCCAGACCCTGATCATCTTTCCCGAAGGCACCCGCACCACACCCGGCGCGGCGCCTGCCTTTCATCGCGGCGGCGCCGCCATTGCGCTGCGCGGTGCGACAATCATCACCCCCGTGGTGATCAAGGTCAGCCCCACCACGCTGACCAAGGCCGAACCCTGGTATCGCATCCCAAAATGCCGCGTGCACTTCAGTTTGCGGGTGGGTGCCGATATAGAACCACAGGCGTTCGCATCAAGGGGGCCCGCGCCCCAGGCCTCACGCAAGCTCAACGATTACCTGCACCACTATTTTATTAAGGAGCTCGCCGAAGATGAGCGACCAACACCGCCTTGAGCACGACATAAAGACGCTGATCATCGAGGCCCTGGGCCTGGAAGACATCAGTGTCGACGACATCGGCAGCGAGCAGACCCTGTTCGGCGAAGGCCTCGGCCTGGATTCGGTAGACGCCCTGGAATTGGGCCTGGCGATCCAGAAAAAGTACGGTATCAAGATCGATGCCGACGCCAAGGACACCCGCAATCACTTCACCAACGTGGCCAGCCTTGCGGCGTTCGTCACGGCCAGACAGGCAGCTTGAGACCGGACCATGCAAACTCGTGACGATATTTTCAACACCTTGCGCGACGCCTTGGTGGAACTGTTTGAACTGCCGCCGGAACGCGTCACCCTTGACGCCAACCTGTACCAGGACCTGGAAATCGACAGCATCGACGCCGTCGACTTGATCGACCACATCAAGCGCCAGACCGGCAAGAAGATCGCCGCCGAAGAATTCAAGGCCGTGCGCACCGTCAACGACGTGGTTGAGGCGGTGTACCGTCTGGTCACGCCTGCCGCATGAGCCGGCTGATCGGCCTTGGCCTGTTGTTGGCGGGGCTGCTGTACCCCTTTGCGGTGTATTACGGCACCGAACACTTTGCGCCGTGGCAATTCGGCCTGCTGCTCGGCAGTTTGTGGCTGCTGCGCGCTCTGACCGGTGCGCGACGCCCCGGCGCCCGCTGGATGGCAGTGGCGGTGATCGTGTTCTGCCTGCTGCTGGCCTGGTTCGACAACCCGCACTTGCTGCGCTGGTACCCGAGCCTGGTCAGCGGGTTCATGCTGGCGTTGTTTGGCTTGAGCCTCAAATACGGCCCGCCGATGGTCGAGCGCCTGGCGCGCATGACCGATCCGGTGCTGCCCCCGCATGCCATTGTGTATACCCGCCAGGTCACCGTGGTGTGGAGCGTGTTTTTTCTGTGTAATGGCCTGCTCGCCGCCGCCCTCACCCTGTGGGCGCCGCTGAGCTGGTGGACGTTGTACAACGGCCTGATCGCCTACGGGCTGATGGGGTTGTTGTTTGCCGTGGAATGGCTGGTACGACAAAGGGTTCGAGGCCGCGTATGAATGGGTTGAAACTTGAGCACTTGTTGCTTGAGCCGCTGGAACAGCGTCCGGTCACCACCGAACCTGCAATGAACCATGCCCAGTTGTGGGCGCAGTCCCTGAGCCTGGCCGCAGGCCTGCAAGCGCGCGGCATCCAGCGCCTGGCCGTGTACCTGGAAGATGCCGGCCTGCTGGCGATTGCCCTGCTGGGCGCCTGGCGCGCCGGGGTCAGCGTGTTGCTGCCCGCAGACCTGCAACCTCAGACCCGCCAACGCTGGGACGAGGCCGTCGATGCCTGGCTGACCGAAGCGACAGACCTGGACACGCTGTACCAGGCGCCACTGACCGCTGCCGCACTCGATCTGGACGCTTGCGACCTGAGCCTGTGCACCTCCGGGTCCAGCGGCGAGCCCAAGCGCATCGACAAGACCCTGCGCCAGCTGGCCAACGAGGTCGAAGCCCTGGAAACGCTGTGGGGACCGGACCTTAAGGACGCCTGCATCATCGGCAGCGTCGCCACCCAGCATATCTACGGTTTGCTATTTCGTGTGTTGTGGCCGCTGTGCGCCGGCCGCACTTTCGTGCGCAAGCAACTGGCCTTCCCAGAAGACTTGCAGCGCGCCAGCCGCGAGCATGCCCGGTTCGCCTGGGTCGCCAGCCCGGCGTTGCTCAAGCGCATGGGCGACAATCTCGACTGGCCGGCGCTGAGCCAGGTGTCACGGGTATTTTCCTCCGGCGGCGCATTGCCGGTGGAAGCCGCCGGCAGCCTGTACGACCGTTTGCAACAATGGCCCACAGAAATCCTCGGCAGTTCGGAAACCGGCGGTATCGCCTGGCGCCAGGGTGCGCAGCCTTGGCAACCGTTTGCCGACGTGCACCTGAGCCAGGACGCCGACGGCGCCTTGCGCATCGCTTCACCGTATTTGCCTGAAGGGCATGTCGAACAGACCGCCGACGCCGCGCGCATCCATGCCGATGGCCGTTTCGAGTTGCTCGGGCGCCTGGATCGCATCGTCAAGCTGGAAGAAAAACGCATCTCCCTGCCCATGCTGGAACACGCATTGATGACTCACCCGTGGGTCGCGGAAACGCGCCTGGGTGTGGTGCAGGAAAACCGCGCATCCCTGGGTGCCCTGGTGGTGCTGAGTGCCGAAGGCCTGCATGCCTTGCGCAATCAGGGCCGACGCACGCTCACCCAAACCCTGCGCCAACACTTAAGCCAACATTGCGAAGCCCTGGCGCTGCCGCGTCGCTGGCGTTTACTGAGACAGTTGCCGCTGAACAGCCAAGGCAAACTGCCCCAGGCGCAGGTCGAAGCGCTCTTGTTAGCACCACGACCGAAAGCCCCGGAAGTACTGGAGCAGGTCGAAGCCGATGGCGAATGGACCTTGCAACTGAGCGTCCCGCCAGACCTGGCCTATTTCAGCGGGCACTTTCCGGTCACCCCAGTATTGCCGGGCGTGGTGCAGGTGGAATGGGCGTTCAACCTGGGCCAGCAACTGCTCGATTTACCGGCAACGTTTGCCGGGATGGAAGTGCTCAAGTTCCAGCAATTGGTCCGCCCCGGCGATGCAATAGAGCTGCATCTGCGCTTCGACCGGGAGCGCGGCAAGTTGTACTTCGCCTATCGCAACGGCGTCGCGGCCTGCTCCAGCGGCCGGATTTTACTGGAGGCCGCGCATGCATAACCCCTGCGCCCTGATCCCGGTCTACAACCACGAAGCCGCCGTGCCCGCCGTGGTCCGGAGTCTGTTGAACAGTGGCCTGCCCTGCCTGCTGGTGGACGATGGCAGCAGCCCGGCCTGCGCCGCCGTGCTGGCGCAACTGGCCACCTTGGAAAACGTCACCCTGCTGACCCTGCCCACCAACCAGGGCAAAGGCGGCGCCGTCATGGCCGGTTTCCGCGAGGCCGCACGCCTGGGCTTCAGCCACGCCCTGCAAGTCGACGCCGACGGCCAGCACGATCTGCGCGAAGTCGAGACCTTCCTCGACACCTCGCGCCGACACCCGGACGCGATCATCTGCGGCTACCCCGAATACGACGACAGCGTGCCCAAAGGCCGCCTGTACGCGCGCTACCTGACACACGTGTGGGTGTGGATCAACACCTTGTCGCTGCAGATCCGCGACTCGATGTGCGGCTTTCGCGTGTACCCGCTGGCGCCGGTGCTGGCGCTGATGGACTCGGCCTACATCGGAACACGCATGGATTTCGACTCCGACATCCTGGTGCGCCTGGCCTGGCGCAACCAGCCGATGCGCTGGCTGCCGACCCAGGTGCATTACCCCGCTGACGGCCTGTCGCACTTCCGGCTGTTCCGCGACAACGTACGCATCTCGGCCATGCACACCCGGTTGTTCTTCGGCATGTTGGTGCGCGCGCCGATGATCCTGTGGCGACGGTGGCAGGCATGAGCGACAGCGGCAAACACTGGGCCGACCGCGAGGAACGCGGCAGCTATTGGCTGATGAAACTCACCGCCTTCGCCGCCAAGGTCCTTGGCCGCCGCCTGTTGAGCCCGGTGCTGTACGGCATCGTGTTGTACTTCTTCCTGTTCGGTCGCACCGCGCGCCGCAGCGCCTGGCAGTACCAGCAGCGCCTGGCCGACTGGAGCGGGCGCGATGAACTGCGCCCCAGCCACTGGAAAGTCTTCGGCCAGTTCATGGCGTTTGCCGACTCGCTGC
Organism: Pseudomonas azotoformans; assembly: GCF_001579805.1. Taxonomy (NCBI): domain Bacteria; kingdom Pseudomonadati; phylum Pseudomonadota; class Gammaproteobacteria; order Pseudomonadales; family Pseudomonadaceae; genus Pseudomonas; species Pseudomonas azotoformans. The sequence continues at coordinate 2,012,039 of NZ_CP014546.1, read as the reverse complement.
TCGACAAACTCGACGTGTGGAACGGTAAGCTGCGCCTGGAGCAGATCGAGATCAACGACCCGGCGCAATTGCGCGGGCAACTGCGCGGCGAGCGCGGGCAGATGCTGGTGGGCGCGCACCTGGGCAACCTCGAAGTGTGTCGCGCCCTCGCCGAAATAGGCGAGCAGGTCACCATGAACGTGCTGGTGCACACCAAGCACGCCGAGCAATTCAACCGCCTGCTGGGCGAAGCCGGGGCGACCCATTTGCGCCTGATCCAGGTCAGCGAGTTGGACCCGGCCACCATGCTGCTGCTCAGCCAGCGCCTGGACGACGGCGAATGGCTGGCAATCGCCGGCGACCGCGTGCCTCTGCACGGCGGGCGCACGGTGCGCGTGGATTTCCTCGGCCACGACGCCGCCTTCCCCCAGGGCCCGTGGCTGCTGGCCGGCCTGCTCAAATGCCCGGTAAACCTGCTGATGTGCCTCAAGCACAAAGGCCGCTACCGCCTGAGCATTGAGCCTTTCGCTGAATTGATTGAATGGAAACGCAACACCCGCGAGCAGGTCATAGCCCTGTGGACCGCGCGCTACGCCGCACGCCTAGGCCAGTTCTGCCTGGAAGCGCCCCAACAATGGTTCAACTTTTACCCTTTCTGGAAGACCGATGACGACGCATCTTGAGCCGGTAACCTTTGGCGAACGCGCTTTGCGCATCGAAGACGTGTTGGCCCTGGCCAACCGTCAGGCGCCGACCCAATTGCAGGACGATGCCGCCTATCGCCAGCGCATCGCCAAGGGCGCGCAGTTCCTCGACTCGCTGCTGGACAAGGAAGGCGTGATCTACGGCGTGACCACCGGCTACGGCGACTCGTGCGTGGTGGCGGTGCCGTTGCAGCACGTCGAAGCGTTGCCGCGTCATCTGTACACCTTCCACGGTTGCGGCTTGGGCAAGCTGCTCGACGCCCAGGCCACCCGCGCCGTGCTGGCGGCGCGTTTGCAGTCGCTGTGCCACGGAGTGTCCGGCGTGCGCGTGGAGCTGCTGGAACGCCTGCATGCCTTCCTGGAACACGACGTGCTGCCGCTGATCCCGGAAGAAGGTTCGGTGGGCGCCAGCGGTGATCTGACGCCGCTGTCCTACGTGGCCGCGACCCTGTCCGGCGAACGCGAAGTGATGTTCCGTGGCGAACGCCGCCAAGCCGCCGACGTGCACCGCGAGCTGGGCTGGGAACCGCTGGTGCTGCGCCCCAAGGAAGCCCTGGCACTGATGAACGGCACCGCCGTGATGACCGGCCTGGCCTGCCTGGCTTTCGCCCGCGCCGACTACCTGCTGCAACTGGCCACGCGCATCACCGCGCTGAACGTAGTTGCGCTGCAAGGCAACCCGGAACACTTCGACGAGCGCCTGTTCGCCGCCAAGCCGCACCCTGGGCAGATGCAAGTCGCCGCCTGGCTGCGCAAGGACCTGGCCATCGACGCGCCGACCGCGCCGTTGCATCGCCTGCAGGACCGTTACTCGCTGCGCTGCGCGCCCCACGTCCTTGGCGTGCTGGCTGACAGCCTGAACTGGCTGCGCTCGTTCATCGAGATCGAACTGAACAGCGCCAACGACAACCCGATCATCGACGCCGAGGAAGAACGCGTGCTGCACGGTGGGCATTTCTACGGCGGGCACATCGCCTTCGCCATGGACAGCCTCAAGACCCTCGTGGCCAACGTCGCTGACCTGCTCGACCGCCAGCTCGCGCTGCTGGTGGACGTGCGCTACAACCACGGCCTGCCGAGCAACCTGTCCGGCGCGCCAGCCGACCGCGCCATGATCAACCACGGCTTCAAGGCCGTGCAGATCGGCACCAGCGCCTGGACCGCCGAAGCCTTGAAAAATACCATGCCGGCCAGCGTGTTCTCGCGTTCCACCGAGTGCCACAACCAGGACAAAGTGAGCATGGGCACCATCGCCGCCCGCGATGCGATCCGTGTGCTGGAGCTGACCGAACAGGTCGCCGCTGCCACGCTGCTCGCCGCCAACCAAGGCGTGTGGCTGCGCGCCCAGGCCGAAGATGCGCGACCGTTGCCACCCGCATTGGCAGCAATGCACGAAGAACTGGCCAAGGACTTCCCACCTGTCATCGAAGACCGCGCCCTCGAAGGCGAACTGCGCCTGTGCCTGCAACGCATTGCCGAGCAACACTGGAGGCTGCATGCGTAGCCAGGGCGTGCTGCATTGCGACACTGAAATCCTCGTGCCGTTTTTTGACGTCGACACCATGAACGTGGTGTGGCACGGGCATTACGTGAAGTACCTGGAGGTCGCGCGCTGCGCGTTGCTGGACAAGATCGGTCACAACTACACCGCGATGCTGGAATCCGGCTATGCCTGGCCGGTGATCGACATGCAGCTGCGCTACGTGCGCGGCGCGGTGTTCGGCCAGACCCTCAACGTGCGCGCCAGCCTGGTGGAGTGGGAGAACCGTTTGAAGGTCAATTACCTGATCACAGACCGAGACAGTGGCGAACGTCTGACCCGCGCCAGCACCGTGCAAGTGGCAGTGGAAATCGCCAGTCGCGAGATGCAGTTGGCCTCACCCAAAGTATTCACCGAAGCCGTCGAAAAGGCCCTGTCATGAAATGGATCACCTTTCTGGGTGCGCTGCTGCTGTCGCTGCATGCCCACGCCTTCGATCTGCAACAGCTCAGCGAGCAGTTGGCCAAACCCAGCGTGATCCACGGCAGCTTCACCCAGGAAAAACACCTGCGCGCCCTGCCCCAGCCCTTGGTCAGCAAAGGCACCTTTGTGCTGGCGAAAGACCACGGCCTGCTGTGGCTGCTGAAAACCCCATTGCAACAGGACTACCGCATCAGCGCCCAGGGCATCGCCCGCCGTGACGCCAATGGCTGGCAACTGCTGCCGAACAAGAGTGCCGGCGCCGAGCAGAATCGCCTGTTCCTGGCCGTGCTCCAGGGCGACAGCAGCGGCTTGCAGCGTGACTTCGAATTGCAGCTGCAAGGCGAGGCGAAACAATGGAAGCTCACGCTGATCCCGCGTTCACTGTTGCTCAAGCAGGTGTTCACCCAGATCAACATCGACGGCGGCGACTTGGTGCAGACCATCGAATTGCTGGAAACCCAAGGCGACAGCACTGTTTTGCGCATGCAGGACAGCACCGCCAGCCAACCCCTGAGCGAAGCGGAGCAACACGACTTTGCCCAGTGAGCGCCTGTTACCACGCCTGTTCCTGATCCTGCTGGTGGCCGTGCTGGCCCTGGCCGGCTGGCAGTGGCGTCATGGCGCGCCGTTGTCGGCCAACCTGATGGAACTGGTGCCGGGCAACACGCCGGACGCCCTGGAACAGCAAGCCGAACAGCGCATGCAGGAACCGTTGAACCGCGAGATGTTGGTGCTGGTGGGCCATGCCGACCGCCAGCAAGCCGTGGCCGTCGCGCAACAATTGGGCGAGCGCTGGCAAACCAGCGGGCTGTTTGAAAAAGTGCAATGGAACCTGCAAGCCGACCTGCCGGCGCTGCGCGAGCAATTGCTGCGTGGGCGCCTGGCGATGCTCTCGGCCAAGGACCGCGAACAACTGATCGAACAGCCCGACGCGTTTATCCAACAGCGCGTGCAAGCGCTGTTCGACCCCTTTACCGGCTTCAGCCTGGTGCCGAGCCAGGACGACTGGCTGGGCCTTACCGGGCGCATCCAGAACAGCCAGCCGCAGCACGGCTCGGTGCAACTGGATATCGGTAGCGGCGCGTTGATCGCCGATGCCGACGGCAAGAGCTGGGTGCTGCTGCGTGCGCGCACCACCGGCAATGCCTTCGACATGAAACTGCCGCTGCAAGTGGCGGATTTGCTCCAGGCCAGTCGCGCGCAGGCCAGCGAACACGGCGCGCAATTACTCGCCGCCAGCGGCTTGCTCTACGCCGCCAATGGTCAGCAGCAAGCCACGCGGGAAATCACCTGGGTCGGCGGCGGCGCAACCGTCGGCATCCTGTTGTTGCTGTTGCTCGCCTTCCGCCGCTGGCGGGTGTTGCTGGCCTTTGTACCGGTGCTGGTGGGCATGCTGTTTGGCGCGGTGGCCTGTGTGGCGCTGTTCGGCCATATGCACGTGATGACGCTGGTGCTGGGTTCCAGCCTGATCGGCGTTGCGGTGGATTACCCGCTGCACTACCTGTCGAAAAGCTGGAGCATGAACCCGTGGCGCAGTTGGCCGGCGTTGCGCATCACCTTGCCGGGGTTGAGCCTGAGCCTGGCGACCAGTTGCATCGGCTACCTGGCGCTGGCCTGGACGCCGTTCCCGGCCTTGACGCAAATCGCCATCTTCTCAGCCGCCGGCCTGGTCGGTGCCTACCTGTCCGCCGTGTGCCTGCTGCCGGCGCTGCTCAAGGGCGTCGAACTGCGCCCGGCGCAATGGCCGCTACGCATCGCCGAATGCCTGTGGTTGGTGCGCGAATCGCTGCTCAAGCGCGTGCCGAGCGCGGTCCTGCTGGCCCTGGTGCTGCTGTTCTGCGCCGGTGGCCTGTGGCACCTGAACAGCAAAAACGATATCCGCCAATGGATCGGCGCACCACCGCAGTTGCTGCAAGAGGCGCAGGCCGTGGCGCGAATTACCGGGTTCCAACCCACCAGCCAGTTCTTCCTGGTGCGGGCGGACAACCAGCAACAGCTGCTGGAGCGTCAGAGCGCGTTGGCGCAGCGCCTGGATCAGTTGGTGAACATGGACAAGCTCCAGGGCTACCTGGCGCTCAATCAATTGGTCAGCCAGCCCGCCGAACAGCAACAACTGCGTGATGCGCTGAACAACCTGGCGCAACACTGGCAGCCGCTGCTGGACCTCGGCGTGCCCGCCAGCGCCCTGCAAGCCGAAGTCGCGCACCTGCAAGCGCTGCCCACCCAAGACATCGACGCCGCGCTGGCCGGCCCAATGGCCGAACCTTGGCGCACGCTGTGGCTCGGCAAGGTCGAGGGCGGCGTGGCGGCCATGGTCAGCCTGCAAGGCTTGAACAACCCCGCCTTGCTGCGTGTACAGGCGCTGGACTTGCCGGGCGTGCAATTGGTCGACCGATTGGGCGACTTGAACCGGGTGTTCGCCGACACGCAGATCAGCGCCGCTGAATTGAAGTTGATGTCTTGCGTGCTGATCGTGTTGCTGCTGATCCTGCCGTTCGGTTTCGGCGGGGCCTTGCGCATCGTCGCCTTGCCGCTGCTGGCAGCCCTGTGCAGCCTGGCCAGCCTCGGTTGGCTCGGCCAACCGCTGACGCTATTCAGCCTGTTCGGCCTGCTGTTGGTCACGGCCATCAGCGTCGATTACGCGATCCTGATGCGCGAGCAAATCGGCGGCCCTGCGGTCAGTCTCTTGGGGACCTTGTTGGCAGCGGTGACGACCTGGTTGTCGTTTGGGCTGCTGGCGGTGTCCAGTACACCGGCGGTGAGCAATTTCGGCTTATCGGTCAGCCTGGGCCTGGCATTCAGCTTTATGCTGGCACCCTGGGCCGGGCAACAGAAACACGCCTTATGAATGTGATTATCGCCAATGTGGCAAGGAGCCCTCGTGCCCACAGTTGAAATGGAACGTCGCCAGGTGGTGGTGATCGGTGCCGGTCCGTCCGGGGCCATCGCCGCCGCGCTGTTAAAGCGCAAAGGGCATGATGTATTGATCATCGAGCGCCAGCATTTCCCGCGCTTCTCGATTGGCGAAAGCCTGCTGTCCCACTGCATCGACTTCATCGAAGAAGCCGGCATGCTCGACGCCGTGCAGGCCGCGGGGTTCCAGCTGAAAACCGGCGCCGCGTTCGCCTGGGGCGAGCGCTACAGCGCATTTGATTTCAGTGACACTTTCAGCAATGGCAAGCCGACCACCTTCCAGGTGCAGCGCGGCGAGTTCGACAAGTTGCTGGCCGATCAAGCCGCGCTGCAAGGCGTGGAGATCCGCTACGGCGAAACCATCGTCGGCGTGGACTTCCAGGGCGAATCCCGTTACCTGCACGTACGCCGCGAGAACGGCACCGAGTACCACCTCAAGGCCAAGTTTGTGCTCGACGCCAGCGGCTATGGCCGCGTGCTGCCGCGCCTGCTGGACCTGGATCTGCCGTCCGACTTCCCCGTACGCCAGGCGGTGTTCACCCACGTCGAAGACCGCATCGAACATCAAGGTTTTGATCGCAGCAAGATTCTGGTGACCACCCATCCCACCCAGCGTGATATCTGGTTCTGGACCATTCCGTTCAGTAACGGGCGTTGCTCGGTGGGCGTGGTCGCGGCCAAGGAGCATTTCGACGGCCGTGATGGCGACCTCGACGCCTGCCTGCGCGGCTTTATCAATGAAACCCCAAGCCTTGCCGGCGTGCTGCAAAACGCCGTGTGGGATACCCCGGCGCGCACCCTCGGCGGCTACGCAGCCAACGTCAAAACCCTGCACGGGCCGGGTTTTGCCTTGCTGGGCAATGCGGCGGAATTTCTCGACCCGGTGTTTTCTTCCGGGGTGACCATCGCCATGCGTTCGGCGAGCATGGCAGCCGCTGTGTTGCACCGTCAGCTCAAGGGCGAAACCGTCGACTGGGAAAGCGAGTTCGCCGTGCCCTTGAAACGCGGCGTGGACACCTTCCGCTGTTACGTCGAGGGCTGGTATGCCGGGACGTTCCAGGATGTGATCTATCACCCGGACAGCTCGCCGGAGATTCGCCGGATGATCTGCTCGATCCTCGCCGGCTACGCGTGGGATGAGCGCAACCCGTTTGTCAGCGAGCCCAAGCGGCGGTTGCGGATGTTGTCGGAGATTTGTGCGAGTGAGCCGGTATGACTAGCCAGTACCTGAGTAAAAACTACGTCGAGGAAACCAAGTTCGGCTTCTGGTTCCTGCGCAGCCACACCTGGCAGCACCATGTGCTGCGCGTGGCGATCAACGACCTGCGCAGCCTGTTTACCGACCCCTTGCCAGAGGCGCCGGTATTGCTCGACGCCGGTTGTGGCCAGGGCAAGTCGTTCCAGTACTTGCAGCAGGTGTTCGCCCCCGAGCGCCTGATCGGCCTGGACGCCGACCCGCACAGCCTGGAGCTGAGCCGTGAAGAAGCCCAGCGCCAAGGCTTGGCCATCGAGCTGATCGGCAGCGACTGCGCGACCTTGCAAGTGCCGGACGCCAGCGTCGATATCCTGTTCTGCCACCAGACCTTCCACCATCTGGTCGAGCAACACCGCGCGCTCAAGGAGTTCTACCGTGTGCTCAAGCCGGGCGGTTATCTGCTGTTTGCCGAATCCACCGAAGCCTATATCGACACCTGGGTGATTCGCTGGCTATTCCGCCACCCGATGCATGTGCAGAAAAGCGCCGAGGAGTACCTGGAGATGCTCCGCGAGCAGGGCTTTGAATTTGGCCCGCAGAACGTCTCGTACCCGTACTTGTGGTGGAGCCGCTCCAGCGACTTCGGCCTGCTGGAACGCTGGGGCCTGCGCAAGGCGCCGCCGGTGGGCCAGCGCGAGGAAACATTGGTCAACTGCGTGGCACGCAAACCTCTGACGAGCGCTGCCCCATGATGCGCATGCTGTTGATCGGCTGCCTGTTGCTGCTGAGCGCCTGCGCCAGCCAGCCGCCGCTGCCGGAGAAAACCCCTGCCCTGGCCTTGCCGCTGCAACTGCATGTGCAGCGCCTGGCCGACGGCCAGAGCCAGGACTGGCTGTTGGTGATCCAGCGCGAAAACGGCGGCATTCGCTGGTCGATGATGGACCCGTTGGGCATCCCACAGGCCCGACAAAAACTGATCAAGGGTGAATGGCAGGCTGACGGCTTGCTGCCACCCAATCCCCAGGCGCGCGAGCTGTTCGCCGCACTGCTGTTTGCCCTGACGTCGGCCGATGACGTACGTGCGCTCTACCCCAGCGCCCAGGCCATGGACCTGACGCGCACCCTGCCGGGGCATTGGCAGATCGTGTATCAATCGTCCGAGGTCTTCAGCGTGAACATGACCGGCCAGCCGTTGAGCTACCGCATCACGCCGCTCGGGGCCGCCCGATGAGCGCCTACCTCAACGCCCTGGGCGTGATCTGCGCCCTAGGCCGAGGCCAGGATGAAGTCAGCCGCAGCCTGTTTGCCGGCGACTGCTCCGGTATGCGCGCCGAAAGCGGCTGGGTGCCGGAACGCGTGTTGCCAGTGGCCGGTGTGCACGGCGAGTTGGCGACCATCCCCGCCGAACTGGGCCAGCAAAGCAGCCGCAATAACCAGTTGCTGCTGGAAGCGGCGTTGCAGATTGAGGGCGATATCCGCCAGGCGATCCACACCTACGGCGCATCGCGCGTCGGCGTTGTACTCGGTACCAGCACCTCGGGCATCGACGAAGCCAGTCGGGGCATCGCGCATTTTCTGCGGGAACACCAGTTCCCCGGTGACTACGACTACCAGCAGCAGGAACTCAGCGCTCCGGCGAATTTCCTCGCCGACTGGCTGCAACTGAGCGGCCCGGCCTATGTGATCTCTACCGCCTGCACCTCCAGCGCCCGCGCCTTGATGAGTGCCCAGCGCCTGCTGGACCTGGGTGTGTGCGATGCGATGATCTGCGGCGGCGTCGACAGCCTGTGCAAGCTGACCCTCAACGGTTTCAGCTCATTGGAAGCGGTGTCGAACGAGCGCTGCAATCCGTTCTCGGTGAACCGCAACGGCATCAACATCGGCGAAGCGGCCGTACTGTTCCTGATGAGCAAGCAAGCCGCGCCCATCGCCCTGTTGGGCAGCGGCGCCAGTTGCGACGCTCACCATATCTCCGCGCCCGAGCCCACCGGCAAAGGCGCGTTGCAGTCGATGCGCAAGGCCTTGGCCAGCGCCCGATTGCAGCCTGAGCAGATCGGCTACCTGAACCTGCACGGCACCGCCACCCAACATAACGACGCCATGGAAAGCCTGGCCGTCGCCAGCCTGTTCCCGCACGGCGTGGCCTGCTCATCGACCAAACCCATGAGCGGCCACACCCTGGGCGCAGCCGGGGCGCTGGAAGCGGCGTTCTGTTGGTTGAGCCTGGCTCACAACCGTGTCCCACCCCACGTGTGGGACGGCCAGGCCGACCCGGCCCTGCCCGCCTTGCAGTGGGCGCAGGCCTCGGAAACCCTGGGAAAGCGCTGCCTGATGAGCAATTCATTTGCCTTCGGCGGCAATAACGTCAGCCTGATTATCGGAGAGGCCCCATGATCGATTGGCCACTCGCTGAACTGCTGCCCCATGCGGGCGACATGATCCTGATCGACCAGGTGCTGTCGTTCGATGAAGAGCAGATCCACACCCGCGTCAGCGTCAAACCCGGCGGCCTGTTCAACCGCCCGGACGGCAGCCTGCCGGCCTGGGTCGGCATCGAGTTGATGGCGCAAAGCGTCGCCGCCTACGCCGGTTGCCGCGCGCGCCAGAAAGGTGAAGCGGTGGAACTGGGCTTCCTGCTCGGCACACGTAAGTTCGAATGCAACGTGGAGCACTTCCCGGCGGGCGCCGAGCTGAAGATCCACGGCCTGCGTTCCCTGGAAGACGACAACGGCATGGGTGTGTTCGAATGCCACCTGACCGGTGATGGGATCCAGGCCAGCGCCCGCTTGAATGTATTTCGACCGCCCCAGGCGGCCACCTATTTAGATGAATCGAAGGACGTAACGCCATGACTGAATCCGTACTGGTCACCGGCTCCAGCCGTGGCATCGGCCGCGCCATCGCCCTGCGCCTGGCCCAGGCCGGGCATGACATCGTGCTGCATTGCCGCAGCGGTCGTAGTGACGCCGATGCAGTGCAGGCCGAGGTTGAAGCCCTGGGCCGCAAGGCGCGGGTGCTGCAATTCGATGTCGCGGATCGGGCTGCGTGCAAGGAAATCCTCGACGCTGACGTCGAGCAACACGGCGCTTATTACGGCGTGGTGCTCAATGCCGGCCTGACCCGTGACGGCGCCTTCCCGGCCTTGTCGGAAGACGATTGGGACGTGGTGATGCGCACCAATCTCGACGGTTTCTACAACGTGCTGCACCCGGTGATGATGCCGATGATTCGTCGTCGCGCCGCCGGGCGCATCGTGTGTATCACCTCGGTTTCCGGGCTGATCGGCAATCGCGGCCAGGTCAATTACAGCGCCTCTAAAGCCGGGTTGATCGGCGCCGCCAAGGCCCTGGCCATCGAGCTGGGCAAGCGCAAGATCACCGTCAACTGCGTCGCCCCCGGCTTGATCGACACCGCCATGCTGGATGAAAACGTGCCGGTGGAAGAACTGATGAAGATGATCCCGGCGCAACGCATGGGCACGCCGGAAGAGGTGGCCGGTGCAGTGAACTTCCTGATGTCGGCCGAAGCCGGTTACATCACGCGCCAGGTCTTGGCCGTGAATGGAGGCCTGTGCTGATGAAACGCGTCGTAGTGACCGGCATGGCCGGCATGACTTCCCTGGGCGGCGATTGGGCGACCATATCCGCCAACTTCCGCGCCAATCGCAGCGGCATTCGGCGCATGGACGAGTGGGACCGTTTTACTGAATTGAACACACGCCTGGCCGGGCCGATCGACGACTTTGTCGTACCCGCGCACTGGACGCGCAAGCAACTGCGCAGCATGGGTCGGGTCTCGCGCCTGGCGGTGTGGGCAGCGGAACAGGCGTTGCAGGACGCGGGTTTGCTGGGCGACGAGTCGATCAAGGACGGGCGCATGGGCGTGGCCTGTGGCTCGTCCACCGGCAGCACCGACGAGATCAAGGCGTTCGGCAACATGCTGCTGAATTCGGTGGCCGAGGGGCTGAATGCCAACTCCTATGTACGCATGATGCCGCACACTACGGCGGCGAATATCAGCATCTTCTTTGGCCTGACCGGGCGGCTGATCCCTACATCAAGCGCCTGCACCAGCGGCAGCCAGGGCATTGGTTATGCCTATGAGGCGATCAAGTTCGGCCGTCTGCCGCTGATGCTCGCCGGTGGCGCCGAGGAGTTGTGCCCCACCGAAGCCATGGTGTTTGACGCGCTCTACGCCACCAGCCTGAAAAACGACGCGCCGCAGACCAGCCCACGCCCCTACGACAGCGGCCGCGACGGCCTGGTGATCGGCGAAGGCGGCGGCATGCTGGTGCTTGAAGAACTGGAACACGCCCTGGCGCGCGGTGCGCATATCCACGCCGAGCTGGTCGGTTTCGGCAGCAACGCCGACGGCCAGCACACCACCCGCCCGGAACAGAAAACCATGCGCCGCGCGATGGAACTGGCCCTGGAAGATGCCGGGCTGGAGCCATCCGCAATCGGCTACGTGAACGGGCACGGCACCGCCACCGACCAGGGCGATATCGCCGAGACGCTGGCGACCAGCAGCCTGTTCGGCAGCCGCATGCCCATCAGTTCGCAGAAGAGTTTCCTCGGTCACACCTTGGGCGCGTGCGGCGCGCTGGAGTCGTGGTTCAGCATCGAGATGATGAACCGCGACCAATACGTGCACACCTTCAACCTGGATTCGGTCGACCCGCAGTGCGGCGAGCTGGATTACCTGCAAGGTGAGTTCCGCGAGATGCACCACGACTACGTGATGAACAACAACTTTGCCTTTGGCGGCGTCAACACCTCGCTGATCTTCCGCCGCTGGTCCTGACTTTTAAATCGATTGGAGAATACGGAATGTCTTCCTTGCTGCGCGTCACCTTGATCACCCTGGCCCTGTTGGTCACCGCCGGTTGCACCAACAAGCCGATCCTCAACACCCAGCACGACCTGCCGGCCGACGCCCAGGTCAGCGAAGAAAAAATGAAAACGGTGATCGTCAACGCCCTGCAAAAGCGCGAGTGGACGGTACAACGCCTGAGCCCGCAACTGGTGCAAGCCGAAATCAACGTGCGTAACCAATACTACGCAGCCATCGACATCCGCTACACCCGCAACAGCTACGCCATCACCTACCGCGACAGCCGCGACTTGGGCTACAAGGACGGCAAGATCCATCGCAACTACAACCGCTGGGTGAACAACCTGGATAGCGACATCATGGCGGGGTTGCGCAGCAATGGCGTGAATGAGGCGGGGTCGGCGGCGCAGTTGTTTGAACAAACCGGCACCACCAAGTAAACCGGGACCGCCCCCTGTGGCGAGGGAGCTTGCTCCCGCTGGGCTGCGCAGCAGCCCCAGTAAGATCACCGCGACTGTTCCGGCAGATCGCGGTGTCAGGTTTTAGGGCTGCTACGCAGCCCAGCGGGAGCAAGCTCCCTCGCCACCAGCAACTCCACAAACGCCTCTGCCATCGGCGTCTGCGCGCCCTTGCGCTGCACCAGCCATACTGCCGTCACCGCGTCCTCATCCAGCAACGTGCGATAGACCACGCCATCAATGCGGATGCGCTGGTATGACGCCGGCAGCACCGACACGCCCAACCCCGCCGCCACCAGGCCGATGATGGTCATCGCCTCCCCGGCCTCCTGGGCAAAGTGCGGGCTGAAGCCGGCGTCACGCGCCAGGCTGAGCAACTGGGCATAGAGACCACTGCCGTAGGTGCGTGGGAAAAATACAAACGGTTCCTGCGCCAGTTGCGCCAGGTGCAAGCCCCGTTCACTGCCCTCCACCAAAGGATGACCGGCGTTCAACACGGCCACCAGCGGCTCACGCATCAACTCGACCACACTCAGCGAATCCGGCAACGGCAGCGGCCGCATCAGCCCTACCTGAATCGACTCATCCACCAGCGACTCGGCCACTTCGGTGCTGCTCATCTCCTGCAGGTTCAGATGCACCGCCGCGAACGCCTGGCGAAACGCAAAGATCGCCTGGGGGATGCTGGAGTTGAACGGCGCCGACGAGGTGAAGCCAATCTTCAATTCACCCAGTTCACCCAACTGCGCCCGGCGCGCTACGTCCGCCGCCTTGTCGACCTGTGCCAGCACCAATCGCGCCTCGTGCAGGAACAACCGCCCCGCCTCGCTCAGTTCGACCCGACGATTGGTACGCTCAAACAACCGCGCCCCCACCTCCTGTTCCAGCGCCTGGATCTGTTGGCTGAGCGGCGGTTGCGAGATGCCCAGCACCTGCGCGGCCCGGCCGAAATGCAGTTCTTCGGCGACGGCGATGAAGTACCGCAAGTGACGCAATTCCATGGGAGCCTCATTAGGTCGTCAAAGCTATCAAACAGGTCGAACAATATATTGGAAAGAATCATTAGGGAGCTATATTCTTTTTTGCATTGCCTGTCCTGGCACGCTCTTCCTCCCCGAGGTCCCCTTGAAAGCTGCTGTCGCTCCACTCGCTCAAGACGTACCGCCTACCGCCCTGGATGAAGTGGTGGCCCAGCTCAATGACGAGTTCATCGAAAAAGGCACGCCGATGTTCATGCGCACGGTGCTGGCGCTGTTCTCCGGTGGTTTCGCCACCTTTGCGCTGCTGTATTGCGTGCAGCCGATGATGCCGGCGCTGTCCCACGAATTTTCCATCAATGCGGCACAAAGCAGCCTGATCCTGTCGGTGGCCACGGCGATGCTGGCATTCGGTTTGCTGATTACCGGACCGATTTCCGACCGCCTGGGGCGCAAGCCGGTGATGGTCTCCGCGCTGTTCTGCGCCGCATTAGCCACCATCGCCAGCGGTCTGATGCCGACCTGGGAAGGCATCCTGTTCATGCGTGCACTGGTGGGCTTGTCGCTGAGCGGCCTGGCCGCCGTGGCAATGACCTACCTGAGCGAGGAGATCCATCCGCAGCACATCGGCCTGGCCATGGGTTTGTACATCGGCGGCAACGCGATTGGCGGCATGAGCGGGCGCCTGATCATCGGCGTGTTGATCGACTTCGTCAGCTGGCACACCGCCATGCTGATCATCGGCGCCCTGGCGCTGATTGCCGCCACGGTGTTCTGGAAAATCCTCCCCGAATCGCGCAACTTCCGCGCCACCAGCCTCAAGCCGCGCAGCCTGGTGGATGGCTTCGTCATGCACTTCAAGGACGCAGGCCTGCCGTGGCTGTTCCTCGAAGCATTCCTGCTGATGGGCGCGTTCGTGACGATGTTCAACTACATCGGCTATCGCCTGCTGGCCGATCCCTACGACCTCAGCCAAGCGGTGGTGGGCCTGCTGTCGCTGGTGTACCTCTCGGGTATCTACAGCTCGGCGAAAATCGGCTCCCTGGCCGACCGCCTCGGCCGCCGTCGTGTGCTGTGGAGCACCATCGTGCTGATGCTGGCCGGCATGGCCCTGACCCTGTTCACTCCACTGTGGCTGGTGGTGCCGGGCATGCTGATCTTCACCTTCGGCTTCTTCGGCGCCCACTCCGTGGCCAGCAGCTGGATCGGCCGCCGCGCGGTGAAAGCCAAGGGGCAGGCGTCGTCGCTGTACCTGTTCTGCTACTACGTGGGGTCGAGTATTGCCGGGACAGCGGGCGGGTTCTTCTGGCATTTTGCCGGGTGGAATGGGATTGGGGCGTTCATCATCGCGCTGCTGATCGGCGCGTTGCTGGTGGCGTTGAAGTTGGCGAAGTTGCCGCCGTTGGGACAGGTAACGGCATAACGTTGTGTTAAAGAAAAAACCGCTTCATCGCGGTTTTTTCACCACAGGTTTTCGCTTCATCCCAGTGGACACCGAGTCATGGAGCGCCATGGCACGTCCCCCGTCCCACTCAGCTTGCATCGCCGAAAACAGTTCGACGTCGATGCGCGCCTGATGCGTACCGAGCGCCTCGGACATCGCCTCTGCGATTCGCTCGATGATCACACTCGGCTTCTCCACCGCACAGTACTTACGACCAAACTCCATTAGTTGCTGACGGTCTGGGTAAGCCTTCGTCTTGTTCATTTTGATTGCCAGGGTGCGATCAACCAATGAACGACCGGACTTGGGATTGTAATGCTCATACACGGTGGTCGTTGTGACATCGAATACCGGCGCCATTTGTACCGTTTCGCGGGCTCCCGGATGGGTATAGATCACACCAAAGTTTTTCAGGTGAGCATCACCGTTACGCACCATGACCGACAAGCAAACCGAAGAGAAAAACCGCTCAAGTTCACGCAGCGGTTCACCTTGCGCGCACACGTGGTTGATGACCGCAGCGAGGGTTTCGTAGCTCTGGGAGTACTTGTAATTGTCATGGGGATCTTTGTTGAGCCCCAACAACACGGCCATGTCTTCAAAACCAAGCCGCCCCGAGGGTGTCAGGTCAAAGCGCTCCATGACAAACAGATCGCCTCCTTCGGACAACCAGAAAGGCGGTGTCTCCATGCCCGCTATTCGGGCAGCTTCCATGCAGAGGAATTCGTTCTGGGCCAGGTGAGCGTACTCATCGGCGCCAGATTTCACGATCAGATCAGAACTGAGCATGGTTTTGCGGTTGCCCGCGAGCTTGTCCAGATCGGGTACCAGCACCTTGGGCTGCACGCCGGAAATGCCCGACTCGAAATACGTCTCTACCAGAAATTCAAATACGTGTTGAGAGCTGTCGGCTGACAGTATTTGCTGGAGCCCTACCTGAGCCTGTACGGGAACCGACGCCTCGGCAGGATTCTGGTACGTCAGCCGTCCAATCTGGTTCCCACCGATGATCGACAACAGGCGCATCTCATCCACCTGCATGTGTTTAGCCATCCGTCGCTTGATCTGATCGGCCAGAAAACCTTCTGGTACGTTCATATCGAAAATCGGATGCAGCACATTGCTGACTGAAGGCGTCGGGTCGTAGGGCATGACCAGCGATGCCTCACGCTCGGCATCAGCAGACGCATAGGAAAACGCAAACTGCGAGCCCTTGGACAATTCGCCTGAATGTCCCTGAGGGGTGACAACGTTGAGCAATTTGACTCTACTCATCGTGCTCCACCAGATCAGCCAGGGATTTGAGATCAATGCGTTTATCGACGACTTCGAGTGCCATTCCCAAGGCAGAAATCACCCTGAACACGGTATACATCGCGACATTTTCACCCGCTTCAAGATCCATGATGGTCTTGCGGTTGCACTTGGCACGGTCCGCCAGTTGCGCTTGGCTATAGCCCTTGGCGCGACGCAGTTGCCGTATTCTTTCACCCAGCTCAGGTGGATTAACCAGCAACATGATGTCACCCAGAACGGACTTTTAAGATAGATACCGTGATTATGTCCGCAATAACGGACATTACAAGTACCTTACGTCCGCCCAACTCAAATAAAAACGCCCGGATAAACCGGGCGTTTTTCATTGGGCAACAATTATTCGTGATACTGCGCCGACAACTCATGCACCGCGCGCAGGAACGCACCCGCATGCTCCGGGTTCACTTCCGGGGTGATGCCATGGCCGAGGTTGAACACGTGCCCAGTGCCTTTGCCGTAGCTGGCGAGGATGCGGCCGACTTCGCTGCGGATCGCTTCTGGCTTGGCGTACAGCACGGTCGGGTCCATGTTGCCTTGCAGGGCGACGCGGTTGCCCACGCGCTGGCGGGCTTCGCCCAAGTCACACGTCCAGTCCAGGCCCAAGGCGTCGGCACCGGCGTCGGCAATGCTTTCCAGCCACAGGCCGCCACCCTTGGTGAACATGATCACCGGCACTTTGCGGCCTTCGTGTTCGCGGATCAGGCCGCTGACGATCTTGCGCATGTAGGCCAGGGAGAATTCCTGGTACGCCGCCGCCGACAGGTTGCCGCCCCAGGTGTCGAAGATCTGCACGGCTTGCGCGCCGGCCATGATCTGCGCGTTGAGGTAGGAAGTGACCGACTGCGCCAGCTTGTCCAGCAGCAGGTGCATGGCCTGTGGGTTGTCGTAGAGCATGGCCTTGGTCTTGCGGAAGTCTTTCGACGAGCCGCCTTCGACCATGTAGGTGGCCAAGGTCCAGGGGCTGCCGGAGAAGCCGATCAGCGGCACGCGGCCGTTGAGTTCGCGGCGGATGGTGCTCACGGCGTCCATCACGTAACCGAGGTCTTTGTGCGGATCCGGGATCGGCAGCGCTTCGATATCGGCCAGGGTGCTGACGACCTTCTTGAAACGCGGGCCTTCGCCGGTTTCAAAGTACAGGCCTTGGCCCATGGCGTCAGGGATGGTGAGGATGTCGGAGAAGAGGATGGCCGCGTCCAGTTGCGGGTAGCGGTCCAGCGGCTGCATCGTGACTTCGCAGGCGAACTCCGGGTTCATGCACAGGCTCATGAAGTCGCCGGCGTTGGCGCGACTGGCGCGGTATTCCGGCAGGTAGCGACCGGCCTGGCGCATCATCCACACAGGGGTGACGTCCACAGGTTGCTTGAGCAGGGCACGAAGGAAACGGTCGTTCTTGAGGGCAGTCATGTCGGCATCCGCAAAAAAAGTGCGGGCATTTTCTCAGAGCCAGACGCAAAAGGCACGGTATGAGCCGTGCCTTTTGTCTATCGGGTCAATTTGTCGCGGGTATCAGGGCTCAGACGCCCAGGTAATCCAGGATCCCTTCGGCAGCATTGCGCCCTTCGAAGATCGCCGTCACCACCAGGTCGGAACCACGCACCATGTCGCCACCGGCGAAGATCTTCGGGTTGCTGGTCTGATGCTTGTACTGGCCTTGTTCCGGGGCCACGACGCGGCCCTGGCTGTCGGTCTGGATCTGGAACTGCTCGAACCACGGCGCCGGGCTTGGGCGGAAACCGAAAGCAATGACCACGGCATCCGCCGGGATGATTTCTTCGGAGCCCGGGATCGGCTCAGGGCTGCGACGGCCACGGGCGTCTGGTTCGCCGAGACGGGTCTCGACCACCTTCACGCCTTCGACGCGGTCTTCACCGACAATCGCAATCGGCTGGCGGTTGTAGAGGAATTTCACGCCTTCTTCCTTGGCGTTCTTCACCTCTTTGCGCGAGCCCGGCATGTTGGCTTCGTCACGGCGATAGGCACAGGTCACCGACTTGGCGCCCTGGCGGATCGAGGTGCGGTTGCAGTCCATCGCGGTGTCGCCACCGCCCAGCACCACGACCTTCTTGCCTTTCATGTCGACGAAATCTTCCGGCGACTTTTCAAAGCCCAGGTTGCGATTCACGTTGGCGATCAGGAAGTCCAGCGCGTCATACACGCCCGGCAGGTCCTCACCGGCAAAACCGCCCTTCATGTAGGTGTAGGTGCCCATGCCCATGAACACAGCATCGTATTCTTCGAGCAGTTGCTCCATGGTCACGTCTTTGCCGATTTCGGTGTTCAGGCGGAACTCGATACCCATACCGGTGAACACTTCACGACGGTTGCTCAGGACGGTTTTTTCCAGCTTGAACTCGGGGATGCCGAAGGTCAGCAGGCCGCCGATTTCCGGGTTCTTGTCGAACACCACCGGGGTCACGCCGCCACGCACCAGCACGTCGGCGCAGCCCAGGCCGGCAGGACCGGCGCCGATGATGGCGACGCGCTTGCCGGTCGGCTTGACCTTGGACATGTCCGGACGCCAGCCCATGGCGAACGCGGTGTCGGTGATGTACTTCTCCACCGAACCGATGGTCACCGCGCCGAAGCCGTCGTTAAGGGTGCACGCACCCTCGCACAGACGGTCCTGCGGGCACACCCGGCCGCAGACTTCCGGCAGCGTGTTGGTCTGGTGCGACAGCTCGGCGGCGGCGAGGATGTTGCCCTCGGCCACCAACTTGAGCCAGTTGGGAATGAAGTTGTGCACCGGGCACTTCCATTCGCAATACGGGTTACCGCAACCCAGGCAGCGGTGGGCCTGGTCGGCCGAGTGCTGGGGTTTGAAGGGTTCGTAGATTTCCACGAACTCTTTCTTGCGTTGACGCAACAGTTTCTTCTTCGGATCTTTGCGCCCGACATCGATGAACTGGAAGTCGTTATTCAGACGTTCAGCCATGTTAAAACCTCATCAAACTCTTCAGGCGCATATCACTGCGGGTTGGCACGGATGCTGGAAAGCAACGATTTCAGGTTGGCAGCCTTGGGCTTGACCAGCCAGAAACGACGCAGGTAATCATCGAGGTTTTCGGCGAGGTTGCGGCCCCATTCGCTGCCGGTTTCCTCGACGTACTCGTCCAGCACGTGCTGCAAGTGGTTCCGGTAGGATTCCATGGCTTCGCCGCTGATCCGCTGGATCTCGACCAACTCGTGGTTGACCTTGTCGACGAAGGTGTTGTCCTGGTCGAGCACGTAGGCGAAACCGCCGGTCATGCCCGAACCGAAGTTGTAACCGGTCTTGCCCAGTACCGCGACAAAGCCCCCGGTCATGTACTCGCAGCAGTGATCGCCAGTGCCTTCCACCACGGTGTGGGCACCGGAGTTACGCACGGCGAAACGCTCACCGGCGGTGCCGGCGGCGAACAGCTTGCCACCGGTGGCGCCGTACAAGCAGGTGTTGCCGATGATGGCACTGTCCTGAGTCTTGTAGACGCTGCCTTTTGGCGGAACGATCACCAGCTTGCCGCCGGTCATGCCCTTGCCCACGTAGTCGTTGGCGTCACCTTCCAGGTACATGTGCAGGCCGCCGGCGTTCCACACGCCAAAGCTCTGGCCCGCAGTGCCCTTGAAGCGGAAGGTGATCGGCGCCTTGGCCATGCCCTGGTTGCCGTGCTTGCGCGCGATTTCGCCGGAGATGCGTGCGCCGATGGAACGGTCGCAGTTGCAGATATCCAGGGCGAATTCGCCACCGCTGGCATCGTTGATCGACGAACCGGCGATTTCCACCATCTTTTCGGCCAGCAGGCCTTTGTCGAAGGGCGGGTTGCGCTCGACGCCGCAGAACTGCGGTTTGTCGGCCGGAATGTGATCGCTGCCCAACAGCGGCGTGAGGTCCAGGTGATGTTGCTTGGCGGTCTGGCCTTCAAGGATTTCCAACAGGTCGGTGCGACCGATCAGCTCTTCGAGGGAACGCACGCCCAGCTTGGCCAGCCACTCACGGGTCTCTTCGGCGACGTAGGTGAAGAAGTTCACCACCATGTCGACGGTGCCGATGTAGTGATCCTTGCGCAGCTTTTCGTTCTGAGTGGCGACACCGGTGGCGCAGTTGTTCAGGTGGCAGATGCGCAGGTATTTGCAGCCCAGGGCGATCATTGGCGCAGTCCCGAAGCCGAAGCTTTCGGCGCCGAGGATCGCGGCCTTGATCACGTCGAGGCCGGTTTTCAAGCCGCCGTCGGTCTGCACACGGACCTTGCCGCGCAGGTCGTTGCCGCGCAGGGTCTGGTGGGTTTCAGCCAGGCCGAGTTCCCACGGTGCGCCCGCATACTTGATGGAGGTCAGCGGCGAAGCGCCGGTGCCGCCGTCGTAGCCGGAGATGGTGATCAGGTCGGCATAGGCCTTGGCCACGCCGGCGGCGATGGTGCCCACGCCGGCTTCTGCTACCAGTTTCACCGAGACCAGCGCCTGCGGGTTGACTTGTTTCAGGTCGAAAATTAGCTGCGACAAGTCTTCAATCGAGTAGATGTCGTGGTGCGGCGGCGGCGAAATCAGGGTCACACCCGGCACTGCGTAACGCAGCTTGGCGATCAGACCGTTGACCTTGCCACCCGGCAGTTGGCCGCCCTCACCGGGCTTGGCGCCCTGAGCCACCTTGATCTGCAGCACTTCGGCGTTGACCAGGTATTCCGGGGTCACACCGAAACGACCGGTCGCAACCTGCTTGATTTTCGAGCTTTTGATGGTGCCGTAGCGCGCCGGGTCTTCACCGCCTTCGCCGGAGTTGGAACGCGCACCCAGGCGGTTCATGGCTTCGGCCAGGGCTTCGTGAGCCTCAGGCGACAAGGCGCCCAGCGAGATACCGGCAGAGTCGAAGCGCTTGAGGATCGACTCCAGCGGCTCGACTTCGCTGATGTCCATCGGCGTGTCCAGGGTCTTCACCTTGAACAAATCGCGGATCATCGACACCGGGCGGTTGTCCACCAGCGAGGTGTATTCCTTGAACTTGGCGTAGTCGCCCTGCTGCACGGCGGCTTGCAGGGTGTTGACCACGTCCGGGTTGTAGGCGTGGTATTCGCCACCGTGCACGAACTTGAGCAGACCGCCTTGCTGGATCGGCTTGCGCGCGCTCCAGGCTTCGGCTGCCAGGGCTTTTTGCTCGGCTTCGATGTCGACGAAACGCGCGCCCTTGATACGGCTCGGCACGCCACGGAAGCTCAGGTCGCAAACCTCTTCGGACAGGCCGATGGCTTCGAACAGCTGTGCGCCGCGGTACGAGGTAACCGTGGAGATGCCCATCTTCGACAGGATCTTCAGCAACCCCTTGGTGATGCCCTTGCGGTAGTTCTTGAACACCTCGTAGAGGTCGCCCAGCACTTCACCGGTGCGGATCAGGTCACCCAGCACTTCGTACGCGAGGAATGGGTACACCGCCGAGGCGCCGAAGCCGATCAGCACCGCGAAGTGATGCGGGTCGCGGGCGGTGGCGGTTTCCACAAGGATGTTGGAGTCGCAGCGCAGGCCTTTTTCGGTCAGGCGGTGGTGCACTGCGCCGGTCGCCAAGGAAGCGTGGATCGGCAGCTTGCCTGGTGCGATATGGCGGTCGGTCAACACGATCTGGGTACGACCGGCGCGCACGGCTTCTTCGGCCTGGTCAGCGACGTTGCGCACAGCGGCTTCAAGGCCGAGGCTTTCGTCGTAGTTCAGGTCGATGATCTGGCGGTCGAAGCCTGGGCGATCCAGGGTCATCAACGAGCGCCACTTGGCCGGGGAAATGACCGGCGAGCTGAGGATCACGCGGGAGGCGTGCTCAGGCGATTCCTGGAAGATGTTGCGCTCGGCACCGAGGCACACTTCCAACGACATCACGATGGCTTCGCGCAGCGGGTCGATCGGCGGGTTGGTCACCTGGGCGAACTGCTGGCGGAAATAGTCGTACGGCGTGCGCACGCGCTGGGACAGCACGGCCATTGGCGTGTCATCGCCCATGGAACCGACCGCCTCGTAGCCTTGCTCGCCGAGCGGACGCAGCACCTGGTCGCGCTCTTCGAACGTGACCTGGTACATCTTCATGTATTGCTTGAGCTGGTCGACATCGTAGAAAGCCGAACCGTGGTCGTTGTCTTCCATGGTCGCCTGGATGCGCAGGGCGTTCTTGCGCAGCCATTGCTTGTACGGGTGACGGGACTTCAGGCGGTTGTCGATGGCGTCGGTGTCGAGGATCTGACCGGTTTCGGTGTCCACGGCCAAAATCTGGCCAGGGCCCACGCGGCCTTTGGCGATAACGTCTTCAGGCTTGTAGTCCCACACGCCGATTTCCGACGCGAGGGTGATGAAGCCGTTGGTGGTGGTGACCCAACGCGCCGGGCGCAGACCGTTACGGTCAAGCAGGCACACCGCGTAGCGGCCGTCAGTCATGACCACGCCGGCCGGGCCGTCCCACGGTTCCATGTGCATCGAGTTGTACTCGTAGAACGCACGCAGGTCCGGGTCCATGGTTTCGACGTTCTGCCACGCTGGCGGAATGATCATGCGCACGCCACGGAACAGGTCGATGCCGCCGGTGACCATCAGTTCGAGCATGTTGTCCATGCTGGAGGAGTCGGAACCCACGCGGTTAACCAGCGGGCCGAGCTCTTCCAGGTCCATCAAATCGTTGGCGAACTTGGTGCGACGGGCCACGGCCCAGTTGCGGTTGCCGGTGATGGTGTTGATCTCGCCGTTGTGGGCGAGGAAGCGGAATGGCTGGGCTAGCGGCCATTTCGGCAGGGTGTTGGTGGAGAAGCGCTGGTGGAACACGCAGATTGCGGTTTGCAGGCGCTCATCGCTCAGGTCTGGATAGAAGGCGGTGAGGTCCGCCGGCATCATCAGGCCTTTATAAATGATGGTCTTGTGCGAAAAGCTGCAGATGTAGTGGTCGGTGTCGGCGGCGTTGGAAACCGACGAACGACGACGCGAGGTGAACAGCTTGATCGCCATGTCCTGGTCGCTCAGGCCACTGCCTGCGATAAACACTTGTTCGATCTGCGGCAGGCGCTCAAGCGCGAGACGGCCGAGCACACTGGTGTCGATCGGCACTTTGCGCCAGCCGACAAGTTGCAGGCCGGCGGCCAGGATCTCGCGGTTCATGTTCTCGCGGGCGGCTTCGGCCTTGACCGGGTCCTGGTTGAAAAACACCATGCCCACGGCGTACTGCTTGGGCAGGTCGACCGCAAATTGCTCTTTTGCGACAGCGCGCAGGAACTGGTCGGGCTTTTGAATCAGCAAGCCACAACCGTCACCGGTCTTGCCGTCGGCGTTGATCCCACCGCGGTGGGTCATGCAGGTCAGGGCCTCGATGGCCGTTTGCAAAAGGGTATGACTGGGCTCGCCCTGCATATGGGCTATCAGGCCGAAACCGCAGTTATCCTTGAATTCATCGGGTTGGTACAGACCTGCTTTCATAGACACTTTCTCACCAGGCTGCCTCTTATATCGAGGCAAATTTCTTTTCAATTCAACCGGTTACCTTCCACGCCGAACGTACGCCGGCTTAGCGGGGGCAAAAGGGAGGTCATTGTACACACCGACACAGACGCTCACAAATTTAGCGACGAAATGTCGCAAATCTATGTCGCATTTATGAAAGGTTTAAAGCGATATGCTGTGCTAGTCAAAACTTTTTTAATTCTGACCGCTACGACTCAAAAGCTACTGTGACGCAGACACCACAAAGCGCGCGGTCTCTAGAGACTGCACGCACTTGCGGTTATTTTTTGAGGTGCCGGGAGGGCGGCCTGGGTAAGGCCGCCGGATCTTCAGCGAGTTGTTGCGAGTTCTTGTTGAACGCTGGCAACAGTGCGAGGCCAAGGTTTACCAGCCTGGACCTTCGCTGGCAAGGTTTTGATCGCAGAATCGGCGGCTGCACGGCTGGAGAAGTTGCCGTAGGTGATCACGTAGAGAGGCTTGCCGTTGAGCACTTTCTTGAAATAACGGTACTCGCCGCCCTGCTCTTTCACGAACGCCTGGGCGTTGGCTTCGGAGCTGGTGCCGAGAATCTGCACCACGAAGTTGCCGGTCGGCTGGCTGGCGTACCAGCTGCCGCCAGCAGCGCCGGCTTTAGCAACGGTGGCGGCCGGTTTTTCAGCAGGCTTGGCAGCCGCAGCCGGTGCTGGCTTGGCGGCTGGCGCAGGCGCGACCGGCTTGGTTACAGGCGCTGGCTTGGCGGTGGCGACAGTCGGTGCCGGAGTCGGCTTGGCAACCGCAGCCGGCTGGCCCGCTGGAACGCCCGCAGGCGGCGCAGTGGTGGTCACGGTAGGTGGTGTGGCGCTGGAGCCTTCCAGCGGCACGCCGTCGTCGCCTTCGGAGATGCCACCGGCTTCTTCGGCGAGCGGACCGCGCATCACAGGCTGGCCGACCATCGGCAGGTTGGTCGGTTGGCCGGAGTTGGCGAACTCGACGTTTGGCGTGGGCTTGCCCAGTGGCAACTGCGCCTGTTCGGTTGGCGCGCCGGCCGTGGTCGGTGCCTTGCTGCGGCCTGGAATCAACCAGGCGGCGGCGACAGCGACCACGACAACGGCGGAAATAGCCAATACGTGTTTCTTAGGCATAGTGAACCCCATCTTTGGACGCTTGACCGCAGTGCGGCTGGCAATCATGGCTTCGATCATGGCATCGCGGGCAACCTGGTTGATGGTGCCAGGCCAGCCGTCGGAGCTTTCGTGAATATCAGAGATCTGCTGAGCGGAGAAAAGTTCGATACCGGCCCCTGCGCCTTCAAGGCGTTGAGCCAGGTATTCGCGGGTTTCTTCCTCTTCGTACGGCTGCAGCTCGATGACGTGGAACAGCTCCTGGTCACCGCTGATCTGCTCCAACTCGGCGATCAGCGACGACTCACCAAACAGGAACACGTGCGGGCGACCTTCCGGCGTACCGGCTGCCAGCGCCAGCAGCGCTTCCAGGGCGGATTCGTCGAGCTGCTCGGCGTCATCCACCAGCAGGTAGACTTCCTGGCCGGTCAGGCCCAGCTGCACCACTTGCTTGAGGATCGCATTCGGCTCGGCAGTCGCCACGTCCAGCGCCTGGGCGGCTTGGCGCAGAACGCCCGCCGCATCACCGGCACCACGGGCCGACACCACCACACTCTGCACCGACTGCTTGTTGGTGCTGGCCACCAGGGCCTGGCGCAGCAGGGTCTTGCCGCTGCCCAGCGGGCCGGTCACGACCAGCAGCAGCTGACTGTAACGTGCGAGGTGGTGCAGCTGGCCAAGCACTGGCTTGCGCTGGGCCGGGAAAAATTTGAAGCCAGGCACCCGTGGAGCAAAAGGGTCGTGGCTTAACTGGTAATGGCCGAGGAACGCCTCGTCGGCATGCAAACTAGTCATCGGGATCTTATTAACCTTTAAGCTGGGCCAGGGCGCGGTAATCCGCTCCCAGCGTGGCCTGTAAAATCTCTTTCGGATAATCGTCGGTCACCACCGCTTCGCCCATGTGGCGCAGCAGCACCAGTCGCAGTCGACCGTCGATCACTTTCTTGTCTATTGCCATATGTTCGAGGAAATCCGCCTCAGTCATCTCCTCCGGCGGGATCACCGGCAAACCGGCGCGCTGGAACAGGCGGATGCCGCGATCACGCTCCTCGGCGCTGATCCAGCCCAGGCGCTGCGACATCTCCAATGCCATCACGGTGCCAGCCGCTACAGCCTCCCCGTGCAACCACACACCATAGCCCATGTGGGTTTCGATCGCATGGCCGAAGGTGTGGCCCAGGTTGAGGGTGGCCCGTACACCGGACTCCCGTTCGTCGGCATTCACCACCAGCGCCTTGGCGGCGCAGGAGCGGGAAATCGCTTCGGTGAGTGCTACTTGGTCAAGGTTGCGCAACGCGTCGACGTGTTCTTCCAGCCAGGCCAGGAACGGCTCATCGCAGATCAACCCGTACTTGATGACTTCCGCCAGGCCCGCCGACAGCTCGCGCGGCGGCAAGGTGTTGAGGGTCGCGGTGTCGATCAGCACGGCTTGAGGCTGGTAGAACGCGCCCACCATGTTCTTGCCCAGCGGGTGATTGATGCCGGTCTTGCCGCCCACCGACGAATCGACCTGGGACAGCAACGTGGTCGGCACTTGGATAAAGTCCACGCCACGCTGGTAACAGGCCGCCGCAAAGCCGGCCATGTCGCCGATCACGCCGCCGCCCAGGGCGATCACGGTGGTGCGGCGGTCATGACGTGCGGTGAGCAGGCCATCAAAGATCAGTTGCAGGGTTTCCCAGTTCTTGTGGGCTTCGCCGTCGGGCAGGATCACGGAGATCACCGAATAGGCCGACAGGCTGCGGCTCAGACGCTCAAGATACAGCGGCGCGACCGTTTCGTTGGAGATGATCGCCACTTGCCGCCCGGCAATATGCGGTGCGAGCAACTCGGGCTGGTCCAGCAGACCTTCGCCAATATGGATCGGGTAGCTGCGCTCGCCTAGATCGACCTTAAGTGTCTGCATGTGTCCCCGCGTTAGAGATATTGTGACGACCGATGACGTCACGTTCTGACGTCACCTGATGGCTCTACGCCACACCCCACAGGGTGATAGCGCGCCGCCGAGAATAGCGCATTTCGAGCCGGGCTTTAACGGGGTGGCAGCCGTTGCAGGCGCTCAAGAATGTCGAGGACCACCATCCGAGGTGGCCGCTCATCGGTTTCCACCACCAGATCGGCGATTTCCCGATACAGGGGATCGCGCAGCGTGAGCAGGTCCCGCAGGGTTTTTTCCGGGTTGGCCGTGCGCAGCAACGGGCGATTGCGATCGCGGGCGGTGCGGCCCACCTGCTGCTCGACCGACGCATGCAGATAGACCACCCGACCACCGGCATGCAGCGCGCGACGGTTTTCTTCGCGCATCACTGCGCCACCGCCGGTGGCCAATACCACGCCGTCGAGGCCGCACAGCTCGGCGATCATCGCCTGCTCGCGGTCACGAAAGCCCAGTTCGCCTTCCTTATCGAAGATCCATGGGATATTGGCACCCGTGCGCAATTCAATTTCCTTGTCGGAATCTTTGAACGGCAGGCGCAGCTCTTTGGCCAGCAAACGGCCGATGGTGCTTTTTCCAGCGCCCATCGGTCCTACAAGAATCAAATTTCGCACAGAATCAACGACTCACAGCAATCGCCTGGTTATTCATAATACGCGGAGTCAGGAATACCAGCAGCTCGGATTTTTTCTCCGCCAGCACATCGCGCCGGAAAAGGCGGCCAAGATACGGCACATCGCCCAAAAATGGCACTTTATCTACCACTTTGCTTTGGGTATTGGAGAAAACCCCGCCGATGACGATGGTCTCGCCGTCCTTGACCAGCACCTTGGCGTTGACCTCGTTCTTCTTGATCGGTGGTACGTCGTTGAGTTTGTTCAGGTAGTCGGGCTCGTCCTTGGTGACCTTGACCTCCATGATCACACGGTCATCCGGGGTGATTTGCGGGGTGACTTCCAGCGATAGCGAGGCCTCCTTGAATGAAACCGACGTAGCGCCACTGGAGCTGGATTCCTGATAGGGAATTTCGGTGCCTTTGAGGATGCGCGCGGTTTCCTTGTCGGACGTGACCACCTTGGGTTGCGAGACGATTTCACCGTTGCCGGTTTTCTCCATGGCGGTGAGTTCCAGGTCCAGCAGCAGGTTGTCGGTGATATAGGCGATGCCGAGGCCCGAAGTGCCGGTGAGTGATCCCAAGTCCACGAAAGGCGAACTGGGTGGATTTTCCGGCGGTTCCGAGCCTTCAGGCTGAGGTTTCGGAATGCCCCCGGCACCCCAGTTGCCCCGATTGAGCCGCCCACCCCAACGTGCGCCGAGGCTTTTGTCGTAATCGACATTGGCCTCGACAATCCGCGCCTCGATCATCACCTGGCGTACCGGAATATCCAGCTGTGCCACGATCCGCCGCAGCTCCTCCAGCCGCTCAACGGTCTGGTAGGCGATGATGTTGTTGGTGCGATCATCCACCGCCACCGAACCGCGCTCATCGGTCACGCCTTCAAGGCCGGTGACCGACTGGAACAACTTGGCCAGGTCCGCCGCCTTGGCGTAATTGACTTGCAGCAGCTCCCGGCGCAACGGCGCCAATTCGGCCATCTGTTTGCGCGATTCCAGCGTCAGCAGCTCACGCGCAGCCAGTTCCTCGGCCGGCGCCACCAGCAACACACCGGCCTTGACCCGCTTGTCTAGACCCTTGGCTTGCAGCACCAGGTCCAGCGCCTGATCCCAGGGCACCTCCTTGAGACGCAGGGTGATCGAGCCTTGCACATCATCGCTGGCAACCAAGTTGAGGCCCGCCACATCGGCAATTTGTTGCAACGCGGTGCGCAACTCGATGCTCTGGAAGTTGAGGGTGATCTTATCGCCTGTGTAGGCGCTCAGTGTACCGACGCCGGGTGGCGGCAACTGGATCAGATCCACACGATTGGGCACAGCAGCAGCCATCGGTGCCGTGAACGCTATCCATAGCGCCACACCGAAGGACGAGAAAGTCCTTTTCATTGTTTGATTCCGTTATGAGTTGATGTTTAACAACAAGGTTCGCGGGCGTTCCAGCCATGCGCCCTGACCATCGGGAAACAGCTCGACCAGTTCTATAGCGCGCTCATGGATGGCCGTGATCCGACCATGGTCCGGCCCCAAGTAGTCTCCGACCGCCAGGCGATGGACCTTGGAGGCAGCACGTAGCAAGGCAAAAACCTGCACCCCACGGGACAGCGTGCCGACCATTTCAAACTGGTCAACCGCGAGGCTTTCCAGCACGCCACGCGGCCGGGTGAGATCCGGCGCCCGGGCCGGCCGCCCCTTCACAGGGTCGACCTGCGCTGCGAGCAGTTGAAAGGGATCACGCAACCCCGACAAGTCGTAGGCAAAAAGCTGTCGCGGTACACGCTGCCCGCCGCCCTGCGCATGCCAGTAAGTCTTGACCAGCAGGTCCAGACGCAGCAGCTTGCCATCACGCCGCAGGGCCATATCGTGCACCGTAGCGATGCGCGACAGGCTGCCCAGACCCGTGAGGAACATTGCCAGATCGTGATAAGTGCCCATGACGCCGACCTGCACGGGTTGTTCGTGAAAGAACGGCTGAGACTCCTCATCCAACGGCGTGACGCTCTCGACCAGCAAGCCATTGGCCAGTGCCAGGCGCGCGATATCTTCGAGCAAGCCAGGCATTTCGGACTCGCCGGGCAACGCCTGCGTTAGTTCATTGACCTTAACTTGCATCCGTTGAAGCTGCTGTGCGCGCGCTTCAAGGCTGGCGGCCAGGCCAGTCTTGTGTGCGATTTGCTGTTGTAGGGCCACTTCCCGCGCTTCGACCTGACGCAACCGCTCCCGCGAAGGGCTCAGGTACACAAGGTCGCCCACCACAAACACCACGCCCGCCAGCGCACAGCCCAACAGGGCCTTGCCAGGTAGGGGCCATTTTGCAGCGTTGTGAGTGAGTGCAGAAAGATTGAGCCTTGGCAGGCTCAAGGTTGAGCCTCGGAGGACTCTCCCTGACGCACCATCAGCTGGAATTCATTGTTACCGCGCGCGCCATCCGTTCGCACATGCTGCAGACGCGTGGAATGGGCACCTTCCGCCGCCTCCAGGCGACGCATCAATTGGGCGACGTCCTGGCTGGACTCAGCGCTGCCGCTGATACTGACCGTATCGCCCTTGGCGACCACTTCATGCAGGTGCACGCCGTCGGGGACCGCGCGCGCCAGTTGGTCCAATAGCTGCGCGCCTGGCGAGCGGGCATCGTGCAGGTCTTGCACGACTTTCATGCGCTGGGCCAATTGCTGGCTTTGCTCCTGCAGATCGTCGATGGTCTTGATGCGTGAATCCAGGCCGATGACCTCCTTGCCCAGATGGTCATTGCGGGTCACTTGACGATCGATGGCCTGGTCGATGACCTGGTCCGCCAGCCACACGGTCGCGAGCGCCGCACAGGCGAACGCCAGCAAGCACGCCAGTAGATACTTGCGTCGCCGCTCTGCCAGCGCCTGACGCCAAGGCAGTAGGTTGATTCGTGTCTTCAAGCGAAACTCCTCAGGGCCAACCCGCAAGCAATTCCCATCCCCTGGGCATCCACGGCCCATTGTGCACCATCGACGCGATGGCTCGGCGTGAAGCTGGCGAAATCCTGACGGCAAGCGCGCGCCAATGCAAACGCTTCGATATCGATCACCTTCGGCACCAGCCCCGCCAGGGTCAAAACCGCCTCGCGGGCCTCCACGTGTTCCTGCAAGCATGCAGCCAGCAGTACCTCGACCCGACTCGGATCCAGGGCCGTCGGCCCGCGCACTTGAAAGTCGATAGCCACATCATCCAGCGGATAAGGAATGTACTGGTCCGCCTCCATCTGGATCATCCAGGTCATCTCATCATCAGAGAGCCCGGCGTCCATCTCGATCATCCGCGTGATCACCGAGGGCCCGGACACCGCAGCGACAGCACCACGAACCGAAGTCGACAACCGCGACCACGCGCTGCGCAGGGCGCGCCCTACGCCGTCGAGATCAAGGAGCGTGCCATCGACTACCGCTTGCGCCGGCAGCGCCTGTGTGACGTAGCCTTGAACGTTGTAGCCTGAAGCTGAACGGCCCAGCTCGATCAAGCGGATGGCCGTGTCATTGATGTCAACACCCAGCAAGGTGCCGCCTTTTCCCGTGAAAAATCCCTTTCCCATAAAACTCCCTAAAGCTTTGCCTGTCATACCGCCTGATTGCCGCTGGGCGCCATGCATTCGGTCGATTTGTTGAACAGGTGCGAATGACGTCCCAAGTCGAAAAATGCTTTAATGCCCAGCGTTTTTTCCCGCTTTTTATCTGCAGCTCGGGTCGATCCATCGTTTGCCATGCATGCCCCGACGCCTAACTCATTCTTTTCTCTGGAAATCCAAAAGCCTTGATTCGTCTGCTGAAGTTTTTCGGGTACTCCATTGTCGCCATCGTTTGCGGGCTGCTGCTCGTGCTCAGCGGGGCCTACCTCTACCTTAGTCCGGGTTTGCCCTCGGTAGAGGCCCTCAGAAGTATCCAGTTGCAGATTCCTTTGCGGGTCTACAGCAGCGATGAAAAACTGATCGCGGAGTTCGGCGAAATGCGCCGCACACCGATCCGTTTTGCCGATATTCCGCCCAATTTCATCAGCGCCCTTTTGTCGGCTGAAGACGATAATTTTGCCAACCACTATGGCGTCGACCCCAGCAGCCTGGTGCGTGCGGCGACACAACTGGTAAAAAGCGGACACATCCAGTCCGGCGGCAGCACCATCACCATGCAGGTGGCGAAGAACTTCTTCCTCACCAGCGAGCGCAGCTTTTCGCGCAAGGCCACCGAGATCCTCCTGGCGCTGCAGATCGAACGCCAGCTGACCAAGGACGAGATCCTTGAGCTGTACGTCAACAAGATCTACCTGGGCAACCGTGCCTACGGCATCGAGGCGGCTTCGCAGGTCTACTACGGCAAGTCCATCCGTGACGCCAGCCTGGCGCAGATGGCGATGATTGCCGGCCTGCCCAAGGCCCCTTCACGCTTCAACCCCCTGGCCAACCCGGCGCGCAGCAAAGAACGCCGCGACTGGATCCTGGGCCGCATGTACAAGCTGGGCAAGATCGACCAGGCCGCTTACGAAAGCGCCATCGCCGAACCGCTGAACGCCAGCTACCACGTGCCGACGCCGGAAGTGAACGCGCCTTATA
This sequence comes from Pseudomonas azotoformans, assembly GCF_001579805.1. NCBI lineage: Bacteria > Pseudomonadati > Pseudomonadota > Gammaproteobacteria > Pseudomonadales > Pseudomonadaceae > Pseudomonas > Pseudomonas azotoformans. The sequence continues at coordinate 1,980,601 of NZ_CP014546.1, read as the reverse complement.
TTGCTGAAATGGCGCGCGCCGAGATGGTCGGCCGCTATGGCAGTGAGGCCTACACCGAAGGTTTCCGGGTGACCACCACGGTGCCAAGCAACCTGCAGGAAATCGCCAATGACTCGGTGCATTCCGGCCTGATCACCTACGACCAGCGCCACGGCTACCGTGGCCCTGAATCACGCCTGCCAGGCAAGACCCTGAGCGCGTGGACCACCGAACTGGGCAAGCAGCGCGCCATCAGTGGCCTGGAGCCGGCTATCGTCACCCAGGTCAAGAAAGACGGCGTACAGGTGCTGACCCGCACCGGCGAAGCCCATGTAGCGTGGGACAGCATGAAATGGGCGCGTCCCTTCCTGAACACCAACAGCATGGGCGCGCTGCCCAAGCAGCCGTCTGACGTGGCCCAGGTGGGTGATTTGATCCGCGTGCAACGCCAGAAGGACGACAGCCTCAAGTTCAGCCAGGTGCCGCTCGCCCAGGGCGCGCTGGTGTCGCTGGACCCGCAGAATGGTGCAATCCGCGCTCTGGTCGGTGGCTTCGCCTTCGAGCAAAGTAACTACAACCGCGCCACCCAGGCCAAGCGCCAGCCGGGTTCGAGCTTCAAGCCGTTCATCTACAGCGCCGCGCTGGACAATGGCTACACCGCCGCCAGCCTGGTCAACGATGCGCCGATCGTGTTTGTCGACGAGTACCTGGACAAGGTGTGGCGCCCGAAGAACGACACCAACACCTTCCTCGGCCCGATCCGTATCCGCGAAGCGCTGTACAAGTCGCGTAACCTGGTATCGATCCGCTTGCTGCAGGCCATGGGCGTCGGCAAGACCATTGACTACATGACGCGCTTTGGCTTCAACAAGTCGGACCTGCCGCCAAACCTGTCCCTGGCCCTGGGCACCGCGACCCTCACACCGATGGAAATCGCCACCGGCTGGAGCACCTTTGCCAACGGCGGCTACAAGATCGCGCCGTACCTGATCGACAAGATTGAAAGCCGTAACGGCGACACCCTGTTCACCGCCAACCCGCCGCGAGTGCCGGGGGATGTGGTCAATGGCGTGGCGGCGACGGATGGGCTGGCGGCCCCAAGCAATGGCGGTATCACCATTGAGCCGACGCCAGGTGCCGCACCTGCCACCAACGCTGCCGCCACCGAGCCGCAGGCGCCTGCCGTGGCCGAGCGCATCGTGGATGGCCGTACCACCTACATCCTCAACAGCATCCTGGAAGACGTGATCAAGAAGGGCACCGGCCGCCGCGCCCTGGCCCTGGGCCGTCCGGATATCGCGGGCAAGACCGGTACCACCAACGAATCCAAGGATGCCTGGTTCTCCGGTTACAACGCCGATTACGTGACCACCGTGTGGACCGGCTACGACCAACCGGAAAGCCTGGGTCGCCGCGAGTTTGGTGGCACCGTCGCGCTGCCGATCTGGATGAGCTACATGGGCGCCGCCCTGAAGGACAAGCCGCCGCATACCCAGCCGGAGCCGGAAGGTATCCTCAGCCTGCGCATCGACCCGGTGAGTGGCCGTGCAGCGTCGCCAAGCACGCCGAATGCGTACTTCGAACTGTTCAAGAGCGAAGACACGCCGCCGTCGGTCAACGAGCTGGGCAATGGCGTTGTGCCTGGCAGCCCGCTGCCGGCGGATGAGGCGGCGCCGATTGATCTGTTCTGAGGTAGGAAGCAGGGCTCACCGCAAGAGCCTGCCCAGCACAAAATGATTCGCCACAAAAAAGCCCCGACTCGCAAGAGCCGGGGCTTTTTGTTGGTGCGCTACAACGGCTTAGCCGTTGAACACATCATCCACGCTTTGCAGCGGGTAGTGCTTCGGATACGGCAGGGTGGCCACACCGGTCTCGATGGCGGCTTTGGCCACGGCATCGGAGATCAGGGTGATCAGGCGCTTGTCCATTGGTTTCGGAATGATGTACTCACGACCGAATTCCAGCTTGATACCACCGTAGGCGTCGCACACTTCCTGAGGCACCGGCAGCTTGGCCAGTTCGCGCAGGGCGTTGGCGGCAGCCACTTTCATCTCTTCGTTGATGCGCTTGGCGCGAACGTCCAGGGCACCACGGAAGATGAACGGGAAACCCAATACGTTGTTGACCTGGTTCGGGTAGTCCGAACGGCCAGTGGCCATGATCACGTCGCTACGGGTGGCGTGCGCCAGTTCCGGAGAGATTTCTGGATCAGGGTTGGAGCAAGCAAATACGATTGGGTTGGCCGCCATGGACTTGAGGCCTTCGGCGCTCAGCAGGTTAGGGCCGGACAGGCCGACGAACACGTCTGCACCGTCGAGGGCGTCAGCCAGGGTGCGCTTGTCGGTGGCGTGAGCGAACATCGCCTTGTACTGGTTCAGGTCGGTACGCTCGGACTGGACCACGCCCTTGCTGTCGACCATGAAGATGTTTTCCAGCTTGGCGCCCATGCTCACCAGCAACTTCATGCAGGAGATGGCCGCAGCGCCGGCGCCCAGGCAGACGATCTGTGCGTCAGCCAGGGTTTTGCCAGCGATTTCCAGGGCGTTGATCATGCCGGCCGCAGTAACAATCGCGGTGCCGTGCTGGTCATCGTGGAATACCGGAATGTCGCACTGTTCGATCAGGGCCTTTTCGATCTCGAAGCACTCAGGTGCCTTGATGTCTTCCAGGTTGATGCCACCGAAGGTGATGGAAATGCGCTTGACCGTGTCGATGAAAGCCTGCGGGCTTTCGGAGTCGACTTCGATGTCGAAAACGTCGATGCCGGCAAAGCGCTTGAACAGCACGCCCTTACCTTCCATGACTGGCTTGGAAGCCAATGGGCCGAGGTTGCCCAGGCCCAGAATCGCGGTGCCATCGGAAATCACTGCAACCAGGTTGCCTTTGCCGGTGTACTTGTACGCCAGTTCAGGGTCGCGGGCGATTTCACGTACGGGCTCGGCAACACCAGGGCTGTAGGCCAGCGACAGGTCGCGAGCGGTGGCAGTGGCTTTGGTGAGCTCTACACTCAGCTTTCCTGGACGAGGATGGGCATGATATTCGAGAGCGGCAGTTTTCAAATCAGACATATCGGCATTCCGCTTTTACTGTTGGTCGACGGACCGCCGAGGATACGCGTGTCGCAAAGTCCCTACAAGACTGGGCAGTCACAGGTGTCAAGGGCCCTGCGCTACGACTTTTGGCCAAGAGCCACGGGATACAAGGGCTCAACTGTTCACAATCGATTAAAAAAATGTCTACAATTTTTTCTTAATCAGTCGATTTGAGCATGCTGGAGTCGGTCAATGGCAGTACCCAACGTGCGTGGCCGTTTTTCAGGCCACCGCGCTTGGCGCGATCCTGCACCCAGCCACGCGCCTCGATTGCCTTGCCTTGCAGACCACTGAGGGTTGCAGAGTCGAATTGTTTGACGAGGTCGGGTGCAATGCGTAATACCAGTGAACCCTGCAATTCGATCCAGATTCCGCCGCGATTGCGTTCGATCTTGCTCACCCGGCCGCTGACCAAGGCGAAGCCGGATTGCTTGAGCCGGGCCACGTTTTGCACCGGAGATTGCCGCCACAGGCCCGACCGCGTATCACGGGCGCTGTTTTCAGCGGCCTGCTGGCAGTCGACAAGATCGACGTTGGGCGCAACACCTACCTGAAAGCCCAGGCCTTCGGCCAGCAGCCGCGCCTCAAGATTCTCGCCATCCGCGCCGTACAGGTGGGCCAACGTGCGGCCATAGCGGTCCTTGCTCTCGCGCCCAGGCACCAACCCGACGCGACCGTCGCTCGCGTCGACCAATACCTGTAAACGCTGGCGGGCAGCAACCGCGTAAGGCTCGTCGGGGCGGCCTTTCTTGCCAGTTTCCGGGGCATTGAGGCCGATCATCCGCACGCTGCGGCCATCCGTGAGGCGCACCGTGTCGCCATCCACCACGCGCTGCACTTCTACCGGGACCAAGGAGGCCGGCGCGGGGCAAAACACCTCGGCCTGGGCAGCCGGCAGCCAAATCCCAGGCACAAAAAAGGCGCCCACAAGGGACGCCTTTTTCAACAGCTGGCAAAAGCCCATAAGGCTTTTGAGCCTTACTCTGCTGGAGTAGCAGGCTTCTTGCCGAAAGCACCAAAGCGATCTGCGAAGCGCTGTACGCGGCCGCCGGTGTCCAGAGTTTTCTGCTTACCGGTGTAGAACGGGTGGCACTCGTTGCATACGTCAGTACCCAGTGGCTTGCACAGGTTCGAACGGGTCTGGAACTTGTTGCCGCAGCTGCAAGTTACGTCGATGACTTCGTACGCTGGATGGATATCGGCTTTCATGGCACTTCCTCGGGCTAGCGTGCCGCCACTCGACACTATTGTCGAATACCGCACGTAATTAGGCCGCGGATTCTACCAGACCTTTTTAATCGCGCAAGCCGCGTATCCGGCTGAAAACCGCCTTTCATCAGAAAACCATGGCATACCCAAGCCCTCCCCCGTCTGCTAGGCTCCCGCCCCTGCGCCACCGCCTGCCTTTATATGAGACCCCCCGCGTGCCCGACGCCATTTTGCGCCTAGCCCTGCCCTCGCCCCTGCGCCGCCTGTTCGATTACCGGGCCCCGGCCGGCGTGCTGCGGGCGCAGTTGCAGCCGGGCATGCGCGTGCGCGTGCCGTTTGGCCGGCGCGAAATGATCGGCATTCTGGTGGAAGTCGCGGACCACAGCGAAGTCCCGGCGGAAAAGCTCAAGCCTGCGCTGGCGATGCTCGACGCCACCCCACCGTTGCCGCCTGCCCTGTTCAAGCTGTGCCTGTGGACCGCCCAGTATTACCAGCACAGCCTCGGCGATACGCTCAGTTGGGCGCTGCCAGTACTGCTGCGCCAGGGCGAACTGGCCGAAGCGCGCCAGGAACGTTTCTGGTCGATGGTGCCCGGTGCGCGCCTCGACGACCCGCGCATCGCACGCGCCCCGCGCCAGCGTGAAGCCCTGGCGACACTGGCCCAGCACCCCCATGGCGTGGCCCATCAGCTATTAAGCAAGTTGATGCTGAGCAAAGACAGCCTCGACCTGTTGCTCGCCAAGGGCCTGGTGCAGGTGGAAATCCGCAAGCACGCCCCGGATGCCCGCCACGAACACTGGCTGGCCCAACCGGAACTGCCACTGAACCCGAGCAACGCGCCGCTTATGAAGCGATTCGCGCCGGCTTCGACAGTTTCCACGCGTTCCTGCTGGCGGGCGTCACCGGCAGCGGCAAGACCGAAGTCTATCTGCAGTTGATCCGCGAAACCCTGCAAGCCGGCAAACAGGCGCTGGTGCTGATCCCCGAGATCAACCTGGGCCCACAGACCCTGGCGCGCTTCGAACAGCGCTTCAACGCGCGCATCGCCCTGGTGCACTCGGCAGTCAATGACCGTGAGCGCCTGGAGTCCTGGCTGGCCGCACGGGATGGCGAGGCCGACATTATTATCGGCACCCGTTCAGCGCTGTTTACCCCGATGAAAAACCCCGGGCTGATCATCATCGACGAGGAGCACGACGGCTCCTATAAACAGCAGGAAGGCTTGCGTTACCACGCCCGCGACCTGGCACTGGTGCGTGCACGCCAGGAAGACATCCCGATTGTGCTGGGCTCGGCCACGCCATCACTCGAGAGCTTGCACAACGCCTACACCGGGCGTTACGGCCTCCTACGCCTCAACGAGCGCGCGGGTGGCGCCAAGCAACCCAAATTCCTGCGCCTGGACGTCAAAAGCCGTCCACTGGACAGCGGGATTTCCGGGCCGATGCAACAAGCCATCGGCCAGACCCTCGCCGCTGGCCAACAGGTCCTGGTATTCCTCAACCGGCGCGGTTTTGCACCGACCCTGCTGTGCCACGACTGCGGCTGGATGTCCGAATGCGAGCGCTGCGATGCGCGCATGACCGTGCACCAGCGCTACGGCGAACTGCGCTGCCATCACTGCGGCCATGTGGAACGCGTACCGCGCCACTGCCCGCAGTGCGGCAAAGTCGACCTGCGACCGGTGGGCGCCGGCACCGAACGGGCTGAAGAGCGCCTGGGCATTCTGTTCCCGGATTACCCGGTTTTGCGGGTCGATCGCGACAGCACCTCGCGCAAGGACGCGATGAACCAGTTGTTCGCGACCATCCAGAAAGGCCACCCATGCATCCTGATCGGCACGCAGATGCTTGCCAAAGGGCACCACTTTCCACGGGTGACCCTGGTGTCGATCCTGGATGCCGATGGCGGGTTGTTCTCCGGGGATTTCCGCGCCAGCGAGCGCATGGCGCAGTTGATCGTGCAGGTCGCCGGTCGTGCGGGCCGCGCCGAAGAACCCGGCCGGGTGATCATCCAGACTCACCTGGCCGACCATCCACTGCTGATCCAGCTGACCGAACAAGGCTACTTCGCCTTCGCCGAGCAGGCGCTGAGCGAACGTCGCGCGGCGGGCCTGCCGCCGTTTTCCCATTTGGCCCTGCTGCGCGCCGAAGCCCACAAACCAGGGCAGGCGGAAAGTTTTCTGGATGAGGCGTGCAGCGCCGCCGAACGTTTGCTCGGCGAACTGGGCCTGAGCGGTATCGAACTGCTCGGCCCGGTGCCCGCCCCGATGGAGCGCCGCGCCGGACGTTATCGCGCTCAGCTACTCTTGCAGGCAACCTCGCGCGCGCCCCTGCATCGACTATTAAGTAGCTGGTTGCTTGCCCTGGAGCAAATGCCCAGCGGTCGCCAAGTGCGATGGTCGTTGGACGTAGACCCGGTAGATTTGTATTAAGCCTGGCCATAGGTCCCGCGAAGGTTGGCAAGCCCGCCCTCGCCACGGATAATGCCCAGTTTTTCCACCTGCGCATCGCGCGCCGCCGCTTGCGGTTGAAAGAGAACACCATGAAAGACACCATTCGCCAGCTGATCCAACAAGCCCTCACCCAACTCGTCAACGAAGGTGTGTTGCCTGAAGGCCTGACGCCGGCGATCCAGGTGGAAAACACCCGCGACAAGACCCACGGTGACTTCGCCAGCAACATCGCGATGATGCTGTCCAAGCCTGCGGGCATGAAGCCGCGCGACCTGGCAGAGAAAATCATCGCCGCGCTGCCGGTGGACGAAAGCGTCACCAAGGCTGAAATCGCCGGCCCAGGCTTCATCAACTTCTTCCAGAACACCCAGGCCCTGGCTTCGCGCCTGGATGCGGCCCTGGCCGACGCCAAGATCGGCGTGCGCAAAGCCGGCCCGCTGCAACGCGTGGCGATTGACCTGTCGGCACCGAACCTGGCCAAAGAGATGCACGTGGGCCACCTGCGCTCCACCATCATCGGCGACGGCGTGGCGCGGGTCCTGGAATTTCTCGGCGACACCGTGATCCGTCAGAACCACGTGGGCGACTGGGGCACCCAGTTCGGCATGCTGATGGCTTACCTGCAGGAAAACCCGATCACCAGCAACGAGCTGTCGGACCTGGAAAACTTCTATCGCGCCGCCAAGAAGCGCTTCGATGAATCCGAAGAATTCGCCGACCGCGCCCGTGGCCTGGTGGTCAAGTTGCAAGCCGGTGACAAGGAATGCCTGGAGCTGTGGAACCGCTTCCGTGAGATTTCCCTGTCCCACTGCCAGGAAATCTACGAGCTGCTCAACGTCAAGCTGACCATGGCCGACGTGATGGGCGAAAGTGCCTACAATGACGACCTGATCAACGTGGTCAACGACCTCAAGGCCAAAGGCCTGCTGGTAGAAAGCAACGGCGCGCAGTGCGTGTTCCTCGAAGAGTTCAAGACCGCCGAAGGCGAACCGCTGCCGGTGATCATCGTCAAGGCCGATGGTGGCTATCTCTACGCTACCACCGACCTGGCCGCCGTGCGCTACCGCAGCGGCGTGCTCAAGGCTGATCGCGCGCTGTATTTCGTTGACCAGCGCCAGGCCCTGCACTTCCAGCAGGTGTTCGAAGTGGCGCGTCGCGCCGGCTTCGTCACCCACCCGATGCACATGGAACACATGGGCTTCGGCACCATGAACGGCGCCGATGGCCGCCCGTTCAAGACCCGTGACGGCGGCACCGTGAAGCTGATCGACCTGCTGACCGAAGCCCAGGAACGTGCCTACAACCTGGTGAAGGAAAAGAACCCGGAGCTGGCCGAGGCCGACCTTCGCAACATCGCCCGCGTGGTGGGCATCGGGGCGGTGAAATACGCCGACCTGTCCAAGCACCGCACCAGCGACTACAGCTTCAACTTCGAGCTGATGCTGAACTTCGAAGGCAACACCGCGCCGTACCTGCTCTACGCCTATACCCGTGTGGCGGGCGTTTTCCGCAAGCTGGGCAAGGACTTCAGCGAGGTTGAAGGCCAGATCGTGCTGGACGCCCCGCACGAACAGGAACTGGCCGCCAAACTGGCGCAATTCGGCGAAGTGCTGAACAGCGTCGGCGAGAAAGGCACGCCGCATATCCTGTGCACTTACCTGTATGAAGTCGCGGGCCTGTTCTCCAGCTTCTACGAGAACTGCCCGATCCTGAGCGCCGACGACGAAGCCCAGAAGCAAAGCCGCCTGCGCCTCGCCGCCTTGGCGGGACGGACCCTCAAGCAAGGCCTGGAACTGTTGGGCCTGGAAACTCTGGAGCGTATGTAAGTTGGCTGCCAAGAAAAAACCTGCACCCAAGCGCGGCGCCAGCCGCTACCAGGCCCCGGCGAAGAAGCCGATCCCGGGCTGGTTGTGGATGGCGATCGGCCTCACCGTCGGTGCGTTTATCGTGTTCCTGATGAAGCTGGATCCGGGCAAGGGCGATGACGTCAAACGGGTCAAGCAGGAACAGCAGAAGGCCACGAAAATGGCCGAAGCCAACAAGACGGCGCCAAGCCCGACCGCACCTGTGAAGCCGAAGTACGACTTCTACACGCTGCTGCCGGAATCGGAAGTGATCGTGCCGCCTGACGCCGTGCCGGAGAAAACCCTGCCGACGCCACAGGTACCGACCACCCCGGTCACCCCAGCGGAAGCGGCGAAAATCGACACGGCGCGCGCCCAGGCTGCGCTGGCTGGCATTACGCCGCCGCCAGCACCGCCGGTTGCCGAGACCAAAGCCGCGCCGGTGACGAAGTTCTTCCTGCAAGCGGGTTCGTTCCCGAAACAGGCGGATGCGGATCGCGTGCGGGCGCAGATCATTCTGCTGGGGCAGTCGGTGACGGTTGAGTCGGGTACGGTGAAGGATGCGACCTGGTATCGCGTGCTGGTGGGGCCGTTCAGCAACCGTGAACAGCTGACCGTGGCGCAGAAACAACTGGCTGGCGCGGGCTTTAGCAACCTGTTGTTACAACAACGCCAGAGCCGCTAGCTCGCAGCCAACACAGTACAATTGTGGGAGCTGGCGTGCCTGCGATGGCGGTGTAACAGTCAATATTTTCAGTGACTGACACACCGCCATCGCAGGCACGCCAGCTCCCACATTTGGTTTCGGGTGTCCTCAAAATTGTGTAAGGCCTATAAACACCACTCGTCCACCCTCCCGTCCTACAGTTGAAATCCCCCCCACCACCCCCATATCAGTTTCCATCAGGGCATTTTCGCCCCGCTGCGTGGAGACTCTCCCCTTGACCACCATCGTTTCAGTACGTCGCCACGGCAAAGTCGTCATGGGCGGCGACGGCCAGGTTTCCCTGGGTAATACCGTGATGAAAGGCAACGCCAAGAAAGTGCGTCGCCTGTACCACGGCCAGGTTCTCGCGGGCTTTGCCGGCGCTACCGCCGACGCTTTCACCCTTTTCGAGCGTTTCGAAGGCCAGCTAGAGAAACATCAGGGCCACCTGGTGCGCGCTGCGGTTGAACTCGCCAAAGAATGGCGCACCGATCGCTCCCTCAGCCGCCTGGAAGCCATGCTGGCCGTCGCCAACAAAGACGCTTCCCTGATCATCACCGGCAACGGCGATGTGGTTGAGCCTGAACATGGCCTGATCGCCATGGGTTCCGGCGGTGGCTACGCCCAAGCGGCCGCCAGCGCACTGTTGAAGAAAACCGACCTGTCGGCTCGCGAAATCGTCGAGACCGCCCTGGGTATTGCCGGTGATATCTGCGTGTTCACCAACCACAACCAGACCATTGAGGAGCAGGACCTCGCTGAGTAAGCCGTAGGCTTATTCCGCTTGAGGCCGCCAAACACTATGTCCATGACTCCCCGCGAAATCGTCCATGAACTCAACCGCCATATCATCGGCCAGGACGATGCCAAGCGCGCCGTAGCCATTGCGCTGCGTAACCGCTGGCGCCGGATGCAACTGCCCGAAGAACTGCGCGTTGAAGTAACGCCCAAGAACATCCTGATGATCGGCCCGACCGGCGTCGGTAAAACCGAAATCGCCCGTCGCCTGGCCAAGCTGGCCAATGCACCGTTCATCAAGGTCGAAGCCACCAAGTTCACCGAAGTGGGCTACGTGGGCCGCGACGTCGAGTCGATCATCCGTGACCTGGCCGACGCCGCCCTGAAAATGCTGCGCGAACAGGAAGTGACCAAGGTCAGCCACCGCGCCGAAGACGCCGCCGAAGAACGCATCCTCGACGCCCTGCTGCCACCGGCACGCATGGGTTTCAACGAAGACGCCGCGCCTGCCTCGGACTCCAACACCCGCCAGCTGTTCCGCAAGCGCCTGCGTGAAGGCCAACTGGACGACAAGGAAATCGAGATCGAAGTCGCTGAAGTCTCCGGCGTCGACATCTCCGCCCCGCCTGGCATGGAAGAAATGACCAGCCAGTTGCAGAACCTGTTCGCCAACATGGGCAAGGGCAAGAAGAAAAGCCGCAAGCTCAAGGTGAAGGAAGCGCTGAAACTGGTGCGCGACGAAGAAGCCGGGCGCCTGGTGAATGAGGAAGAACTCAAGGCCAAGGCCCTGGAAGCGGTCGAGCAGCACGGCATCGTGTTTATCGACGAGATCGACAAGGTGGCCAAGCGCGGCAACTCCGGCGGTGTCGATGTGTCCCGCGAGGGCGTACAGCGCGACCTGCTGCCGCTGATCGAAGGCTGCACGGTGAACACCAAGCTGGGCATGGTCAAGACCGACCACATCCTGTTTATTGCCTCCGGCGCGTTCCACCTGAGCAAGCCAAGCGACCTGGTCCCAGAGCTGCAAGGTCGCCTGCCGATCCGCGTGGAGCTCAAGGCGCTGACCCCAGGCGACTTCGAGCGCATCCTCAGCGAGCCGCACGCGTCGCTCACCGAGCAATACCGTGAGCTGCTGAAAACCGAAGGCTTGGGTATCGAATTCCAAGCGGACGGCATCAAGCGCCTGGCGGAGATCGCCTGGCAGGTCAACGAGAAGACCGAGAACATCGGTGCCCGTCGTTTGCACACCTTGCTGGAGCGTTTGCTGGAGGAAGTCTCCTTCAGTGCTGGTGATTTGGCTGGCGCGCAGAATGGCGAAGTGATCAAGATCGACGCTGAATACGTCAACAGCCACTTGGGCGAATTGGCGCAGAACGAAGATCTGTCGCGCTACATTCTGTAAAGCTCAAGCTGTAAGCTACAAGCTTCAAGTTGAGCCCATTCAACTTGCCGCTTGTAGCTTAAGGCTTGCCGCTGGAGGCACCCATGTCAAAATTTCCCACCGCTGTAAACCTGCACAAAACCTCCAACACCCTCGGCCTCACCTACGGGCCCGACGAGGTGTACCAACTCCCCGCCGAGCTGCTGCGCACCCACTCGCCTTCCGCCGAGGTCCAGGGGCACGGCAAACCCATCCTGCAATTCGGCAAGCTCAACGTTCGGTTGACCAAGGTAGAACCCGCTGGCCAGTACGCACTGAAATTGACCTTCGACGACGGTCATGACAGCGGACTGTTCACCTGGGACTACCTCTACCAACTCGCCGTGCGCCAAGACGCGTTGTGGGTCGATTATCTGGCCGAACTCAAAGCCGCCGGCAAAACCCGCGATCCGGATCAGTCGGTCGTACGGCTGATGCTCTAGCACAGGCCTCTTGCTCTTTAGAGGGCATTTTCTAATTTCATCTGCTTGAATGCCCTGTCGCGTGACCAACGATTGGTCCGCTTGCGAAAAAAATTAAACTCGGGTAACCAATGGAGCTGGCAAGTTCCCTGCATTTGACGATGCGGTATCAACGGTCACCCGAGTCGCAGTACCAGGCTTGTGTTGTGTATCGAAACTGGGTGCGCAGCGGTCCCCGGTACTCGTCTTTCGGACAATGGAGCGTCGTAGATGAGTAACAAGAATAACGATGACTTGAAACGCCAGGCCTCGGAAAACACCCTGGGGCTCAACCCGATCATCGCGTTACGTAAAAAGGATTTACTCGCCTCGGCGAAGATGGTGCTGACCCAAGCCATCAAACAACCGTTGCACAGCGTCAAGCACGTCGCGCATTTTGGCGTCGAGTTGAAGAACGTGATGTTCGGCAAATCCGCGTTGGTGCCCGAGAACGACGACCGTCGTTTCCAGGACCCGGCCTGGAGCCAGAACCCGCTCTACAAACGCTACCTGCAAACCTACCTGGCGTGGCGCAAGGAACTGCACGACTGGATCGGCGACAGCAACCTGTCGGAACAGGACATCAGCCGCGGCCACTTCGTGATCAACCTGATGACCGAAGCCATGGCGCCCACCAACAGCGCGGCCAACCCGGCGGCGGTCAAACGTTTCTTTGAAACCGGCGGCAAGAGCCTGCTCGATGGCCTGTCCCACCTGGCCAAGGACATGGTGCACAACGGCGGCATGCCGAGCCAGGTCAATATGGGCGCCTTTGAAGTGGGCAAGACCCTGGGCACGACCGAAGGCGCCGTGGTGTTTCGCAACGACGTACTGGAGCTGATCCAGTACAAGCCGATCACCGAACAGGTGCACGAACGCCCGCTGCTGGTGGTGCCGCCGCAGATCAACAAATTCTATGTATTCGACCTGAGCCCTGAGAAGAGCCTGGCGCGCTTCTGCCTGCGCAATAACCAGCAGACTTTTATCGTCAGCTGGCGCAACCCGACCAAGGCCCAGCGCGAGTGGGGCCTGTCGACCTATATCGAGGCGCTCAAGGAAGCGGTGGATGTGGTCACGGCGATTACCGGCAGCAAAGATGTGAACATGCTCGGCGCCTGCTCGGGGGGTATCACCTGCACCGCCCTGCTCGGCCACTACGCGGCGCTGGGAGAGAAGAAGGTCAACGCCCTGACCCTGCTGGTGAGTGTGCTCGACACCACGCTGGACACCCAGGTAGCGCTGTTCGTCGACGAACAGACCCTGGAGGCGGCCAAGCGCCACTCCTACCAGGCCGGCGTGCTGGAAGGCCGCGACATGGCCAAGGTGTTTGCCTGGATGCGGCCCAACGACCTGATCTGGAACTACTGGGTCAACAACTACCTGCTGGGCAACGAACCGCCGGTGTTCGACATCCTGTTCTGGAACAACGACACCACGCGGTTGCCGGCGGCATTCCACGGTGACCTGATCGAGCTGTTCAAGAACAACCCACTGGTGCGCGCCAACGCACTGGAAGTGTGCGGCACGCCCATCGACCTCAAGCAGGTCACTGCCGATATCTATTCCCTGGCTGGCACCAATGACCACATTACGCCGTGGCAGTCGTGCTACAAATCGGCGCAGCTGTTTGGCGGCAAGGTGGAGTTCGTGCTGTCCAGCAGCGGGCATATCCAGAGCATCCTCAACCCGCCGGGCAACCCCAAGGCGCGTTACCAGACCAGCGACAGCCTGACGGCGAAGCCGCTGGAGTGGCAGGAGAATGCCACCAAGCACACCGATTCGTGGTGGCTGCATTGGCAAGCCTGGCAGGCGGAACGGGCGGGTAAGTTGAAGAAAGCACCTACAAGCCTGGGTAACAAAACCTATGCGGCGGCCGAAGCGGCGCCGGGCACTTATGTACACGAACGATAATCCTCACCCGTAGGGTAAGCCCATGCCGCAACCGTTCATCTTCCGCACCATCGACCTGGATGGCCAGACCATCCGCACGGCGGTGCGCCCGGGCAAGCCTCACTTGACGCCGTTGCTGATCTTCAATGGCATCGGCGCCAACCTTGAGTTGGTGTTTCCGTTCGTCCAGGCGTTGGACCCAGACCTGGAAGTGATCGCGTTCGATGTGCCCGGCGTGGGCGGTTCCTCCACACCCAATCGACCGTACCGCTTTCCCGGCCTGGCCAAGCTCACCGCACGTATGCTCGATTACCTGGACTATGGCCAGGTGAACGCGGTGGGTGTGTCCTGGGGGGGCGCGTTGGCGCAGCAGTTTGCCTACGACTACCCGGAGCGCTGCAAGAAGCTGATCCTGGCGGCCACAGCGGCGGGTGCGGTGATGGTGCCGGGCAAGCCGAAAGTGTTGTGGTTGATGGCCAGCCCGCGCCGTTACATCCAACCGTCCCATGTGGTGCGCATCGCGCCGATGATCTACGGCGGCTCGTTCCGCCGCGATTCGAAACTGGCCGCCGAACACGCGAGCAAAGTGCGCTCGGCCGGCAAGTTGGGCTACTACTGGCAGCTGTTCGCCGGGTTGGGCTGGACCAGCATCCACTGGCTGCACAAGATCCGCCAACCCACCCTGGTGCTGGCGGGGGACGATGACCCGCTGATCCCGCTGATCAACATGCGCATGCTGGCCTGGCGCATCCCCAATGCACAGTTGCACATCATCGATGACGGCCACCTGTTCCTGATCACCCGGGCGGAAGCCGTGGCGCCGATCATCATGAAATTTCTCGAAGAGGAGCGCATGCGCGCGGTGATCCATCCGCGACCGGCCGTGTAAGGACCACACCGCCGCGCAACTTGCCAGGAACCGGCTATGGTTCTGAATTGGCGTGCCTGTTTGATGGCTTGACGAAGGAGTGTTGGCTCATGCGAGAAAGACCCGTGACGAACCCGGCGCCCACCCCTGCCGCGTTCATCAATGCGCAAAATGCGATCACCGGCCTGCGCGGTCGGGACCTGCTGTCGACCCTGCGCAGCGTGGCCGCCCATGGCTTGCGCAACCCGGTGCATACCGCTCGCCATGCCTGGGCGTTGAGCGGTCAACTGGGCCGCGTGCTGCTCGGTGAAACCGTGCACGAACCCAACCCCAACGACGGCCGCTTCACCGACCCCACCTGGAAACTCAATCCGCTGTACCGGCGTAGCCTGCAAGCCTATCTGAGCTGGCAGAAGCAGACGCGCCACTGGATCGATGACAGCAACCTGAGCGCCGATGACCGCGCCCGAGCGCATTTTGCTTTCTCGTTGATCAACGATGCGGTCTCCCCTTCCAACACCCTGCTCAACCCGCTGGCGATCAAGGAACTGCTCAATTCCGGCGGCAACAGCGTGGTGCGCGGTGTGACCAACCTGTTCGAAGACCTGCTGCACAACAATGGCCTGCCGCGCCAGGTGAGCAAGCACGCCTTCGAGGTGGGCAAGACGGTCGCCACCACCCCAGGCTCGGTGGTGTTTCGCAATGAGCTGCTGGAGCTGATCCAGTACAAACCCATGAGCGAAAAGCAGTACGCCAAGCCGCTATTGATCGTGCCGCCGCAAATCAACAAGTACTACATTTTCGACTTGAGCCCCGCCAACAGCTTTGTGCAGTACGCCCTCAAGAATGGCCTGCAGACCTTTATGGTCAGCTGGCGCAATCCGGATGTGCGGCATCGCGAATGGGGCCTGTCCACCTACGTCGCTGCGCTGGAAGAAGCGCTCAACGTGTGCCGCGCGATCACCGGCGCCCGTGAGGTCAACCTGATGGGCGCCTGCGCCGGTGGCCTGACCATCGCCGCACTGCAAGGGCACTTGCAAGCCAAGCGCCAGTTGCGCCGCATCTCCAGCGCCAGCTACCTGGTGAGCCTGCTGGACAGCCAGATCGACAGCCCCGCCACCCTGTTCGCCGATGAACAAACCCTGGAAGCGGCCAAGCGCCGCTCCTACCAGCAAGGCGTGCTGGACGGCCGCGACATGGCCAAGGTGTTCGCCTGGATGCGCCCCAATGACCTGATCTGGAACTACTGGATCAACAACTACCTGCTGGGCAAGGAACCGCCGGCTTTCGACATCCTGTACTGGAACAACGACAACACGCGCCTGCCCGCCGCGCTGCACGGCGACCTGCTGGACTTCTTCAAGCACAACCCGCTGAGTCATCCCGGTGGCCTGGAAGTGTGCGGCACGCCAATCGATTTGCAGAAGGTCACGGTGGACAGCTTCAGTGTGGCGGGCATCAACGACCACATCACGCCGTGGGACGCGGTGTATCGCTCCACCCAATTGCTGGGCGGCGAGCGGCGCTTCGTGCTGTCCAACAGCGGGCATATCCAGAGCATTCTCAACCCGCCGGGCAACCCCAAGGCCAACTACGTCGAGAACCCCAAGCTGAGCAGCGACCCGCGCGCCTGGTACTACGACGCCAACCACGTCGAAGGCAGTTGGTGGCCGCAGTGGCTGGACTGGATCCAGCAGCGCTCCGGCGCGCAACGGGAAACCCTTACCGCCCTGGGCAACCAGAATTACCCACCGATGGAAGCGGCGCCCGGCACCTATGTGCGCGTGCGCTGAGCTCAACGATCACATTAAGAAGACTGGATGAAGACCCGCGACCGTATCCTTGAATGTGCCCTGCAGTTGTTCAACCAAAAGGGCGAGCCGAACGTGTCGACCATGGAGGTGGCCAATGAAATGGGGATCAGCCCCGGCAACCTCTACTACCACTTCCATGGCAAGGAACCGTTGGTGCTCGGGTTGTTCGAGCGTTTCCAGAATGAGTTGGCGCCCCTGCTCGACCCTCCGGCGGACGCGCAACTGGAAGCCGAGGATTACTGGCTGTTCCTGCACCTGATCGTCGAGCGCATGGCGCATTACCGGTTCTTGTTCCAGGACTTGTCGAACCTGGCGGGACGCCTGCCAAAGCTGGCCAAGGGCATTCGCAACCTGCTGACGGCGCTCAAACGGACCTTGGCGTCTCTGCTGGCACGGCTCAAGGCCGCCGGGCAATTGGTCAGCGACACCCAGGCGCTGGGGCAACTGGTTGAGCAAATCACCATGACCTTGCTGTTCTCCCTGGATTACCAGCGGATTCTCGATCGCGAAGGTGAGGTGCAAGTAGTGATCTACCAGATCATGATGCTGGTGGCGCCCCATCTGCAGTCGCCGGCACGACAGGCCACAGAGCAATGGGCGCTGCGTTATCTGGACAATCCGACTTAAAGACTCATTGAAATCAATCAGGTCGACCAAACTGTTTAGTGAACATGAAAAGTTCACTGTCGGTCCTGATCCCCAGCTTTCGATAAGCCGATTGTTTTTGTGTACTGATGGTACTTGCACTGCGCGAAAACTTTGCCGCAATTGAGTTCACGGACATGCCATCCAAAAAACAACGCAATACTTCTTGTTCTTTGGGCGTTAAAGCGCCACTTAATCGCAACGGCATAGCCGTTTCAAGTTTCGACTCGATATTCATCTGCCGCAAAGCAGACTCACCCTCCTGCAATACCGACAACATGCAACGTTGCAGGTAAATCCGCCCTTGGGCGACGGTTCGAATAGCCACGACCAATTCCGTGAGCTGTTGGGTCTTGCCCAGTACCCCCAGGCTTCCAGCCTTCAGCGCCAGCGTGACCCTTGCACGTGTGCAGTGCGACGACACAACGAGCACCTTGCAGCGCTTAAAGCGCCGGCTCAGCATCTGGATCAGGCTGAGGCCATCGATGTCCGACGGCCCCAGCGTAAAGTCCATCACCACCACATCCGCAGGTCGCTGTGTGAGCGCATCCAGTAACGCCCTGGACGTGCTGAATGAGCCGATGACATCCAGATCGGTCTCTTTACGCAGGCCCAGTTCGATCCCCTGTCGAACCATCTCGTGATCATCCAACAACATGATGGTGTGCATATCGGCCACCAGAAAGTTCGCCCAAGTAGGTACAACTTAGTTCAAATACGCTCATTGCACGAACAGGGTATAGCGCAGCTTTTTTGATGCTTCAACATAGAAAAATCAACTCGACCCGCCCTTACAACTTAATCCTACATATATGCCTTACACCTGATTCTTACAGACGCAGACCCATACAATTGTTTTAATTAATATTTTGGACTTCGAACAATTACGAGATAAATCTCGTTACATCTCTATAGGCATCGTTAACGTTCCCAGCCAAATTAGAGCTCCCCGCAATTCGGTAAAAAAACGAAACAAATTACCGATGCAGCACATCACTGTGCGGCGGGTTACGCAAATAACTCACGATTGGGAGCTCTATGACAGTCAACACTTTCTCCACCCTTGCCGCCGCACTTGCCTTGGCTGCGGCCGTATCGCAAACGGCACACGCCGCCAACGACGGAACCATCAATTTCACCGGGCTGGTGAACGATACGACCTGCACCATCGAAGGCGCAGCGCCGGGCACCGGTGCCGTGGTCAAAGACGTCAACCTCGGCGGTGTGTCTGCCGCACGCCTGGCGAAGCCGGGTGATCGCGCCAACCTCACCGGTTTCACCATTCGCATTGGTGCGCCTGGCGAAGGTGGCTGCACCAACGGCCGCACCGCGATGGTTGCCTTCGACCCCACCAGCCCGGCCATTGATGTGGCAACCGGACGCTTGAACATCGACGGCTACGATGACCCGTCCGACACCACCAACGCCAAGAACGTCCAGGTTGAAGTGACGAACCGTAACGGCTTGCCGATCAACGTCTACACCGAAAAATCCGAAGGCGTAGTGATCGCCGACAACCAGGCGGTCATCCCACTGGCCCGCGCAGATGTACGCCAGCGGTGCCGCAACTGAAGGCACGGTCAAGACCCGCGTCGGCTTCATGGTCGTGTACGACAACTAAACCGCAAGCGGGCCTGCAGTTGCCAGGCAGGCCCATCCGCCTGATTCGTAGAGAACATTGAGCATGAAAAAGCTGGTCTGCCTCGCGCTTGCCACCTGGGGTATCGCAGGGTTACTGCTACACGCATTTCCCGCCCAGGCTGGGGTCATTATTTATGGCACCCGCGTGATCTACCCCGCCGATCAGCAGGAAGTGGTCGTGCGCCTGGAAAACAAAGGTGACCGCCCGGCCCTGGTACAAACCTGGCTGGACACGGGCGACATCCGCTCCACGCCAGTCACGGCGCAGACGCCGTTTACCGTTTCGCCACCGATCTTCCGCATCGAGCCGCACCAGCAACAGGCGCTGCGCCTGCGCTATTCCGGGGAGGGCGCGGCCGCCGACCGCGAAAGCCTGTACTGGCTGAACGTGCTGGAAGTCCCACCGCTGACCGCCGGTGCCGAACAGAACAACCAGATCGAATTGGCCTTTCGCACTCGCTTGCGGGTGTTTCTGCGACCGCAGGCATTGCCTTACTCGGTGGGCAGCGCGGCGTCCAAGTTGCAATGGAAACTGGTTGCCCACCACCAGGGCTATGCCCTGCAAGCGACCAACCCCACGCCGTACCATGTTTCCCTGAGTTCAGTGGTCTTGGTGAGCGAAGGAAGGCGCTTCGGCAAAGCCGCCAACAAGGAAGCCAACGACAGCCTGATGATGCCGGCCGGCGACGTGAAAGTATTCGCGCTGCCGTCGCTGCGCGAACGCCCTAACGGTGCGCTCAAGGTCGAATTCACCGCCGTCAGCGACTTCGGTGCCCGCGTTCGCCACTCGGCAGACCTTACGCCTCCAGTCGCCGGGTAACAGACCATGAACGCCGTTTTCGCTTCACACCTGTCGGCCCGCCTGATCGCGTTGGCCTTTGCACTGCTGAGCGCCGCCGCGCAGGCCAGCGTGGTCATCAGCAGCACCCGGATCATCTACCCACAGGACGACAAGGAGGTGACGGTCCGGCTGGAAAGCAAGAAC
The DNA here is from genome assembly GCF_001579805.1 of Pseudomonas azotoformans. Taxonomy (NCBI): domain Bacteria; kingdom Pseudomonadati; phylum Pseudomonadota; class Gammaproteobacteria; order Pseudomonadales; family Pseudomonadaceae; genus Pseudomonas; species Pseudomonas azotoformans. Next base: position 1,960,854 of record NZ_CP014546.1, on the reverse strand, counting down.
CAGGCGCCCGTGCTGATCCAGGTGTGGCTGGACAGCGGTGACGAACACTCCACCCCGGATCGGGCCACGGTGCCGTTTATCGCCACGCCGCCGATCTTTCGTATGGAACCGGGCAAGCAACAGGTTCTACGCCTGGCGTACACGGGTGACAGCCTGCCGACGGAACGGGAAAGCCTGTTCTGGTTCAACCTGCTGGAGGTGCCCGCGCATTCCCAGGAGGCCAATCAGCTGCAACTGGCCTTCCGTTCGCGGATCAAGCTGTTTTTCCGGCCACCGAACCTGCCGTATGGCGTCGACGCCGCGCCCGGAAAACTGCAATGGCGAGGTGAGTCGACCGAGCACGGCCAGGCCCTGGAAGTCTATAACCCCACGCCCTATCACGTGACCTTCGAGCAGGTCGACGTGCTGGACGCTCAGCAGCGTCATGCACGCAAGCCCTCGGCTTCAGGTGCCGGGAACATGGTGCCGCCTGGCGGTCGCACGCGCTTTGAACTGCCCAGCCTCAAAAAGCCCCCGGGCAGCGCCGCCACCGTGGAGTTCCAGACGCTCGACGACTACGGGGTGCGCAGCACCCACAGCAGCCCGCTCTCGACATGACCCACACGGCCAGTCTGGCCAACGACTGACCTCACTGCACACGTTCGTCTGATGCCCATTTCTCGGGGCAGGGCTTTGCTTTGCCTGAATTCGGACAGCGCCCATTTTTGGAAAGGGTACACATGAGTCTGAACATCCACGCCAGCCCGAACAGCTGGCTCCTTGCACGTCATCGTTGGACGCTGATGACGCGCTGCCTTTGGCTGCTGAGCAGCGCCTATGCCGTGGGCGCCCAAGGTGCCGAGAGCGTCGGGTTCAACCCCGCCTTCTTTCCGGATGGCGTGGGCGGCCGGCAGGTCGATATCGCCAAATTCAGCCAGGGCAACGTGGTGCTGCCCGGCAGTTACCGCACCGACGTTTATCTCAATGGCCAGTGGATCGGCCGTGAAACCCTGACGTTCGTCGCGGTCAAGGGCCGGGACGCTGCACAGATGTGCCTGGAGCGCGACGCCGTGCTCAGGTTTGGCATCGACTTGGAGGCGCCACACAATCAACCCGCCGAAGCCGGTCAGGCGCCTATTCCCGCATTCGCCCCCTGCGAAGACATTGCAACCTACCTGCCAGGCAGCACCGCTCAATTCGACTCGGGCGAAAACCGCCTGACGTTGCAGGTTCCACAGATCTACCTGGCGCGTAAAGCGCGCGGGTATGTCGACCCCAAACACTGGGACGGCGGGGTCGATGCGGCGTTTGTGCGCTACAACGCCAACACCTTCACGACGCGTACGAATGGTCGCTCCATCGACTCTCATTACTTGGGCCTGAACACCGGGCTCAACCTGGGTGACTGGCACTGGCGCCACAACGGCAGCTTCAGCCAGACCGATGCCGTCGCGGGCTACCAGAGCAGCAGCACCTATGTGCAGCGCGAATTGAGCCCGTTGCGATCACAGCTGATGGTCGGCGAGATCTATACCCCAGGCCAGCTGTTCGACAGCGTGCGCCTGCGCGGTGCCAGCCTGTTCAGCGATGATCGGATGCTGCCGGATTCCCAGACCGGTTTTGCCCCGGTCGTGCGCGGCATCGCCGAGACCAACGCGCGGGTCACCGTGCGTCAGCGCGGTGTGTTGCTGGATGAAGTGTCGGTCGCGCCTGGCCCGTTCGTGCTCAACGACTTGTTTGCCACCGGCTATGGCGGCGACTTGACTGTCACAGTGACCGAGGCCGACGGCCGTCAGCGCGAATTCATCGTGCCGTTCGCCGCCAACGCCAACCTGTTGCGCACCGGCCATAGCCGCTATTCGCTGAGCGCCGGCCTGCTCGACGAAATCGGCCTGCGTCATCCCCCCAGGCTGATGCAAGCCACTTACCAGCACGGCCTCAGCAACCTGCTGACCGGCTACACCGGCGCTGTGGCGGGTGACGACTATCTGTCGCAGCTGCTGGGGGCGGCGTTCAATACGCCGTATGGCGCACTGTCCCTTGACCTGACCCACTCGAACGCAGCACTACCGGGCCACGGCGCTCGTCAAGGACAAAGCCTGCAGTTGCGCTACAGCAAGAATTTCACCGACACCGGCACCCACTTTGCCCTCGGCGCCTACCGCTACTCCACGCAGGGCTTTCTGAGCGTCGCTGACGCTGCACGGGTTCGCGACCTCGCCATCGACGGCAACAACCTGGATAACGTCTCGCGCCTGCGCGACAGGATGGACATCAGCCTCAACCAAGGCCTGGCGAACGGCACGGTCTACCTGACCGGCTCCTCGCAAAACTACTGGAATCGCAGCAGCGGCAACCTGACCTTCACCACCGGCTACAGCGGCAGTTGGAAGGGCTTGCACTACACCGTCAGTGCCCAGCGCACCAAGGATTTGCTGAGCGAGCGGGTCGACAAACAAGTGGAACTGACCCTGAGCCTGCCCCTGGGCAGCGACGCTCGCGCACCCACCCTGACCACCACCGCCTATCGCGGCGATCAAAGCAGCGGTGATCGGATGAACCTCGGCGGCACCCTGGGCGAACGCAGCCAATTCAGCTACGGCGTGGGCGGCAGTCGCACGCAGGGCAGCAGCAACTCAGTGACCGCCGACATGAAATACCAGGCCAGCCATGGCGTGCTGTCCGCAGGTTTCGGACAAAGCAATGCTTACCGCGCAACCTCCCTCGGCATGACCGGCGGCATCGTCGCCCACGCCGATGGCGTGATTTTCGCCCCGGAACTGGGCGACACCCTTGGCATCGTCCAGGCGCCTGACGCGCAGGGTGCGCGGATCAACGGCAACCACGGCGCCCAGGTCGGCAAGCGCGGTTATGCCGTGGTGCCCCACCTCACTCCCTATCGCCAGAACGTGGTCGAGTTGGACCCCAAGGACCTGTCCGTCGACGTAGAGCTCAAGACCGCCGCGCAAAACGTCGCACCCCGTGCGGGCTCGGTGGTGAAGCTGCAATTCGACACGGTCAGCGGCCAGGCGATCTTGATCACGGCCCTGCGCGAGGACGGTAGCTCGCTGCCGTTCGGTTCGGATGTGTTCGATGAAGACGGCGCCAGCGTCGGCATTGTCGGGCAAGGCGGTAAAGCCTTTGTGCGGGTCTCTCGCCCGCAGGGGCAACTGAAGGTCAAGTGGGGGGGCAATGCCTCTTGCCGGTTGCAATACGGCGTGGGTCCGCAGCGGGGGCCGGAGGGCGGCAACCGATTGCGCCATCTGGACGCAGGCACTTGCCAAGCCGCGGCCAACGGTTGATCAGGTGCGCTCGAACGCCCTATTTCTTACGACGGGACTGAAGATGAAACACTCCATCAAATTCGTTTTGACAGTACTGAGCCTGCCGCTGACCGCCCAAGCGTATTGCGATCGGTATCCAGACTCAACGCTGACCCTCAACCTGCCGGCGACCATCACGGTGCCGGACAGCCTGCCTGACGGAAGCCTCATCACCAGCCAGGCATTCAGCGGTCCTTCTCCGGCCTTCGTCGCCAATTGCCCTGTGGCTGTGCGCCGATGGTATGTCGGGCGATACCCGGACCAGCGATACCCAGGCTCCCTCATCTACCGCACCGAAGTCCCCGGTATTGGCGTACGCATTTCCCTGATGTGGGCCGACGGCGCCAACGAAGCGTTCTTCGCCATTCACACCCAGCCGCCCCAGCAGGTATACGGCAAGATCCCCAGCTACACCTCTGCGACGGCGCACTTTTACAAAATGGGGCCTGTCACAGACGGAACGATCCCGGCCGGAAACCTCTGGGAGCACCGCTGGATACACACCCCAGAGGTTTACCGTCTTGACCTCGGCAACGCGGTGCGCTTTGTCAGGCCCGCCGCCACCTGCGACCTGGCCGCCGGTGACGTCAACCGCACAATCACGCTCCCCACGATACAAGCCAGCGCCTTGAAGGACGTTGTCTACGCGGGCGTACATGACTTCGAGCTGACCGCCCAGTGCAGCGACGCGGCCAACGTCACATTCCGTTTCAGCGGCACCCCGGCGCCGGGCAACCCCCTGCTCTTCGACAACACCGGCACTGCCGGCGGCGTAGACCTGTGGCTGTACTCACGCCTCAACGGCGTGCCCCAGACCATCAGCGCCAACGAGGAACGCACCGTGGCGGTGTCCGGCGACCGCGCGGTCTTGCCACTTAGCGCCGCGTATCACAAAAACGGCACGGTCAGCCAAGGCTCCCTGGCCAGTACCGCCACCGTCAACATCACCTACAACTGAAACCTGAGGAAAACCCGATGTACCTACGCAGCATTCCCCTTCTGTTGGCAATGACCGGCGGGCTCGCCAGCTTCAGCGCCCAGGCCGCGACAACCGGCACCTTGACCTTTGCCGGGCAGGTCGACGCCGGCACCTGCAACCTGGCCGCCGGCGACGAGAACCGCACCCTTACCTTGCCAACCATCAAGATTTCCGACCTGGACGCGACCCCCTCCGCCGGGCAGCTCGATTTCGAGGTCTCCGCCGACTGTGAATCCGATATCCGCAACGTGATCTTCCTGTTTACCGGCACGCCCTCAGCGGGCAATGGCGAGTTATTTGCCAATACCGGTGGCTCGAAAGGCACCGCGCTGTTACTGGCGCATCGCGCACCCGCGCTTTCAACCATCCCGGCCAATGGCACCCCTGACCAGCGCAGCCGAACGGTTGCAACCAGCGGCAACAAAGCTGTCCTTGCGCTTGCAGCGGCTTACCATAAAACCGGTGAAGCCATCACTCAAGGCAGCTTGGCCAGCGCTGTGACCGTGTCTATCACTTACAACTGATACAGACGCAAAAAAATGCCCGGCCTTTGCAGGCCGGGCATTTTTTGTGTCCTGGGAAAAATCAGGACTGACTGGATGGCGTCGGGGTTGCCGGCGTTGCAGTCGGGGTCACAGCAGCAGGGGTCGGTGCGGACACCGAGTTGGCTGTGGAAGCGGTCGGCGCAGTAGCAGGCTTGGCCGCAACAGCAGGCTTGGGTGCTGCTGGTTTTTTTGCTACCGCTGGCTTCTTCGCGGCGGCTGGTTTTGCCGCGGGCTTGGCTGCAGCAGGCTTGGCAGCCGGTTTCGCGGCGGCCGGCTTGGCTGCAGGTTTCGCAGCGGCTGGCTTGGCAGCGGGTTTTGCAGCTGCAGTTTTGGCCGCAGGCTTGGCGGCTGGTTTAGCGGCGGCCTTGGCTGCTGGTTTGGCGGCTGGCTTGGCAGCAGCTTTAGCGGCAACTGGTTTAGCGGCAGGCTTGGCGGCCGGTTTGGCAGCGGCGGTTTTTGCCGCAGGCTTGGCGGCTGGTTTAGCCGCTGCTTTGGCAGGAGCCTTGGCAGCAGGTTTGGCGGCCGCTTTTACCAGAGGCTTGGCGGCCGATTTCGCAGCCGGTTTGGCCGCTGCGGTTTTAGCCGCAGGCTTGGCAGCCGGTTTTGCAGCAGCCGTTTTCGCGGGAGCCACTTTAGCGCCGGTCAGTTTTTCGATTTGCTTGGTCAGGGTATCGACCTTGCTGTGCAGCGTCTTCAGCTCTGCCTTGCTCGGCACGCCCAGTCGCGAAATGGCACTGTTAAGGCGCTTGTCGAAAGTTTCTTCCAACTTGCCCCACGTGTCAGAAATGCTCGACTTGGCGGAGCCGGCAGTTGCCTTGGCGGCTTCAACTTTTTTACCAACCGTGGTTTTGGTCAACTTCTCGGCCTTCTCGCCGTCCTTGACCAAAGTCTCGAAGTATTTGCCGCCGTCACTGCTAACCTTCGAGTACACGCCTAAACCAGCAAGCCAGATCTTACGGGAATATTTTTCAACTTCCCCGACCCACGAGCTGCCTTCTTTCTGAGTAGTCTTTTTAACAGCCATCCCGATGTCTCCTTAGTGTTTACGCGCGACACGTTCTAGCAATGTCGTCAGCTCTTCGAGCTTAGCAGAGAGTGTCTCAACGTCATGTTTAGACGCAATGCCGATTCGATTCAAGGCACTGGCAACGCGAGTATCAAAAGCTTTTTCAACTTTATCCAGCTGAACTTCTACCAGACCTTTGACGGAGGAGACATTACTCTTTACTTGGTCAATCTGACTGTTGGCGGCCTCAAGTTGTTCAACTGCAACTTTTTTACCTTTACTTTCAACATGTTGACCGGTCTTAACCAGCTCTTTGAAGTACTCGCTGCCTTCGCTTCCAACCTTGGCGTAAGCACCAAGTCCTGCCAGCCAGATCTTGCGGGCGTAGGATTTAACCTCGCTCAGGGTAGTGGTCTGGGCGTCGATTTTTTTCTTCAGGATAACTTTGGCCATGGTGCACCTCACGCAGATTAGGGGGGAGGAACGGCCCGCAGGAGTTGAGGGCTTGGGCACAAAGTAGGCTGGAAAATTAGAATCGGCACCCTAAGAACAGACGGATCACACCAAGGCTTTATCCAGGGCTTTTTCGATTTCGGACTTGATGGTGCCACTCATGGCCGACATCAACAGGCCCAGTTCCACATCGATGCGCAACGAATCTTCAGTGACTAATACCGTGCCCTTAACCCCCGAACGCTTGAGGTTCAAGGTATCGCCGGACCACGACGGCTCCAGGCCATATTGCTCTTTGAGTTTGTGCGCCAACTTGTCGGCCTTCGCCCGCGCGCCCTCTTTACCCAGTGAATGTGCGCGCTCAACGGTTATACGGGCCATTGCAATGACTCCTCTTTATAGGGACGTGAATACCTTCGATGCGGCAAAAGGTCTCGGTGACCACCCATCTTACCTGCAGCCTTGCCAAGACAAAGCAGGCCTTGGGGATTATCATGTCCCGCATTCTCTTTTGGTGACAGCGATATGACTGATCAGCGCAAAGGCAGCGATGCCGAACCCACCACTCACTTCGGCTTCAAGAACGTCCCGGAAAGCCAGAAAGCGGAAAAAGTCGCTGAGGTGTTCCACTCGGTCGCGGCCAAGTACGACCTGATGAACGACGTACTGTCGGGCGGCATGCACCGCCTGTGGAAGCGTTTCACCATCGAGTTGTCGGGTGTTCGCCCTGGCAACCGTGTGCTGGACATCGCCGGCGGCACGGGTGACCTGGCGGCCAAGTTCTCCAAGCTGGTGGGCCCGACTGGCCAAGTGGTACTGGCCGACATCAACGGCTCGATGCTCAAGGTCGGGCGCGACCGCCTGCTGGATAAAGGCGTGGCCGGCAATATCGAATTCGTCCAGGCCGACGCAGAAAAACTGCCATTCCCCGACAACCATTTCGACTGCGTCACCATCGCCTTCGGCCTGCGTAACGTTACCCACAAGGAAGACGCGATCCGCTCGATGCTGCGCGTGCTCAAGCCGGGTGGCCGCCTGCTGGTGCTGGAGTTCTCCAAGCCGACCAACGCCATCATGTCCAAGGTCTACGACACCTACTCCTTCGCCTTCATGCCGTTGATGGGCAAGCTGATCACCAATGACGCCGAGAGCTATCGCTACCTGGCCGAATCGATCCGCATGCACCCCGACCAGGAAACCCTGAAGTCGATGATGGTAGAAGCCGGTTTCGACCGCGTGACCTACCACAACATGACCTCGGGTATCGTCGCCCTGCACCGTGGCATCAAGCCCTGATGTTGCTCGCAGGCTTTCTCGCCAGCGTTGAACACGGCCTCAACCGTGTGCTGCGCCTGGACAGCACCGCCCTGGCGCGGCTTGCGCACCTCAATGGCAAAGTGATTGCCGTCGACTGCCGTAGCCCCGCCTTGCAGCTGTTTATCCTGCCCAGCGATGAAGGCCTGATGCTCGCGACCCAGTGGGCCGCCGAAGCCGACTGCACCCTGCGTGCGCCGGCATCGAGCCTGTTGCACCTGGCCCTGAGCCGCAACAAGACCGCCATCCTGCACAGCGCCGAAGTGGAGCTGGAAGGCGACAGTTCGGTGCTGATGGACCTGGCCGCCGTGCTGCAAGACCTGGAACTGGACTGGGAATACGAGCTGTCACGCTGGATCGGCCCCGTCGCCACCCAGTTGATCAGCGGGCACCTGCGCAGTCGTTCGCGCTGGTACCAACAAGGGTTCGCCAGCCTCAACCAGAACCTCGCCGAATACCTGAGCGAAGAATCGCGCACCCTGGTCGGAGAACGGGAAGCGCAAGCGCGCTTTCGTGAACTCGACAAGGCCAAAATCGACCTGGAACGCCTTGAGGCCCGCTTCGAGCGCCTGAGCCGTTCCCTTGATCCAAGCGATAACGCATGAAGCTGCTCGCCGTCCGCCGTTTGTTTCGTATCCAGCGCGTCGTAATCCGCTACCAACTCGATGACCTGCTGTTCGCCCTGCCCCTGCCGTGGTTCCTGCTGGCGGTGCGCTATGTGCTGCCGTGGCGCTGGTTCCCGCGCAAGAAGCTGGAGCTCAGCCGTGGCGCGCGCCTGCGCCTGGCGTTGCAGGACCTGGGGCCGATCTTCATCAAGTTCGGACAGATCCTCTCGACCCGCCGCGACTTGCTGCCTGAAGACATCGCCGACGAGCTGATGCTGCTGCAGGACCGCGTACCGCCGTTCGACTCCCAACAGTCGATGGCGCTGATCGAAGAACAATTGGGCAAGAAGATCAGCGAAGTCTTCAGCCGCTTTGACGTCGAGCCTCTCGCGTCGGCCTCCGTGGCCCAAGTGCACGCGGCGCAGCTCAAGACTGGCGAAGAAGTGGTGGTGAAAGTGATCCGCCCCGGCCTCAAGCCGATCATCGGCCAGGACCTGGCGTGGCTGTTCATCCTCGCCCGCGCCGCCGAGCGTTTCTCGGCCGATGCGCGCCTGCTGCACCCGGTGGATGTGGTCGCCGACTACGAAAAAACCATCTACGACGAACTCGACCTGCTGCGCGAAGCCGCCAATGCCAGCCAGCTCAAGCGCAACTTCGAAGGCTCGCCCCTGCTGTACGTGCCGCAAGTGTATTGGGACTGGTGCCGCCCGAAAGTGCTGGTGATGGAGCGCATCTACGGCGTGCAGGTCACCGACCTCGCAACCCTGGCAGACCAGCGCACCGACATGAAGATGCTCGCCGAGCGCGGCGTGGAGATCTTCTTCACCCAGGTGTTCCGCGACAGTTTCTTCCACGCCGACATGCACCCCGGCAACATCTTCGTCAGCACCGTGAACCCGTGGAGCCCGCAGTACATTGCGATCGACTGCGGCATCGTCGGCAGCCTGACCCCGGAAGACCAGGACTACCTAGCGCGCAACCTGTTCGCCTTCTTCAAGCGCGACTACCGCCGCGTGGCGCAGTTGCACATTGATTCGGGCTGGGTGCCGGCAGAAACCAAGCTCAACGAATTCGAAGCGGCGATCCGCACCGTGTGCGAGCCAATCTTTGAAAAACCGTTAAAAGATATTTCCTTCGGCCAGGTGTTGATGCGCCTGTTCCAGACCGCGCGACGCTTCAACATGGAAGTGCAACCGCAGTTGGTTTTGCTGCAAAAAACCCTGCTGAACATCGAAGGCCTGGGCCGCCAGTTGTATCCTGACCTTGACCTGTGGAACACCGCCCAGCCGTTCCTCGAACGCTGGATGCGCGAGCGTATGAGCCCGAAAACCGTGCTGGGCAACCTGCATAGCCAGATGGAACAACTGCCGCACCTGGCCAACATGACCCGCGACCTGCTGGAGCGCATGTCCCAGCCCCACGCCAAGGACCCGGCGCCGCCCTGGAAGCAGCGCAAGGACGACTGGTTCCTGCGCCTGCTGGGCGCTGCGCACCTGGTCGGCGGGGTGATGCTGGCCATCGGTGGCCCGCTGAACCAACTGGGCCACTGGCCGGCTGGCATCATGGTCGCCGTGGGTGTTTATCTGATCGTGCGTCGATAGCCAATCCGGTTATACACTGTCGCAAATTGCCGGAGCCGAACATGAAAGACTGGCTGGACGAGATCAAGTGGGACAGTGACGGCCTGGTGCCGGCCATTGCCCAAGACTACAAGACCGGGCGCGTGCTGATGATGGCCTGGATGAACCGCGAGGCCCTGAGCCTCACCGCCACTGAGCAGCGCGCCATCTACTGGTCACGCTCGCGTGGCAAACTGTGGCGCAAGGGCGAAGAGTCCGGGCACGTGCAGACCCTGCACGAGATGCGCATCGACTGCGACGCCGACGTGGTGATCCTCAAGGTTGAGCAGATCGGCGACATCGCCTGCCACACCGGCCGTCACAGTTGCTTCTATCGCGTGTTCGAGAACGGCGAATGGAAGACCGTCGAGCCGGTGCTCAAAGACCCGCACGCCATCTACTCGGCAGGACACTAGACATGAGCGATACCCTGAACCGCGTGGCCCAGGTGCTGGAAGACCGCAAAGGCGCGGATGCCGACAGTTCCTACGTCGCCAGCCTGTACCACAAGGGCTTGAACAAGATCCTGGAAAAGCTCGGCGAAGAATCCGTCGAGACCATCATTGCAGCCAAGGACGCGCAAATCAGCGGTGATTACAGCGATGTAATCTACGAGACCGCTGACTTGTGGTTCCATAGCCTGGTCATGCTCGCCCAACTGGGGCAGCATCCGCAGGCTGTGCTGGATGAACTGGACCGACGCTTCGGCTTGTCCGGGCATGCCGAGAAAGCCTCGCGCCCGTCCGCCTGAATAACTAAGACTTGAGGATTTGCAGCATGGGCATTTTTGACTGGAAACACTGGATCGTCATTCTGGTGGTGGTGGTACTGGTGTTCGGCACCAAGAAACTCAAAAACCTGGGCACCGATGTGGGCGAGTCGATCAAGGGCTTCCGCAAGGCCATGAACGACGACGAAAAACCGGCCGACCCGGCCGCCAACCCAGTGCCTCCGGCGCAGCCTGTGCACCCGCAGGCCACCCAGCCGATCACCGAGCGTCGCACCTTCGACGTGCAGGCTGAGAAAGTCGAAGAGCCGACCCGCAAAGACTCGTGAGCACTGACTAATGTTTGGTATCAGCTTCTCTGAACTGCTGCTCGTCGGCCTCGTGGCCCTGCTGGTACTGGGGCCGGAACGCCTGCCCGGTGCAGCACGCACGGCCGCCCTGTGGATCGGGCGCCTGAAACGCAGTTTCAACGCAATCAAACAGGAAGTTGAACGGGAAATCGGTGCGGACGAGATCCGCCGGCAACTGCACAACGAGCACATCCTGTCGTTGGAGCAGGAGGCCCGGAAGATTCTGTCGCCGGTGCAGGAGCCCGCCAAACCGGCGGAGCCTGTGCCTGAAAACAGCATTGCACCGGTTGCCGAAGCCGCCCCCGTGGCACCGACCGCGCCCACCGAGCCTGCGCCGACGCCCACCGCGTCGCCCGCGCCCCATGACCCTACATTGCCGCCGCGAGCCCCATGAGCGCTGATAAACCGGAAAACGACCAGCATATGCCGCTGGTCTCGCACCTCACCGAGCTGCGTACCCGCCTGCTGCGTTGCGTAGCGGCCATCTTCATCATCTTTGCCGGGTTGTTCGCCTTTACCCAGCAGATCTACACCTTCGTCTCCACGCCGCTGCGCCAATACCTGCCGGCCGGTGCGACGATGATCGCCACCGACGTGTCGTCGCCGTTCCTCACGCCGTTGAAGCTGACCATGATGGTCTCGCTGTTCCTGGCGATCCCGGTGATCCTGCATCAGATCTGGGGCTTTATCGCGCCGGGCCTGTACAAGCATGAGAAGCGCATCGCCGTGCCGCTGCTGGTGTCGAGCATCCTGCTGTTCTACACCGGCATGGCGTTCGCCTACTTCCTGGTGTTCCCGCTGATCTTCAAGTTCTTCGCCGCCGCCACCCCGGCCGGCGTGGAAATGATGACCGACATCACCAGCTACCTCGACTTTGTGATGACGCTGTTCTTCGCCTTTGGCGTGGCCTTCGAAATCCCGGTAGCCGTGGTGCTGCTGGTATGGATCGGCGTGGTCAACGTGGCGTACCTGAAGAAAATCCGCCCGTACGTGATCATCGGCTGCTTCGTGGTCGGCATGATCCTTACGCCGCCGGACATCTTCTCCCAGACCCTTCTGGCCGTGCCGATGTGGATGCTGTTCGAGATCGGCATCCTGTTCAGCGGCTTGATCAGCAAGCGCGGCGAACACCCGGATGACCAACCCGACGACGACCAGCCGCCAGCGACCCAGCCGTGAACCTGCTGCTCCTCGAAGAGGCCGACTTCATCGCGGCCGACCGTGTGGTGCTGCGTGATCGGCGCCTGGTGCACATGCAGGAAGTCCATCGCGCCGCCGTCGGCGACAGCCTGCGCGTCGGCCGCATCGGCGGGCTGATGGGCAATGCGCAACTGCTGCGCCTGGAAGCCACCGAAGCCGAGCTGCAAGTGAGCTTCGACCAGCCGCCACCGGCCAAATTACCGCTAACCCTGCTGCTGGCCCTGCCACGCCCGAAGATGCTGCGTCGGGTGCTGCAAACCGTGGCCGCCATGGGCGTGCCTAAGGTGGTGCTGGTGAACAGTTACCGCGTCGAAAAAAGCTTCTGGCAAACCCCGTTCCTGGAACCTGAAGCGATTCGCGAGCAACTGATCCTCGGCCTGGAACAGGCGCGGGACACGATGCTGCCCGAGATCATCATCGAAAAACGCTTCAAGCCGTTCGTCGAAGACCGCCTGCCAGCCATGACCGCCGGCACCCTGGGCCTGATCGGTCATCCCGGTGATTACCCGGCCTGCCCGCGTGGGCTGGACCAGCCGGTTACCCTGGCGATCGGCCCGGAAGGTGGCTGGATCCCCTATGAAGTGGACCTGCTGACCAAGGCCGGCTTGCAGCCGGTACAACTCGGCGCCCGCATCCTGCGCGTCGAAACTGCCGTCACCGCCCTGCTCGCCCGCTTGTTCTAACCCCGCTTACTCCGGATGGATGGGCTTTTTGTGGTGAGCGGGCTTGCCCCGCGCTGGGCTGCGCAGCGGCCCCAACAAGGACGCCGCAGTGTATCAGCAAGACCGCGATGCCTGGGTTTAGGGCGGCTCCGCCACCCAGCGCGGGGCAAGCCCGCTCACCACACAAACCCTCTCCGACATTCGACCTTGTTGCTACAGAACTCACCTACGCTGCCGATAAGCTCTTAATAAGTCCAAGCCTTGTTTCAGGGGAGTTCGCAGCATGTATCGTTGGTTAGCCGAAAAGCTGGGGAATGTGGGTGTCAATCGCAAGCTGGGCGTAGGTTTTGGCTTGGTGTTGATCCTGACGTTGTTGATCACCTTCACCGGCTGGACCGGCCTGGGCGACGTGATCAGTCGCGGTGACAAGCTGGGCTATATCTCCAGCCTCAACGGCCTGACCAAGGACTTGCGCCTGGCACGCCTGGACTTCGAAATGCGGCGCGGCGAACAAGGCACCGACGCGGTCAACAACTTGATCACCAAACTGGACAGTGGCCTGAAAACCGCCGCCGACCTGATCGAGCAACCCGACGACAAGGCCCTTGTGGAACAGCAACAAGACGCCCTGAACCAATACAAAAAAGCCTTTGCCGCCATGGTCCAGGCCGGGCTCAAGCGCGAAGGTGCCCGCAGCAAACTGGGCGACACCGCCGACAACGCCGTGGAAAAAGTCAGCGAGGTCGAAAAAAGCCTGCTGCAAGGCGACAGCGTCACCCTGTTCAACAGCGTGGTCGACCTGAGCAAACTGATTCAGCAAGCGCGTTTCCAGGTGCGCGGCTACACCTACAGCGCCAAGGTCGAGGCTGAACAGCCGGCCCTCGATGCGATTGATAACGCCATCAAGAAGATCACCGAACTGGAAGGCCAACTGCCCACGCAGTACCAGACCAACCTGCAGCAGGCCAGCACCTCGCTGCAGGCCTACCGCGCGGCCGTCAGCCAGTACCGTGACTCACAGACCGCTGCCGCCGAGGCGCTGAAAATCATGAGCGCCCAGGGTGACATCCTGCAGGCCCACAGCGAAAAACTCACCACCTCGCAAACCGTGGTGCGCGACACCGACGCCGCGCAGGCCAAACAACTCCTGCTGCTGGCGACCGTGTTGGCGCTGATCTTCGGCCTGGTGGCCGCCTGGGCGATCACGCGCCAGATCGTCATCCCGCTGAACCAGACTCTCAAGGTGGCCGAGCGCGTCGCCTCCGGTGACCTGAGCCACAACCTGACCTCCACGCGCCAGGACGAACTGGGCCAACTGCAACGGGCCATGCAAAGCATGACCGTCGGCCTGCGCGAGCTGATCGGTGGTATCAGCGACGGTGTCACCCAGATCGCCAGCGCCGCCGAGCAACTGTCGGCCGTGACCGAACAGACCAGCGCCGGGGTCAACAGCCAGAAGGTCGAGACCGACCAGGTCGCCACCGCCATGAACGAAATGACCGCGACCGTGCAGGAAGTGGCACGCAACGCCGAGGAGGCCTCCGAAGCCGCCGTGGCGGCTGACCAGCAGGCCCGTGAAGGCGACAAGGTGGTCGGCGAAGCCATCGCTCAGATCGAACGCCTGGCCACCGAAGTGGGCAACTCCACGGTCGCCATGGGTGACCTGAAGCGCGAAAGCGACAAGATCGGCAGCGTGCTCGACGTGATCAAGTCCGTGGCCCAGCAAACCAACCTGCTGGCCCTCAACGCCGCGATTGAAGCCGCGCGCGCCGGTGAAGCCGGGCGTGGCTTCGCCGTGGTGGCGGACGAAGTGCGCAGCCTGGCCCAGCGCACCCAGAAGTCCACCGAAGAGATCGAAGAGCTGATCGTCGGCCTGCAAAGCGGCACTCAGCAGGTGGCGACCATCATGGACAACAGCCGTGGCTTGACCGACAGCAGCGTCGAACTGACCCGCCGCGCCGGCAGCGCCTTGGCGAGTATCACCCGCACGGTCTCAACCATCCAGGCGATGAACTCACAGATCGCCACGGCCGCCGAGCAACAAAGCGCAGTGGCGGAAGAGATCAACCGCAGCGTGTTGAACGTGCGCGATGTGTCGGAACAGACCTCGTCGGCCAGTGAAGAAACCGCTGCATCCAGTGCCGAGCTGGCCCGCTTGGGGATTTACCTGCAAACGCTGGTGGGGCGTTTCCGGATCTGATCCAAAATTTGTGAAACGTCCTACGTAGTTATCAGCCCAGCGTTACACCGAATCGAATTAGCGTTTCCTTTGTTGCGAAACGCTTCTTCAGATTCGGAGGTTCATCATGTTTTCTCGGCTGACCCGCTTGCTGGTCAATGCCAGCGTCCGCCTCAAGCTCGCACTGGGTTTTGGTCAGGTGCTGATCCTCAGCTTCATCATCGCCATGACCGGCTGGCAAGCCTTGAATGCCGTGCTATTTCGTTCGGGCAACCTGACCGAGCTGGGCAAGCTGGCCGCGGTGGCAGAAGCCATGCGCGCCGACCGTATCGTGTACCGCACCCTGACGGACACCGCCAGCCTAAGCAAAATGAAATTGCAGATCGAAAAAATCGACCAGCACCTCGACTACCTGCAAAACCACCTGAAAGACACAGCCGACCTGCAACGTATCCAGGAAGCGAAGGGTTTGGTGGTCAGCTTCAAAACGGCACTCGTTGAACTGTCGCCGCTGATCGAACAACGCGAAACCACCCGGCCTGTGCTGCGCAAATCCGCCCTACAAGCCAGCGACACCCTCGCCCAATTAGCCAGTGAACTACCCGACCAGCAGGATCAAAAAGCACTCGATGCCATCGAGAACCTGCGGCAAACCATGGAACAAGCTGAAGAGCGTGCCCGCAGCCCTGCCTGGGCTGCCGAATCGCTAAAAGCCTATGTCGAAGTGCTCGGTACAACACTCGATGCTCTGGACATCGCTCAAGCCGCCGTCACGGAGCTGCCCGTGGACTCGGCCCTGCTCAAAACCGACCTGGCCAATTATCGCGCGCAGTTACTGGCGCTGAAGGACGCTCAAGTCACGACTGAAACCGTGCAGAACCGCTTCGAGCAACAACTCAACCAGTTGCTCGAAAAAACCGACCGGGTGAGCGAGGGGCAAATCGTCAAGCGTGACGGTGAGGCGCAACAGACTCGCCTGTTGCTGGTGAGCGTCACGGTTGCCGCACTGTTGCTGGGTGCGCTGGCGGCCTGGTGGATCGCCCGGCAAATCGCCCTACCGTTGCGTCAGGCCTTGGCCGCGGCGAACCGCATCGCCGAGGGCAACCTGAGCGACAACCTGGTGGTGGAGCGTCGGGATGAACTCGGCCAACTTCAGCAAAGCATCGCGCAAATGTCTCGCAACCTGCGCAGTTTGATCAGCGGCATCGGCGACAGCGCCCGGCAGATCGCCAGCGCGGCCACCCAGCTCTCCACCGTCACCGAACAGACCCGCGCCGGGGTCAGTAACCAAAGGGACGAAACCGACCAGGTGGCCACCGCGATGAATGAAATGCTCGCCACTGCCCAGGAGGTCGCGCGACATGCCGAACAAGCCTCGGCGGCGGCCAGGGAGGCCGATGAACAAGCCACGGCTGGCGACAAGGTTGTCGGGCAGGCCGTCGAGCAGATTGGTCATCTGGCCCACGAAATGGCGCGCGCCGGCCAGGCGATGATTGCACTGCAACAGGAGAGCCAAAAGATCGGCGGCGTGCTGGACGTGATCAAGTCCGTGTCGCAGCAGACCAACTTGCTGGCGTTGAACGCCGCCATTGAAGCCGCGCGGGCTGGCTCGGCAGGCGAAGGGTTTGCCGTGGTCGCAGACGAAGTGCGCAGCCTGGCTTTACGCACGCAGGCATCCGCTGAAGAGATCGAAGGGCTGATACTCGGATTGCACACCGGCACCCAGCAGGTGGCCGATATCATGGACGGCAGCCGCGCCCTGACTGACTACAGCGTCGACCTGAGCCGTGATGCAGGCGATGCACTCGCGGCGATTATCCGCACGGTGTCGATCATCCAGGAAATGAACCCGCAGATCGCCGCTGCCGCCGAGGAGCAGAGCGCGGTGGCGCAAGAGATCAATCGCAGTGTGTTGAAGGTGCGCGATGTGTCCGAACAAACTGCCGCCGCCAGTGAGGAGACGGCGGCGGCGAGTGTTCAACTAACCCGGCTGAGCCTGGATCTACAAGCGCTGGTGGGCAAATTCAGGTTATAGGACCTGACGCAGGAAAGCTTGGGCCCGTGGGTCTTTCGGCGCATCGAAAAACGCAGCCGGGGCGGCGTCTTCCAGCAGTTTGCCATGATCGAAAAACAGCACGCGGTCAGCCACTTCACGGGCAAAGCCCATTTCGTGGGTAACGCAGACCATGGTCATGCCTTCCAGGGCCAGGGTCTTCATCACGTCCAGCACTTCGCCGACCATTTCCGGGTCCAGCGCCGAGGTGGGCTCGTCGAACAGCATGACCTTGGGGTCCATCGCCAGGGCCCTGGCAATCGCGACGCGCTGCTGTTGGCCACCGGACAAGCGTGATGGAAACTCATTGGCCTTCTGTGCAATTCCGACCTTTTCCAGCAACGCCAGGGCTTTGGCCTCGCGCTCTTTCTTGCTGCGCTTGCGCACGACTTTCTGCGCCAGGCACAGGTTTTCCAGCACCGTCATGTGGGGGAACAGGTTGAAATGCTGGAACACCATGCCGACTTCGCGGCGATAGGCATTCACGTCGGTCTTCGGGTCGGCCAGTTGCAGGCCGTCGATGCTCACCGAGCCCGAGTCAAATTCTTCCAGGCCATTGAGGCAGCGCAAGAAGGTGGACTTGCCGGAGCCGGACGGGCCGATCACCACCAGCACTTCACCCTTGGCCACCTGGGTGGTCACGTTGTCGACCGCGCGGACCACCTGCCCACGGGTGTCGAAGACTTTTACCAGATCGCGGACTTCAATCACTTTGCGCGAGCCTCCGCTCAAGCCGGCTGGCCATTTTCGACAGCGGCAGGTTGATCAGCAGGTACAGGCCTGCGACGCAGAACAGGATTTCAAAAGGCGAGAACGAGGTGGTGATCACCTCACGGCCGCTCTTGAGCAATTCGGTAATCGCAATCACCGAGACCAGCGAAGTGTCTTTCACCAGGCTGATAAATTGCCCAGCCAATGGCGGCAGCACGCGCTTGAACGCCTGCGGCAATACCACATGGCGCATTGACTGGCTCGCGCTCAGGCCCAAGGACCGCGCGGCTTCGTTCTGGCCACGGGTAATGGACTGCACGCCAGCGCGGACGATTTCCGCCACGTAGGCGCCGGTGAACAGCGACAGCGCGGCGATCCCGGCAAATTCACGGGACAGGTTGAGCACCGTTCCGATAAAGAAGTAGAAAATGAAGATCTGCACCAATAGCGGCGTGCCGCGTACCAGTTCGACGTAGATCGTCGACAAATCTCGTAAGGTCGGGTTGCTGGACAAGCGGCACAGCCCGGTCGCCAGGCCGATGATCAAGCCAAGGATGCCAGAGACAACAGACAGCCACAGTGTGGTCCACAAACCCCACATCAGTGGGCCCAACGCCCAATGGCGGGTCACGCCGACCACATCGCCTTCGGCCACATCGTCGCCACGCGCCACTTGCAGGCTGTTGTCGGCAACGGTCAGCTTTTGCTCGGCGCCCGCGTCGTTGCGCAAGGTCACTTCGGCGATATCGCCTTTGCGTACCAACTCGACGACCGTGGAGATATCAGCGGCGCGCTGGGACGTTTCAGCCTGGTAGGCGAAGTATTGCGGTACACGGTTCCAGCGCCACTCGTAGGACATCAGCGACGTGGCGTAGTACAAGGCGCCAGCCAGGCCGACCAGCACGACCACGGTCAGCAGGTGCCAGGGCCATTGGGCTTTTTTCTGTTTCATTACTCAACATCCAAAAAAGTCTAAGGCAAACGCCTTTGTGTAGTGAGCGGGCTTGTCGAATCGTCGCACCGCCCGCTCACTACAAACCAGCCTTATTCCATGTCCTTGAGCCACTCGGAGCTCTTGAACCACTTGTCATGGATGCGATCGTAGGTGCCGTCGTTGCGGATCTGGTGCAGGAAGTTGTTGATGAAGTTGATGCTGTCGTAGTCGCCTTTCTTCAGGCCGAACGCCAAAGGTTCGAAGGTGAAGGGTTCTTCGAGGTACACCAGCTTGCCGTTACCGACCTTTTTCTCGGCCACAACGTTGTACGGCGCGTCATACACAAAGGCATCGGCCTTGCCGTTGACCACATCCAGCACGCCTTCCTGCTCGTTGTCATAGCCGTGGTACTTGGCCTTGGAGATCAGCTTCTTGGCCACCATTTCGCCGGTGGTACCGAGCTTGGAGGTCAGGCGGTATTTCTCGTCGTTCAGGTCTTTGTAGGACTTGATGGTGCCTTCCAGTTCCTTGCGGATCAGCAGGGTCTGGCCGACCACGATGAAGGGTTCGCTGAAGTTCAGGCGCAGGTTGCGTTCCTGGGTCAGGGTCATGCCGCTGCCGATCATGTCGAACTTGTTGGTCAGCAGGGCCGGGATGATGCCGTCGTAGCCGGTGGAGATTGGCTCGAACTTGACGCCCATGGACTTGGCCATGGCCTTGAGGATGTCCACTTCGAAACCGATGATTTCGCCGCGTTTGTTGGTCATCTGGAACGGCATGTAGGTCGGGTCCATGCCGACTTTCAGCGTGCCGCGCTTGACCGCATCATCGATGGCGCCGGCCTGGGCCGCATTGACCGCGACCAGCGCGGTGACGCCAAGCAGCAGCATCGAAAGATACTTTTTCATCATCAAGTCCCCTGAACGATTCTTATGAGGTCGGCGCGCAAACGGGCTGCACCATTTCGGGGTGCGATCCTAACCCACTCGCCTGCTGTCACAAAGGTTTCACGGCTATTTGTTGTCGGCGTATGTCGGAAAAGCCCCACAACCGCGCAGCAAAGGGCAGATGTAGACACATGCAAGGTCGATGGAAGCAACGGTTTGATATGTAAGCAGTTATGACTTTCAGTCGATCTCCGCCAGCCAGGCGGTGTCTTTAAACCACTTATCGTGAAGACGATCGTAGGTGCCGTCCTGGGCAATCTGGTTGAGAAAATGATTGATCCAGTTGAGGCTGTCGAAATCGCCTTTTTTCAAGCCAAACGCCAGCGGTTCAAACGTGAAAGGTTGCTCGAGCGCCAGTAGCGTGGTGTTTTCCGGGCGGTTCAGGGCGATCAGGTTGTAGGGCGCGTCATAAATAAAAGCATCTGCCTTGCCCTGTACCACTTGGCGTACTCCTTCCTCCGGTGTTGAGAAGCTGCTGAGTCGGGCCGCCCCTAGAAACCGTCGCGCCGCCAGCTCACCGGTGGTGCCTTCGGTGGTGGCGATCCGGTAGCTGGCGTCGTCCAGGTCTTCGACACTGCTGACCTTGCCCGCCAGGCTCGGATGCAACAGTACGGACTGGCCGACCACAATGAACGAGTCGCTGAAATTCAGCTTGAGGTTGCGCTCCTGGGTGACCGTCATGCCGCTGCCGATCAGGTCGAATTTCTTCGCCTGCAACCCCGCCACCAGCTCGGTGTAGGGCACTGCGACCAACTCAAGTTCCACACCCAGTGCTTGGCTCATGACCTTGAGCAGGTCGATTTCAAAGCCGATGATTCGCCCCTGTTTGTCGGTCATTTCGAAGGGCACATAGGTGGGTGTGGTGCCGACCTTCAGCACGCCGCGTCGAACGGCGTCGTCAATCGCGCCGGCCTGCGCCAACCCCATGTGAATCAATGCGGCAGCGCTTAGCAGCAGCGCCAAACAATAGCCTTTGCTCATGAATACCCCTGTGGCAAGTCCAAATCCGGGGCGATGCTAACTCAGTCACGGGCACGGCAATATGCCTCGGACGAGGGACTTTTGTTTCGAAAAAACAAGACGTTAGCAGGAGATAGGAGGGAGCGGAAAACGCTGTAGGACCAGCGCTTGGAACGCCCCCGAGGAGAACCCTCGGGGGCGTCTGAATCAGGCCGGTTGGGCCTGGGACGACAGCGGTTGCAACGGTAGCAACGGCGCGTGTGGATCAGCCTTGATCGAGTCACGCCAGGCGGCGAGCCACTCGGCATGGCCTTCGTTCCAGACGTGCTCATGCAGGCGAGCCAGGGCGACCGGGTCGCTCAACAGAGCCAGGCGTTCACCGTTGTTGAGGCCGGCCGGGCCGACTTTCAACGCGTGACGCACACGTTCGGTACGCAGGTACTCGATCGGCTCCGCTTCACGGTGACGCGAGGTCGCCAAGGCGCAGGCCAGGGCGTTCTGCTGCGGGTCGACCACCGAGCGCACGAAGCCATCGTTCAGCGCATGCCAACGGTTTTCGTGGGTGTACTGCTCGGTCGACAGCAACGCTTGCGGCGGATTGTATTCCTCGGGGATCAGGAACAGGCTCTCGTCGCGGGACTTGAGGCCCAGCCCGACACGGCTGGAGATCACCGACACCGGGATCGACAGCATCAGCGACCCCACAATCGGCACCAACCACCACAGGAAGCTCGGGTTCAACCACACCACCAGCAGGGCCCACAGGAAGCCCAACACGGTTTGCGGACCGTGGCGCTTGACCGCTTCGCTCCATGGGGTGGAGTCGTCGTCACGCTGCGGCGAGTTCCAGGTCGCAGCCCAGCCGAGGAACGCGGCGAGTACAAAGCGGGTGTGGAAAATCATCCGCACCGGCGCCAGCAGCATGGAGAACAGCATCTCCAGCAGCATCGACAAGGTCACCTTGAACTTGCCGCCGAACTCTTTCGCGCCCTTGGCCCAGATCAGGATGATGCTCAGCAGTTTCGGCAGGAACAGCAACACGATGGTGGTGGAGAACAGCGCCACCGCCTTGTCCGGATGCCATTGCGGCCACAGCGGGTACAACTGGCGTGGCGCCATGAAGTACTGCGGTTCCATCAGGGTGTTCACCGCCAGCAGGGCCGTGGACAGCACCAGGAACAGGAACCACAACGGCGCCGACAAGTAGGACATCACGCCGGTCAGGAACACCGCACGGTGCACCGGGTGCATGCCCTTCACCAGGAACAGGCGGAAGTTCATCAGGTTGCCGTGGCACCAGCGACGGTCACGCTTGAGTTCGTCCAGCAGGTTCGGCGGCAACTCTTCATAGCTGCCCGGCAAATCGTAGGCAATCCACACGCCCCAGCCGGCACGGCGCATCAACGCCGCTTCAACGAAGTCGTGGGACAGGATGGAACCGGCGAACGCGCCTTTGCCCGGCAACGGCGCCAGGGCGCAGTGCTCGATGAACGGCTTCATGCGGATGATTGCGTTGTGACCCCAGTAGTGGGATTCACCCAGCTGCCAGAAGTGCAAGCCGGCGGTGAACAGCGGGCCATACACGCGGGTAGCGAACTGCTGCATGCGCGCATACAGGGTGTCCATGCCCGACGCACGCGGCGCGGTCTGGATGATCCCGGCATCCGGCGTGGCTTCCATCAGGCGTACCAGGCTGGTCAGGCACTCGCCGCTCATCACGCTGTCCGCGTCGAGCACGACCATGTACTTGTAGTCACCGCCCCAACGACGGCAGAAGTCGTCGAGGTTGCCACTCTTGCGCTTTACGCGACGGCGACGGCGGCGATAGAAGATCTTGCCGAAGCCACCGGCTTCGCGGCACACGTCGAGCCAGGCTTGCTGCTCGGCGATGCAGATGTCGGCGTCATTACTGTCGCTGAGCACGAAGAAGTCGAAGCGGTCCAGGTCACCGGTTGCGGCGACCGATTCGAACGTGGCGCGCAAACCGGCAAATACCCGAGGCACGTCTTCGTTGCAGATCGGCATCACCAGCGCGGTACGGGCGTCTTTTGGAATCGGCTCGTCACCGGCACTTTTACCGGAGATCCGGTATTTATCGTGACCCGTCAGCAATTCCAGGAAGCCCATCAACGCGGTCCAGAAACCGGCCGACACCCAGCAGAACAGGATCCCGAACATGATCAGGATGCTGGTTTGCAAAGCGTATGGCAGTACCTGGGTGGCAGTTTGCAGCAGGGTCTGGTTGCGGATTTCGTCGAAGTCGACCAGCGACCAACCCTGGTACGGCATGATGCCTTTCATGTACCAGCCAGCCACGATGGTCTGGCCGAGCATCAGCACCAGCAGGATGTAACGACGGATCGAACCGACCGTACGCCAGCGCGCAGCCGGCAATACACGCTCATCCTTCGGCGGCGCCGGAGGATTGCTGCGCCCGGTGAGTCGGCGCCAGCCGCGCACCAGGATATTGGTGCGCCACGGCTCCGGCACCACGCGGGTACGACGGATTGGCGGCGTGGCCTTCAGGCACACGCGGCCAGCAGCGTCGACCGCCAGCATTTCGGCGTCTTGCAGCTCTTCGGCGGTGTTGAGGGTCAACCGCGTGCCAACCGACGCCTGGGCGGCGTCGACCGGCGCGTCGAAGGTCGAGGACGACAAGCGCTCGTGCAACTCGGTGAAGGATGTGCAGCCCGCCAGTTCGGCGCGCTGCTCAGCGGTCATCGGTAGATGCGCCAGATACTCCTGCAGAGTTTCTGGCTGGACTTGAGAATTACTCATCGGCAGGCAACTGGTAGCTCCAGGTTTCGGTCAGGACTTGTTCGGTCTTGATCGGCTCCGGTGTGGCTGGGGCAGCTTCTGGCTGCTTGGCTTCCTTGTCTTTCGCGTCTTTCTTGGCCTGTTTCTCGTGCTGCTTGGCCAGGACCTTGTCAGCCTTGAGCACGTGGCTCGAGTCCTGTTCAGGCGCAGGTGGGGCAACATCTTGCACCAGCGCCGCGCGCATTTCGGTCGGCTTGCCTGCGTCCTTGATCTTCATGCGCAGGGTCAGGCGCCAGCCTTTGGTGTGTTCGTTGTAGCGCACGCTGTTCTCAACCAGTTCAGCGTTGTCGCTGACACTCACTTGGCTGCGCACCGGGGCATCCGACGGCAGGGCCTTGAGGGACGGGCCCTCGAAGTCCACCAGGTAAGCCACGCTGCCGTCAGGCTGGCGGATCAGGTTGGATTGCTTCACATCACCGGTAGAACGCAGGGTCTGCTTGACCCAGGCGCTGTCGGCCGGGTGCAAGGCTTTTTCGTCCATGGTCCAGTGCAGGCGGTAGGAAACGTCCAGCGGTTTGCCGACTTCCGGCAGTTCCGCAGGGCTCCAGAACGCAACGATGTTGTCGTTGGTTTCATCGGCAGTCGGAATCTCTACCAGGTTGACGGTGCCTTTGCCCCAGTCGCCCTCAGGCTCGATCCAGGCGCTTGGGCGCTTGTCGTAGTTGTCGTCGAGGTCTTCGTAGTGGCTGAAGTCGCGACCGCGTTGCAGCAGGCCGAAACCCTTCGGGTTTTCTACGGTGAAGTTGCTGACCGACAGGTGTTTTGGGTTGTTCAGTGGGCGCCAGATCCACTCGCCATTACCGGCATGGATCGACAGACCGCTGGAATCGTGCAGCTCACGACGGTAGTTCAGCACTTTGGAAGGCTGATTCGCGCCGAACAGGTACATGCTGGTCAACGGGGCAACGCCCAGTTTGCTGACCTTGTCGCGCAGGAACATCTGGGATTTCACGTCGACAATGGTGTCGGTGCCCGGACGCAGGATCAGGCGATACGCGCCGGTCGCCCGTGGGGAGTCCAGCAGGGCAAAGATCACCAACTGCTTCTCGCCCGGCTTTGGACGCTCGATCCAGAACTCGGTGAAACGCGGGAATTCTTCGCCGGACGGCAATGCAGTGTCGATCGCCATGCCACGGGCAGACAGACCGTACGCCTGGCCCTTGCCGACTACGCGGAAGTAGCTCGCGCCGAGCATGGTCATGATTTCGTCTTGTTTGTCGGCCTTGTTGATCGGGTACAGCACACGGAAGCCGGCATAACCCAGCTGTTCGGTGGCTTTAGGATCAAACTTCACGTCGCCGAAATCGAAGCGCGTCGGGTCGTATTTGATTTCCTGGACGCTGTCGGCGGTGACTTCGTTGATTTTCACCGGTGTATCGAAGTGCATACCCTGGTGATAGAAGGACAGCTTGAACGGGGTGTTTTGATCAGCCCACTCGGCTTTTTCGTTGCGGAAACGAATCTTCTGATAGTCCGCGAACTTCATTTCGCGGAATTCGTTCGGCAGATTGCTGCGCGGAGCTTCGTATTTCTGCCCGGCCAGCTCTTTTGCCTTGGCCGACACATCATCCAGACTGAATGCCCACAGTTGACCCGCGCCGAACAGGCAAAACAGGGCGGAGCCCGTCACCAGTGCGTTTCGTAACCGTTTGGCAGACAATTTTGGTGCATTACAGGGACTAACAATCACGAGCAACCCTCGCCGAAAACAGATCAAAAAACCAACGGCCAGCTATCTATATGCCAGGTTGGCGAGCATTGTTCCGACTCCCCTGGGGCAAAATGATTCCCCATGGGTTGTCGGACAAGTCTCTACCTAAGTCAAAAATGGACCAAACAACGCTGATCCCCGTAGCGCGCGATTATCTAGTAGCCCGCGAAACAACGCATCAGGGATAACGAAGTATTTGTAGCGAAACCCTGCGTTTTTAGGCATTAAAAGTCGTTTTTAATACATTCACGTCTGCAAGAGGAAGGTCACAGGGCCATCATTGACCAAATGCACCTGCATATCCGCGCCAAAACGCCCTGACGCCACCTTGCCATGCAATTGTTGCGCTTGTAACAGCAAGTGATCAAAAAGCGCCGCTCCCAGGGCCGGTGGGGCCGCTGTAGAGAAGCTCGGCCGCAGCCCGCTCTTGGTATCCGCCGCCAGGGTGAACTGCGACACCAGCAACAAACCGCCGTCGATATCCTTCAACGACAGGTTCATCTTGCCTTCGTCGTCGCTGAACACCCGATAGTTCAACAGCTTGTGTAACAGCTTATCGGCACTCTCCGGCGTATCCGCAGGCTCGACGGCCACCAGCACCAGCAACCCCTGGTCGATGGCGCCGACGATTTCGCCCGCAACCTCGACCCGGGCGCCGCGCACCCGTTGCAGCAGGCCCTTCATGCTTCTTCGGGCGGCAGGTCGAGCAAGCGACGTGCCATCTGGCTGGTCGCCCGCACCAAGGCATCGGTGATGCCGGGCTCGGACGCGGCATGGCCGGCCTCGCGAATCACCTGCAACTCACTGTTGGGCCACGCCTGGTGCAACTCCCAGGCGTTATCCAAAGTGCAAATCATATCGTAGCGCCCGTGAATGATTACGCCAGGCAGATGGGCGATCTTGTGCATATCGCGGATCAGCTGGTTGGGCTCCAGGAAGGAGTTGTTGGTGAAGTAGTGGCACTCGATCCGCGCGATGGACAGCGCGCGCTGTGGCTCGGAAAACCGCTCCACATGCTGCGGGCTCGGGCACAGGCCGAGCATGCGCCCTTCCCAGCCGGACCAGGCCTTGGCCGCGTGCATCTGGGCGATCTGGTCGTTGCCGGTGAGGCGCTTGTGGTAGGCCGCGATCATGTCGTGACGCTCTTCCGGCGGGATCGGCGCAATGTAGTCCTGCCAGTAATCCGGGAACAGGCGGCTCGCGCCTTCCTGGTAGAACCAATGGATGTCCTGCGGCCGGGCCAGGAAAATGCCGCGCACGATCAGGCCGAGCACACGCTCGGGATGGGTTTGCGCGTAGGCCAGTGACAGGGTCGAGCCCCACGAGCCGCCGAACAGTACCCACTTGTCGATGCCCAGATGCTCGCGGATGCGCTCAAGGTCGGCGACCAGGTCCCAGGTGGTGTTGTTTTCCAGGCTGGCGCGCGGGGTGGAGCGCCCGCAGCCACGCTGGTCGAAGGTGACGATGCGGTACAAGTTAGGGTCGAAATAGCAACGGCTCTGGGCATCACAACCGGAACCCGGGCCACCATGGATAAAGACGACGGGCAAGCCTTCGGGGGAGCCACTTTCATCGACGTACAGCGTGTGGATGTCATCGACGGCCAGATCGTGCCGGGCGTGGGGTTTGATCTGCGGGAACCAAGTCTGCATTGCGCGCTCCGTAAGGGGTCGGGTTCATCCCTGGGGGACGTCTTTTATTTTGCCGTCTGGCACTATAAACCCGAATTGTGCAATGAGCATGTCCTAGAGCACTTAGACCTGTGTCAGCCCTTCGCTCCCCAGGTAGTCCAGCAGGTATTCATAGAGCCGGTCCACTTCCGGCGCTTGCCGCCGCGCCCGCAGGCAGCCGTGGACCAGGCCTTTGCCGGGATACAGCACGGCGGCCACGCCTGCCGCCTGCAGACGTTCGGCGTAGAGCATGCCGTCGTCGCGCAGCGGGTCGAACTGGGCCACGGCGATCAACGCCTTGGGCAAACCGCTGAAGTCTGCGGCCGACAGCGGCATCGCGTAGGGCGACGGCCTGTCGCTGCCCTGCAGGTACAGCGCCAGGTAGCCATCGGTGTCGGCGCTGCTGAGCAAGGGCGCGTCCATGCAGTCGCGCCGCGATGGCAAGTCGCAGGGGCCGCCCAACCCCGGATAGATCAAGACCTGGGCGCGCGGCAACGGTTGCCCGTCGTCGCGCAATCCCATACACAATGCTGCCGCCAGGTTGCCGCCTGCACTGTCGCCCATGACCACCAGGCGCCGCAGGTTGATGGCATACGGCGCCTGCCCCGCCTGGATGGCCTGCCACACGGCGCGACAATCCTCATAGGCGGCCGGGAACGGGTGTTCAGGCGCCAGCTGATAATCGATGGCGATCACCAACACCTGCAAGGCCGTGGCCAGCTCGAAGCAGATGAAATCGTGGGAATCCAGCCCGCCGACGACCCAACCGCCGCCGTGCATATAAAGGAGGCAAGGCCAGCCATCAGCAGGAACCGGCGAGGTCGGCAGATAACTGCGCACGCCTACGCCGGCCAGGGTCAGGTCTTCGACCTGCAAGCCTTCGGGTTTCGCCGGGGTGAATGCCTGGCACATGCTGTCGTAGTTTTGGCGTAAGCCCGCCAGCGATGAGTCGTCACGGGTGAAGGACTCAGTCTTCTCCACGAACGCTGCCAGTTCTGGCGAGATCGGGTATCGACTCATTTAAGACTCGCCTGCACTGCCGCCGCCCCATCGCTGCCATCGAGCGCCTTGACCCCAGCCAGCCAGCGCTGCAAATCCTCGGGGTGATCACGCAGCCATTGCTTGGCCACGTCCTGCGGCGATTTGCGCTCCATGATCGGCACCATCAACTGGCTTTCCTGGGCGGCAGTGAAGGTGAGGTTTTCCAACAGGCGATTGGCGTTGGGGCAGCGCTCGGCAAAATCCGGCGCGGTGACGGTGGAGACGGTGGCGCGGCCTTCGTCGGGGCCGAATACGTCTTCACTGCCGGTGAGATAGGCCATCTTCATATTGATGTTCATCGGGTGCGGGGTCCAACCGACGAACACCACGAATTCCTTGCGATTCACCGCGCGCTGCACCGCTGCCAGCATCCCGGCTTCACCGGAGGCAACCAACTTGAAGCCGCCAAGGCCGAAGCGGTTGGTGTCGATCATTTTCTGGATATCGGTGTTGGCACCGCTGCCCGGCTCGATGCCATAGATCTTGCCGCCGAGCTTGTCCTTGAAACGGGCGATATCGGCGAAGGTCTTCAAGCCCGCATCCGCCACGTATTGCGGCACGGCCAGGGTGGCCTGGGCGTCGGCGAGGCTGGGTGTATCGAATACCTTGACCTGCTTGGCCGCCAGGAACGGCGCGATGTTGTTGTCCATCGCCGGTTTCCAGTAACCGAGGAAAATATCCAGGCGCTTGTCGCGGATGCCGGCAAAGATGATCTGCTGCACGGCGCTGGTCTGCTTGCTGTCGTAGCCGAGGCCATTGAGCAGCACGTCGGCCATGCCGGAAGTGGCGACCACGTCGGTCCAACTGACCACGCCCATGCGGATGTTATTGCAGGAGGCCGGTTCGGCGGCCATGGCGTTGGCGCTGAGCAACGCGGCGCCGGTGAGGGTCAACAACAGTTTTTTCATGGAAGAGGTCTCACTCGGCAGCTTTATTGTAGGAGTGGCGTCTGACGCGCCGTATCCACAACCTTACCCAGCGAGACCTCGATAAAAGCGACCTGTGGCGACCGGGTTTTGCACCCAGGCGACAGACGGTCAGCCGTAGCGCTTCTGCCCCCACGCCAACAAACCTTGCAACAATTGCTTGAGCACCACCCGCGTCGGCTCGGCCAGATCCGCTCGATACCGGAACGGCTCGAACTCTTCCATATAGGCGCTCTGGCACAGCTCCAGCTGCACCGCGTGGATATCCTGGCCCGGGTCACCGTAATGCCGGGTGATGTGGCCGCCCTTGAAGCGCCCGTTCAGCACATGGGTGTACTGCGGATGCGTCGCGCAAATAGCTTCCAACTGGCTGGCCAGTTCCGGATCACAGGCGGCGCCATTGAAGGTGCCGAGGTTGAAGTCCGGCAGCTTGCCTTCGAACAGGTGCGGGATGACCGAACGGATCGAGTGCGCATCGAACAGCAAGGCGTAGCCGAACTCGGCCTTGAGCCGTGCCAGTTCCTCCTGCAGGGTGCGGTGATACGGGCCCCAAATTTTCTGCAAGTAACTGGCGCGCTCGGTCTCGTTCGGCTCCAGCCCCTCGCGGAACAAGGGCACGCCGTCGAACAGCGTCGCCGGATACAGCCCGGTGGTGGCGCCGACATACAGCGGCTTGTCGTCGGATGGCCGGTTCAGGTCGATCACAAATCGGGAATATTCTGCCGACAAAGTGCTAGCACCCAGCGCCTCGGCAAAGTCATACAGCGTGGGGATATGCCAATCGGTGTCCGGCAGGCTTTGCGCCTCGGGAATCAACCCCGCCTCGACAGCAGGCGTCAGGCGCAGGCCGGCGTGGGGCATGCTGATCAGCAGCGGCACACGGCCTTGTTTGAAGTTCAGAACCTTATCCACGAACAGTACTCCTCAAACAGTGACATCGACGCCATGGCGCACGACGCGTTTATCCAGCTCGCCGCCCAGCCAATAGGCCAGGTCGGCAGGACGATCAATCTGCCAGGCGACGAAATCCGCGACCTTGCCCACTTCCAGGGAGCCGTGGGTATCGCCCATGCCCAACGCAGTGGCCGCATGTTGAGTGGCGCCCGCCAAGGCTTCTTCCGGGGTCATGCGGAACAGTGTGCAGGCCATGTTCAGCATCAGGCGCACCGACAGAGCCGGCGAGGTGCCGGGGTTGAGGTCGCTGGCGATGGCGATTTTCACGCCGTGCTTGCGCAGGGCGTCCATCGGCGGCAACTGGGTTTCGCGCAGGAAGTAGAACGCGCCCGGCAGCAGCACCGCGACGGTGCCGGCAGCGGCCATGGCGATGGCGTCTTCTTCGGTCATGAACTCCAGGTGGTCCGCCGACAGCGCCTGGTAACGCGCCGCCAGGCTGGAGCCGTGCAGCGATGAGAGTTGCTCGGCGTGCAGTTTCACCGGCAGGCCGAGTTGCCGGGCAACCTTGAACACGCGCTCCACCTGCTCGGTGGAAAACGCCAGGTATTCACAAAACGCATCCACCGCGTCCACCAGCCCTTCCGCCGCCAAGGCCGGCAGCATCTCGGCGCAGATGTGCTCGATGTAGTCGTCGGCGCGGTCCTTGTATTCCGGCGGCAACGCGTGGGCCGCCAGGCACGTGGCGCGCACGCTGACCGGCAGCGCTTCACCAAGGCGACGGGCGACGCGCAGCATCTTGCGTTCGTTGGCCAGGTCCAGGCCGTAGCCGGACTTGATCTCCACGGTGGTCACGCCATCGCGTAGCAGACTGCGCAGGCGTTTTTCAGCGCTGGCAAACAGTTCATCTTCCGTCGCCGCACGGGTGGCACGCACAGTGCTGGCAATACCGCCGCCCTTGGCCGCGATCTCGGCGTAGCTCACGCCTTCGAGGCGTTGCTCGAACTCGCCGCTGCGGTTGCCGCCGAACACCGTGTGGGTGTGGCAGTCGATCAGCCCGGGGGTGACCCACGCGCCTTGCAGGTCATGCACCTGGGCGTAATCCGCCGTGGGCGCCTGGCTGCGGGGGCCGATCCACTCGATGAGCGAACCGACGGTCACCATGGCGGCATCCTCGATGATCGAGTATTTGCCCTGTGCCATGGTTGCGACGTGGCAGTGTTGCCAAAGCGTTTTCATCAACGCCTCCCTAGATTAACGATGAGACAAAGCCGGGTCGTAATGGACCTTGGCCGCTTGCCCGGCAGCGGGCTTGACCCACAGCAGGTAAGCCACCACCAGCAGCACGATCCACACAGCACCGACCAGCAAAGCGGCCTGGGTGTCCGGGAAGTAACCCAGCACGCCAAACACGAACAGCATGAACACAATGGCGGCCGCCGGCGCATAGGGCCAGAACGGCACGGGGAATTTCAGTTCGGCCACCTGCTCTTTAGTCATCGAACGGCGCATGGCGACCTGGGTGAACAGGATCATCAGCCACACCCACACGGTGGCGAAGGTGGCAATCGAGGCGATCAGCAGGAACACGTTTTCCGGGATCAGGTAGTTGAGCACCACACCGCCGAGCAGCGCCGCGCCCATCACCACAACAGTCATCCACGGCACGCCGTGTTTCGACAATTGCGCAAAGCCTTTGGGCGCCTGCCCTTGCTGGGCCAGGCCGTACATCATGCGGCCGGCACCGAAGATGTCGCTGTTGATCGCCGAAACGGCCGCCGAGATCACCACGATATTGAGAATGGTCGCCGCCGAGCCGATGCCGAGGTTGCTGAAGATCTGCACGAACGGGCTGCCCTGGCTGCCGATTTGCGGCCATGGATAGATGGCCATCAGCACGAACAGGGTCAGAACGTAGAACAACAGGATGCGCAGCGGCACCGCGTTGATCGCCTTGGGGATCACGCGCTGTGGGTCCTTGGCTTCACCGGCGGTGATGCCGATGATTTCGATGCCGCCAAAGGCAAACATCACCACCGCGAACGAGGCGATCAGGCCGCCAATGCCGTTGGGCATGAAACCGCCGTGGGCCCACAGATTGCTGAGGCCGCTGGCCTGGGTTTCACCGGCCGAATGAATGCCGAACAGCATGATGCCAAACCCGCCGAGGATCATCGCCACAATGGCACCGACCTTGAGCAGCGACAGCCAGAACTCCATTTCGCCAAACACTTTGACGTTGCACAGGTTCAGGCCGCCGATCAAAAACACAATGCCGAGCACCCAGACCCAACGCGCGACGTCGGGAAACCAGAAGCCCATGTAAATACCGAAGGCGGTGACGTCGGCCAGGCAGACGATGATCATCTCAAAGGCGTAGGTCCACCCGAGGATAAACCCGGCCATGGGGCCCAGGTAGGTGCTGGCGTACTGGCCGAACGAACCGGCCACCGGGTTGTGCACGGCCATTTCGCCGAGGGCGCGCATCACCATGAATACAGCGGCGCCGCCGATCAGGTAGGCCAGCAGCACAGCGGGACCGGCCATCTGGATGGCGGAGGCGGAGCCATAGAACAGCCCGGTGCCGATCGCGGAACCGAGTGCCATGAAGCGAATATGTCGGGCGCTGAGCCCGCGTTTCAATCCTTTCTCTTGCTGGTGCATTTCTCTTCCCTAGTTATTTTTATCCCGAGAAAATTTCGACCCTGTCGCCTGACAACTGTAGTGAGCGGGCTTGCCCCGCTCACTACAGAATGTCGCCCTTAGAGGCTCGGCAGCAGCTTGGCCGGCACCAGCTCATTCAGGCAGCGGCTGGCCAACAACTCGCTGGCGGCGTTGATGTCCGGTGCGAAGAAACGGTCCTTCTCATAGAACGCCACTTTGTCGCGCAGGATCCCGCGCGCTTTTTCCAGCGCAGGCGAGGTTTTCAGGCCTTCGCGCAGGTCCAGGCCCTGGCACGCGGCCAGCCATTCCACGGCGAGAACGCCACGGGTGTTCTCGGCCATTTCCCACAGGCGCTTGCCCGCAGCCGGGGCCATCGAAACGTGGTCTTCCTGGTTGGCCGAGGTCGGCAGACTGTCGACGCTATGGGGATGGGCCAGCGCCTTGTTTTCGCTGGCAAGCGCGGCAGCGGTCACCTGGGCGATCATGAAGCCGGAGTTCACACCACCATTGCCCACCAGGAACGGCGGCAGTTGCGACATGTGCTTGTCCATCATCAGCGAGATACGGCGCTCGCTGAGCGAGCCGATTTCAGCGATGGCCAGTGCCATGTTGTCGGCGGCCATGGCCACCGGTTCGGCGTGGAAGTTACCGCCGGAAATCACGTCACCTTCGGCGGCAAAGACCAGCGGGTTATCCGATACGGCGTTGGCTTCTACCACCAACACCTCGGCGGCCTGGCGGAACTGGGTCAGGCACGCGCCCATGACTTGCGGCTGGCAGCGCAGCGAGTATGGATCCTGCACCTTGTCGCAGTTCTGGTGCGACTGAGACACCTGGCTGCTTTCGCCCAGCAGGTGACGATAGGCTGCTGCTGAATCGATCTGCCCACGCTGGCCGCGTGCGGCATGAATGCGTGCGTCGAAGGGGGAGCGCGAACCCAGCACTGCTTCCACGGTGAGCGCGCCGCATGCCAGGGCACTGGCGAACAGGTCTTCGCCTTCGAACAGGCCACGCAGGGCGTACGCGGTGGACACCTGGGTGCCGTTGAGCAGCGCCAGGCCTTCTTTGGCGGCGAGGGTCAGCGGCGTCAGGCCGGCGACTTTCAGCGCGTCGGTGGCTTCCAGCCATTCGCCCTTGTAGCGCGCCTTGCCTTCGCCCAGCAGCACCAGGGACATGTGCGCCAAGGGCGCCAGGTCGCCGGAGGCACCGACCGAACCTTTCAACGGAATATGCGGGTACACCTCGGCGTTGATCAGCGCGATCAGCGCGTCGATCACCTGGCGGCGGATCCCGGAGAACCCACGGCTGAGGCTGTTGACCTTGAGCACCATGACCAGCCGCACCAGGGCATCGCTGATCGGCTCACCGACGCCGGCGGCGTGGGACAGCACCAGGGAACGCTGGAGGTTTTCCAGGTCAACACTTGCGATGCGGGTCGAGGCCAGCAGGCCGAAACCGGTGTTGATGCCGTAGGCGGTGCGGTTCTCGGCGAGAATCTGCTCCACGCAAGCAACACTGGCGTCGATCTGCGCCGTGGCGCTGTCATCCAGACTGAGGGTTACCGGCTGCTGGTAGATGGCTCGCAGTTGGGCAAGGCTCAGTTGGCCTGGAATCAGGTTTAGCGCAGTCACATTCATACTCCTTTTGAATTGTTCTTTTGAATAAGGCTTCAGTGCAAATTCGGTAAGTCGGTGTCTTTGAGCAGTTGGGCAGCGGCCGCAATGTCCGGCGCCAGCCAGCGGTCCTGCTCGTAGGCCGGGACCACTTCACGCAACAGGCGCCACGCGCGGTCGGTGCCGGCGCCGAAGCGCTGGTCCTTCAAGAATTCGAACGCCTGGGCCGCCAGCAAGTACTCGATAGCGAGGATCTGCGTCACGTTGGCCAACACCTGGTGCAGCTTGAGCGCGGCATTGGTGCCCATGCTCAGGTGGTCTTCCTGCAGGCCCGAGGTGACGAAGTTGTCGAGCACCGCCGGTTGCGCCAACTGGCGGTTTTGCCCACACAGCGAAGCGGCGACGTACTGCACGATCATCATCCCGGAGTTGACCCCAGGGTTGCTCACCAGAAACGCCGGCAAGCCGCTGACGTGCGGGTTGATCAGGCGGTCCAGGCGGCGTTCGGCCACCGAGCCGATTTCGGCCATGGCGATTGCCAGCATGTCCGCCGCCAGTGCCACGGATTGTCCGTGGGGGTTGGCCTGGGACACCACGCGGTAATGGTCTGGCGTGCCGAGTACCAGCGGGTTGTCGGTGGCGCTGTTGAGTTCGGTCTCGATCTGGCGGGTGGCGTGTTCCACCTGGTCGCGGGCTGCACCGTGGATCTGTGGGATCGAACGGATGCTCAAGGCGTCCTGGGTGCGGATGCCTTTGCTGCTGGCGATCACTTCACTGCCATCGAGCAAGGCGCGCAGGTTGATGCCGACGTGTTGCATGCCAGGGTGCGGTTTTAAGGCGATGATCTCTTCGTCAAACGCGTCGATCTGGCCGCGCTGGGCTTCAAAACTCATGGCGCCGATCACGTCGGCCCACTGCAGCAAGTGATGGGCGTCGGCCAGGGCCAGACAGCTCAGGCCGGTCATGCACGGCGTGCCGTTGACCAGGCACAGGCCGTCCTTGGCGCCAAGCACGACCGGATGCAATCCTTCCGCGCTCAAGGCCTCTTGAGCCGGAACGATGCGGCCTCGGTAACTCACATCGCCCACGCCCAACAAGGCCACGCCCACATGGGCCATGTGGGTCAGGTAACCCACCGAACCCTGGGACGGCACTTGCGGTGTGATGCCGTGGTTGAGCAACGCCAGCAACGAGTGCACCACCTGCGGATGCAGGCCGGATTTGCCATGACTGTAGTTGATGATCGCCGCGCAGATGATCGCACGGGTCTGCTCGTCGCTCAGCACCGGGCCAACGCCACAGGCATGGCTCAGCAAAGTATTGCGCGACAGCTGGCTGAGTTGCTCGCCCTTGAGCGACACATTGCACAGCGCGCCCAGGCCGGTGTTCACGCCATAGGCGCGCTCACCGCTGGTGACAATGCGTTGCACGATGGCCTGGGCATTGTCGATGCGTGCCCAGGCCTGGCCCGAGAGTTCAAGCACCGCGCCTTGGCGGGCGACGGCGACGACGTCCTGCCAGCGCAGCGGGGCGTCGGCAATGATGATTTTTGCTGCCTGGAACATGGTTGACCTCTTCAATTCAAACCACCGCCGCCCGCCGCTGAACAAACCGATCCACATATTCATCCGCCGGCGAATGCAGGATCTCCCGAGGGGTGCCGACCTGGATCAGCTTGCCATCCTTGAGGATCGCAATACGGTTGCCGATGCGCACGGCCTCGTCGAGGTCGTGGGTGATGAAGACGATGGTTTTGTGCAGGGTCTTTTGCAGCTCCAGCAACTGGTCCTGCATCTCGGCGCGGATCAGTGGGTCGAGTGCACTGAAAGCCTCGTCCATCAGGATGATGTCGGTGTCCGCCGCCAAGGCGCGGGCCAGGCCGACGCGCTGGCGCATGCCGCCGGAAAGCTGGTGCGGGTATTTGTTTTCGTAGCCCTTGAGGCCCACGGTTTCGATCCAGTGCAGGGCGCGTTCGGCGCAGACCTGCTTGGTTTCGCCACGCACTTTCAGGCCGTAGGCGACGTTGTCGAGCACACTCTTGTGGGGCAGCAGGCCGAAGCTCTGGAACACCATGCTGATCTTGTGCCGACGGAATTGGCGCAGGGCTTCCATGTCCAGTTGCAGGATGTCTTCGCCGTCCACCAGGATCGCGCCGCTGGTGGGGTCGATCAGGCGGTTGAAGTGGCGCACCAGCGTGGACTTGCCGGAACCCGACAGCCCCATGATCACGAAGATCTCGCCAGTGCCGATGCTCAACGACAA
Organism: Pseudomonas azotoformans; assembly: GCF_001579805.1. NCBI lineage: Bacteria > Pseudomonadati > Pseudomonadota > Gammaproteobacteria > Pseudomonadales > Pseudomonadaceae > Pseudomonas > Pseudomonas azotoformans. The sequence goes on along the minus strand of NZ_CP014546.1, from coordinate 1,924,713 downwards.
ATCGTTCACGCCGACCACGCAACCGGTCTCGGCCAGCACCTGGTCCTTGGTCTTGCCCTGGCCGACCATGGCCAGCGCATCCTTAGAGCGGGCGCCGAAGATCTTGAAGACGTTTTTAACTTCGATTTTGCTGACAGTAGTCATTTGCTCGCCTCATGCCGTGGACGACCATAGGCCTGGGTAATGCGGTCGATGACCACTGCGAGAATTACAATCGCGAGCCCGGCTTCGAGGCCACGGCCGACGTTGAGGGTCTGGATGCCGACGAGGACGTCTTCACCCAAGCCACGGGCTCCGATCATCGAGGCGATCACCACCATCGACAGCGCCATCATGGTGGTCTGGTTGATCCCGGCCATGATGCTCGGCAACGCCAGCGGCAGTTGCACGCCGAACAGTTGCTGCCAGCGGTTGGCACCAAAGGCGTTGATGGCTTCCATGACTTCGCCGTCGACCTGGCGAATCCCTAAGTCGGTGAGGCGGATCAGCGGCGGCGCGGCGTAGATCACGGTGGCGAAAATCGCCGGGACCTTGCCCAAACCGAACAGCATCAGCACGGGGATCAGGTACACGAAACTCGGCATGGTCTGCATGATGTCGAGCAGTGGCATCAGCACCGAGCGCAGGCGATTGCTGCGTGCGGACAGAATGCCCAGCGGCACGCCGATCAGCACCGAGATCACCGTGGCGACCATCATCAAGGCCAGGGTCTGCATCAGCTTGTCCCACAGGCCAACCGCGCCCACCAGGAACAGCAAACCGACGATCACCGCCGTGGTCACCACCTTGCGGGTGGCGTGCCAGGCGACGCCGCCGACGATGGCCAGCATCAGCCACCAGGGCGCTGCGCGCAGCAGCCCTTCCAGGTTGACGATGGCCCATAGCAGGGTGTCGGAAATGTGCCGGAACACATCACCGTAGTTGGTGACCAATGAGTCCACCCAACCGTTGACCCAGTCGGCGATGGAAAACGTAAAACTCTCAGGAAACATATCGTGCTCTCGATCCAGTGGGTTGTGGCCAGGCGCCCGGCTGCCCCTCAGGGTAGCCGGGCACGCTTGACCTACAAGGCCGCGTCGATTTTCTTGGCTGCGTCGTCGCTCACCCAGGCGTGCCAGACTTCAGGATGTTCCTTGAGGAAAATTTTCGCCAGTTTTGGCGACTCAATTCGCTCCTTGGCCATGCGACCCAGGTTCTGGTTCAGCAGGTCGATCGGCAGGTTGACCTTTTCCAGCACGGCCACCAGTTCCGGGGCTTGCTCGTGGAAGGTCTTGGACAGGCCGACCTTGATGCTCACGCTTTTATCCACACCGGGTTTTTCTTCCAGCTTGACCAGGTCGACCTGGCCCATCAGCGGGGTTGGCGACCAGTAGTAGAACAGGATCGGCTCGCCACGCTTGTAGCTCGACAACACCGCTGCATCCAACGCCGGGCCGGTGCCTGGGCGGAAGTTGGTGTAGGAATTTTCCAGGCCGTAGCTTTTCAGCATTTCGCTGTTGTCCAGCTCGCAAGTCCAACCGGCCGGGCAGTTGTAGAAACGGCCTTTGGAGGGTTCTTCCTGGTCCTTGAACACCGAGGCGTACTTGGCCAGATCAGCAATGTTTTTCAGGTCGGGGGCCTTGGCTTCCAGCTTGCGTTTGGCATCGCCTTCGATCACATAACGCGGCACGTACCAGCCTTCGATGGCACCGACTACCGGGGCGCCGACGCCGACGACTTTGCCGGCCTTCTCGGCCTTGTTCCAGACCTCACTGCGGCCCACCCACTCTTCGGCAAAGATCTGGATGTCGTTGCTGCTCAGGGCGTTTTCCATGGTGATGGAGTTGCCCGGCAGGCTGTCGGTTTTGCAGTCGTAGCCTTTTTCCAGCACGGTTTGCAGGATGTCGGTGAGCAACATGCCGCTTTCCCAGTTCAGGCCTGCGAATTTCACCGGCTTGCCGGATTCGCACCAGCCGGCCGCCTGGGCGCCAGCGCTTGCCAGCAAACCTGCAGAGAGCAGGGTGGCCATCAGGGTCTTATGCATTTTCATTGTTGTGACGCTCCCAATCTTGAAATGGATTACGGCAGTCAGTAGGCATCCTGCCCTGTCCACGTCCCATCAGGCTTGTGTCGCCAGCCCGTTTGTTCTTGGTATAGCGCCCTGCTCTGTTGGCAGGATCAGTTGATCGGGCACCGTGCCGTGCCATTTTTTCGCACACAGGTAATACAGCGCTGCCGGCAGTACCAGACCGATGATCCAGGAAATGTCCACATCACCCAGCGCGGCCACCAAAGGACCGGTGTAGAACTTGGTGGAGATGAACGGCAATTGCACCAGCACGCCGAACACGTACACGCTGATCCCCAGCAGGTTCCAGCGACCGTAGCGACCGTTCGGATCGGCCAGCGCCGGCACGTCATAACGCTCACGGGTGATGCAGTAGTAGTCCACCAGGTTGATCGCGCTCCAGGGCGTGAAGAACGCCAGCAGGAACAGGATGAAAGACTTGAACGCGCCGAGGAACGAATGCTGGCCGAGCAAGGCGATCAAGGTCGCGGTGCCGACAATCGCCAGCACGAACATCAGGCGTTGCAAGCGCGTGACCTCCAGGCGGCCACGGAAGCCGCTGATGATGGTGGCAATGCACATGAAGCTGCCGTAGGAGTTCAGCGTGGAGATGGTGACCTTGCCGAACGCGATGCTGAAGTACAGCAGCGCCGCAGTGGCCCCAGTGCCACTCAAGCCGACGATGTAGGCCACTTCATGACCGGCGAATTGCCCGTTGGACATGGCCGCGGCAAACACGCCGAGAACCATCGCCACCTGCGCGCCAATCACCGAGCCGGCACCGGCGGCGAGAAAGGTTTTTACCGAAGGGGTCTTGCTCGGCAAATAGCGCGAGTAGTCCGCCACGTAAGGGCCGAAAGCGATCTGCCAGGACGCCGCAAGCGACACCGCCAGCAGGAAACTGCTCCAGCTGAAGTGGCGGATCTGCAGGAGTGCACCAACGTCGGTCTGGCTCATCAGGCGACTGAACAGGTAGACAAAGGCGATCACGCCAATGACGCTGGCAACGCGACCGATGAAGTGGATCACCCGATAACCGAGCACCGTGACCAGCACGATGACACTGGCGAAAATCAAGATGCCAGTGCTGTCGCTGACCCCGAACAACTGGCCCAGCGCCTGGCCGGACAGCACGGTGCCAGTGGCGGTGAAGCCGAGGTACATCAGGCACACCAGCACGATCGGAATCGCCGCGCCGTACACGCCAAACTGCACCCGGCTGGAGATCATCTGCGGCAATCCCAGCTTGGGCCCTTGCGCCGCATGCAACGCCATCACGCCGCCGCCGATCAATTGACCGACCAACAGGCCGATCAACGACCAGAACACATCACCGCCCAGCACCACGGCCAAGGCCCCGGTGACAATCGCGGTGATCTGCAGGTTGGCACCCATCCACAGGGTGAACTGGCTCAATAGACGACCGTGTCTTTCCGCTTCCGGGATGTAGTCGATCGAACGTTTCTCGATCAACGGGGTGGTGTCATTTGCAGCCATGGATGTTCAACCTCTGATGGATTGTTTTCAGGGGGGTGCTGGCTTACTTGATCATCGGCAGGTTCAAGCCCTGCTCCTTGGCGCAATCAATCGCGATCTGGTAGCCGGCGTCTGCGTGACGCATCACCCCGGTGGCCGGGTCGTTGTGCAGTACGCGGGCAATACGCTCGGCCGCTTCGTCGGTACCGTCGCAGACGATGACCATGCCGGAGTGCTGGGAGAAGCCCATGCCCACGCCGCCGCCGTGGTGCAGCGAAACCCAGGTCGCGCCGCTCGCGGTGTTGAGCAAGGCGTTGAGCAGCGGCCAGTCGGACACGGCGTCGGAACCGTCCTGCATGGCTTCGGTTTCGCGGTTCGGGCTGGATACCGAGCCGGAGTCGAGGTGGTCACGGCCGATCACCACCGGTGCCGACAGCTCGCCGCTGCGTACCATTTCGTTGAACGCCAGGCCGAGCTTGGCGCGCTGGCCCAGGCCCACCCAGCAGATACGCGCCGGCAGGCCCTGGAAGCTGATGCGCTCGCGCGCCATGTCCAGCCAGTTGTGCAGGTGAGCGTCGTCGGGGATCAGTTCTTTGACCTTGGCGTCGGTCTTGTAGATGTCTTGTGGGTCGCCGGACAGTGCCGCCCAACGGAACGGGCCGATGCCACGGCAAAACAGTGGACGGATATAGGCCGGGACGAAACCTGGGAAGTCGAAGGCGTTTTCCACGCCTTCTTCCTGGGCCATCTGGCGGATGTTGTTGCCGTAGTCGAAGGTCGGGATGCCTTGTTTCTGGAATTCCAGCATGGCTTTGACGTGCACAGCCATCGACTGCTTGGCGGCCTTGATCACAGCAGCCGGCTCGGTCTTGGCGCGGGCGCGATATTCGTCCCAGGTCCAGCCGGCTGGCAGGTAGCCGTTGAGTGGGTCGTGGGCGCTGGTCTGGTCGGTGACCATGTCCGGGCGCACGCCGCGCTTGACCAGCTCCGGCAGGATTTCTGCGGCGTTACCCAGCAGCGCAATGGAGATGGCCTTGCCTTCTTTGGTGTACTTGGCGATACGCGCCAAAGCATCGTCGAGGTCGGTGGCTTGTTCGTCGACATAACGGCTGTTGAGGCGGAAGTCGATGCTGACCTGCTGGCACTCAATGTTCAGCGAGCACGCGCCGGCGAGGGTTGCGGCCAAAGGTTGCGCGCCGCCCATGCCGCCGAGACCGGCGGTGAGTACCCAACGGCCAGTCAGGTGGCTGTTGTAATGCTGGCGACCGGCTTCGACGAAGGTTTCGTAGGTGCCTTGGACGATGCCCTGGCTGCCGATGTAGATCCAGCTGCCCGCGGTCATCTGGCCGTACATGGCCAGGCCCTTGGCATCCAGTTCGTTGAAGTGTTCCCAACTGGCCCAGTGCGGCACCAGGTTGGAGTTGGCGATCAGTACACGCGGGGCATTGCTGTGGGTCTTGAACACGCCGACCGGCTTGCCGGATTGCACCAGCAGGGTTTCGTCGTCATTCAGGTTAGTGAGGCTCTCGACGATCTGGTCGTAGCACTCCCAGTTGCGCGCCGCACGGCCGATACCGCCGTACACCACCAATTCTTTCGGGTTCTCGGCCACTTGCGGGTCGAGGTTGTTCATCAGCATGCGCAGCGGCGCTTCAGTCAGCCAGCTTTTGGCGGTGAGCTTGTTACCGTGGGCGGCACGGATTTCGACGTCGCGGTATTTTGTAGGCTTGGCTTTAGAAAAATCGGTCACTGCTGGACTCCTCGGCACGATGCGCGAACATGGATGGTGCGAAGGAGAGTCTTACGCACACATCTTTACTTGTACATACAAGCATATGCAATCAAGCGGCCAACTTTAGAAAGGCGTCGTCGGGATTTTTCGTGGAGGGGTGTGCAAGCCTTGGAAATTGAGGCTTTGAGGCTTGATGAAATTTCTTGCAGCCGTTTCTTGCCGGGAGAGGAGTTTGTCACCCCAACGCAGCGTTGCGCCGCATTGGGGCATTCGGTAACAAAATGGTGCGCACGGTTGGGAAGCGAGGGTGGGCATGCGTAGCAGTGAAATAGCGCGCCTGGCCTGCCAGGCAAAAGGCGCGTCCCAACGACGATTTTTCTGAGTTATCTGTAGCCCAGTAAAAACGGATTTTTTCGTATATTCAGTGGTTTAGAGTCGGCGTTCACACACCCAACACCCTGGAAGACTTATCGTGACCACTCTAAAACGGGCAGGCATCTTTATCGTACTCATGGCGACAAGCATGGCTTCAGTCCAGGCCATTGCCGCCACCTTTACTGCGACCCTTGATAAAACAGGAAAAGTTACTGCGCAGTCACCCAAGTGGATCAAGGACGTGAAACTCACCGCCCAACCTGATTACTTCTCCGATTACAAAGTCAGGTTTGTGCCGGGAGTGTTCAAGGACGCGCCACGGTTTTGCACCGTGTCGGTGACGGACGTCAGCTCCAATGATCACATCTTCTACGGCCACGCCAAGTTGGGGAGCGTCCCGGCGATCAACTACGTCAACGTTTTAACGCTGAAAGTGGGAGACAACAAACCCGCTGGCGATTCTTCGATGGGCTTTCAACTAATGTGCGTTAAGTAAACCCATCTCTCCATACTGGCTGAGCGCCGGCCATACAAGCGCTCAGCGGTTGCTCAGTTCGATAACGCAACAGCGACCGCTCACGGCAACCTCCAGCAGGTCAGTGTTACCGTCCACTTGCAGGCAGTCGTGATGACCAAGTTTCTGGTCCAGCACCTTCACTTCATCCGCAACACTGAACACCAGCACCGTCTGCGCGGTGCTGAAGAAGCGCTGTTCGCCATCGATCCATTGCAGCCGTGCGTGGTAACGCTGGGGAGAATAGATCAGGTTGAAGTCGCGGATCGGCCCGGTAATCAAACGGCATGACACCTGGCTGTCACCCTTGAACGCAAAGGCTTGCAGCGGCAGCAACCCGCTCTGCTCCTCGCCGTCTACGGTCAACACCATGCCGGCGCCCTGGATCACGGTGATCACGCGCTGGTAGCCGGCAAAGGTGGAGAAGCCGCCGGATTCCGCGATATCCGCAATCGACAAGCGCCAACCAAAGCCATCCAGCCCTGTACCGGCATCACGGGTGATTTCTTCGGTGCTGCCGCCGCCGTTTTTCCAAGGCATGCGTACGTAATCGGCGGCGCGCCAGACTTTTACGGAACTCATTTACTGAAGCGTCCTTCCAGGCTGTGACGGGAACCGGGGTGGATCAAACGCGCGGCGGTCACCGGCTGGCGGCCCGACCAGGTGCGTCGGCGAATCAACAGGCACGGCTCGGTGGGTTCGATCTGCAGCAGCTTGCACTCGGCGGCGTCGGCAAGGATGGCTTCCACCACGTGCTCGCCTTCGGTCAGCGGCGCCACCTGGTTCAGGTAGGCATACGGCGTTTGTTGGGTGAAATCCTGTTGCAGGTATTCCGGCGCGACCAAGGCGTTGACGAAACGGTCTTCGATTTGCACGGGAATATCGTTTTCGAAGTGCACGATCAATGAATGGAAAACGCGCCCGCCTTCACGCATCTCCAAGGCGACGGCGCGCTCGGAACCGGCAGCCTCTTCGCCCAGGTGGATGACCTGGCAGGTATGCCGATGACCGCGGGAGGCGATCTCATCGGCAATGTTATGCACTTCGAACAGGGCTGACTGGCTCTTGGGCTCAGCGACAAAGGTGCCGACACCTTGCATGCGCACCAACAAACCTTCAGCGGTGAGCTCGCGCAGGGCGCGGTTGATGGTCATGCGGCTGAAACCCAGCTGGCTGACCAGTTCGCTCTCCGACGGCACGCGGTAATGGGGCGGCCAGTTGCCGTTGAGAATCTGCTGGCTGATCATCTGTTTGACGCGGGCATACAAGGGCGCCGGACTTTCGTCCATGTGGGCAGCCAGCGAAGACTTGGCAGGCGGAGTCGGCACAGGGAATCCTTGCAGGGGGAAAAGATGCATAGATTGCCGGAGTTTACCGAGCAGGCAAACGTCTGTATATGTATATACAAATAAACACACGACCGGGGTGCCTTGATCATGTCCGCTTTCTTTGCCGAACGCGCGCTGCTGCCTAATGGATGGGCCAACGATGTACGTCTTGAAGTGAGCGCCGATGGGCTGCTGACAAAGGTTGAGGCCAATGCCAGCGCAGAGGCTGCCGAACGGCTGAGAGGCCCGGTTTTAGCGGGTATGCCGAACCTGCATTCCCATGCGTTTCAACGCGCCATGGCGGGTTTGGCGGAAGTTGCTGGCAACCCGAATGACAGTTTCTGGACCTGGCGCGACCTGATGTATCGCATGGTCGGCAAGATCAGCCCGGACCAATTGCAGGTGATCGCGCGCCAGTTGTATATCGAAATGCTCAAGGCCGGCTACACGTCGGTGGCTGAATTTCACTATGTGCACCATGACGTCAGCGGTCAACCGTATGCCGATCGCACGGAACTGTCGCGACAGATCAGCCAGGCGGCGGCCAGCAGCGGGATTGGCCTGACATTGCTGCCCGTGCTGTACACCCACTCGGGGTTTGGCGGCCAGGCGCCGAATGAAGGCCAGCGGCGGTTTATCAACAGCACTGAAAACTACCTGGACCTGCAGGCGCAGCTGAAACCCCTCCTCGCCGCACAACCGGCGCAGCAGTTGGGGCTGTGCTTCCACTCGCTGCGCGCGGTGACGCCGCAGCAAATCAATGATGTGCTTGCCGCCAGCGACAAGGCGTGCCCGGTGCATATCCACATCGCCGAACAACAAAAGGAAGTCGACGACTGCATGGCCTGGAGCGGCAAACGCCCGCTGCAATGGCTGTATGACAATATTGAAGTGGATGAGCGCTGGTGCCTGGTGCATGCCACTCATGCCGATGCGAATGAAGTCGCACGCATGGCCAAGAGCCGCGCGATTGCTGGCCTGTGCTTGACCACCGAGGCCAACCTGGGTGATGGGATCTTCCCGGCGGTGGACTTTCTGGCCCAGGGCGGACGCATGGGTATCGGCTCCGACAGCCATGTGTCATTGAGCGTGGTAGAAGAGCTGCGCTGGTTGGAATATGGTCAGCGCCTGCGCGATCAGCGGCGTAATCGTTTGTATCGCAGTGATCAGCCGATGGTCGGCCGTACGCTGTTTGACGCCGCGCTGGACGGCGGTGCCCAGGCGTTGGGGCAGCCGATTGGTCGGCTGGAAGTGGGCAAGCGTGCGGATTGGATTGTGCTGGACGGTAATGATCCGTACCTGGCGACGGCGACTGAGGACGGAATTCTCAACCGCTGGCTGTTCGCGGGCGGCGATCGGCAGGTACGGGATGTGCTGGTGAACGGAAATTGGGTGGTGCGCGATGGGCATCATGCCGGTGAGGAAGAAAGCAGCCGGGCGTTCACGCACGTCTTGAGGGATTTGCTGGGCTGAAAAAAACCGCCGCCTTATCCGGGCGGCGGTTTTTTTACTTACTGCGAGGTCTTCGCCATCTGCTTGTCCGACGTGCGCCAGATCAACCGCGTGGTGTCATACCCCTGCTGCCGCGCCCTGCTCAGCAGGTCTTCGCGGGTGTCCGCACTGACCGTCGGCGTGCGCGACAATATCCACATGTACCGCCGGCTCGGGCTGCCCACAATCGCGGTCTTGTAGTCATCACTGACGTACAGCACCCAGTAATCGCCCTTGGCGACGCCCGGCAACAGCGCGGTGAACCAATTGTTGAATTCCACCCAGAGCTTGTCGGTCTTGCCCGGCACTTGCGGGGTGGCGGTGCCCTTGGCTTCTTCCCACTTCCATTCGGTCGTCAGGCAGCGGTTGAACACCGACATGTCGCCATCGGGCAGCAAGGTGTAGCGGGCTTCGGACTGCGCGCAATTGCGCTGGAAGTACATCGGCAATCGGGCCAACTCATACCAGGTGCCCTGGTAACGCTTGAGGTTGACGTTGCTCGCTGTCTTGGGTTGCAGATCATCGCCAGAATGGCTGGCGCAGCCCGCCAAAAACAGGCTGGCACAAAGGAACAAAACAAAACGCATCATTCTTCTTCTCCCGCAGGCTCTCGCCCCGGTTTACTTCAGGCCTTGCCCGGAAAACATCAGAACCTTGTCACCGGCATATTGAACGCTGATAAAGCTGTTTTTATCGCCCCAGGTGCAGCTGGACATACCCAGCGCGCCGGAACAATCGGTCGGCTTACCCAGCAACGACTCCACTTCAGCCTTGGCCATGCCAGCCGACAATTTTTGATAATTTTCTTGGTTGACCTTGCTGCAAGCGGCCAACAGCACGCAAAAAGCCAGCAAAGCGAGACGGCGTAACGACATGGAAAAACTCCTGGAGGGACGAAGCAGCGTGGGTATCTGCCAGAAGCTTAGAAGGGAAAAGAGGTGTCTGGTTCCCGATGAGCGAAAACAAAAAAGCCCCGAAAACGCTGAAACGTTTCGGGGCTTCTTCAGGGGTGAACCGGCTCACAACAATGCCGGCCACTTATCGCATCAACTTACTTCTTGTGATACGCCGTCACACGCTCAACTTCTTCCTTCGAGCCCAGGAACACCGCCACACGCTGGTGCAGGCCTTCAGGCTGGATGTCGAGGATGCGCTGGTGGCCGTCGGTGGACGCGCCGCCGGCTTGCTCAACCAAGAAGGACATCGGGTTGGCTTCGTACATCAGGCGCAGTTTGCCTGGCTTGGACGGCTCGCGGCTGTCGCGTGGGTACATGAACAGGCCACCACGGGTCAGGATACGGTGCACGTCGGCAACCATTGCGGCCACCCAGCGCATGTTGAAGTTTTTCTTCAGCGGGCCTTCTTCGCCAGCCATCAGCTCGCCCACGTAGCGGGTCACAGGCTCTTCCCAGTGACGCTGGTTGGACATGTTGATCGCAAATTCCTGAGTAGAAGCAGGAATGGAGATGTCTTCGTGGGTCAGTACAAAGCTGCCCATCTCGCGGTCCAGGGTGAAGCCTTTAACGCCGTCGCCCAAGGTCAGCACCAGCATGGTCTGTGGGCCGTAGATAGCATAGCCGGCAGCAACCTGTTGGGTGCCTGGCTGCAGGAACGCTTTCTCGTTCAGCGGCTCGTTCTGGCTCAGGTATTCGTTCGGGCAACGCAGTACCGAGAAGATAGTGCCGACTGGTGCGTTGATGTCGATGTTGGACGAACCGTCCAGTGGGTCGAACACCAACAGGTAGGCGCCTTTCGGGTATTTGCCGGGGATCTGGTAGGCATTGTCCATTTCTTCGGACGCCATGCCGGCCAGGTGACCGCCCCATTCGTTGGCTTCGAGCAGGATCTCGTTGGAGATCACGTCGAGTTTCTTCTGCACTTCGCCCTGCACGTTTTCGGTGCCCATGCTGCCCAGGACACCACCCAGTGCGCCTTTGGACACGGCGTGGCTGATTTCCTTGCAAGCACGCGCCACCACTTCGATAAGGAAGCGCAGATCGGCAGGCGTGTTGTTGCTGCGGGTCTGCTCAATCAAATAGCGACTCAAGGTAACGCGGGACATGTAAGGCTCCGGAAAAGGGGGGGCTTGAAAACCCGCGCAGTTTAACGCGAGTCGGGGCGTATTTCCTCCTATCAGAGGATTTAAACCCAATAGAGTTCATGGACTTTATTTAACGTGCCACCGGCGGCTTGCGCAGCAAACTGTAGGCCATGGCGCCCAGTGCCGCCACGCCGAGCAGCAACACGGCCCAAAGACCGAGTTTTTTCCAGTCTGCTCCGGCATCGGCAGCGGGCGCGACGGCGGGCGGCGCAGTGGCGATTTCCCCGGTGACCGTTGCCTGCCCCAACGTCTTGAGACGCTCGGCGCTGTAGTCGGGGATCAAGGTCGAGAGCGGAAGGTTCGCCGCCTTGGCCGACGCATTGCCCAACGCCAGGGTGAACGGCGGCTCGCCCCGTGCCAGGAACACCAATTGCGTGGCACGTACCGCAAAACGCAGCGCCGGCGCCTCGACACCCAGGCCGCCACCGCGCTCATCGACAGTCAACTTGAGCTCGGCAACCGTCTGGCCCGGCAGCTGCAATTCATCCTGCACCACGTCCCGGCCATTCTGGGTCAGGCGATACAGCACGCCATTGCTCAGGGGCTGCCAGGGCCTGCTGGCTGTCCCTGCGCCCCGCCAGCGTCACGGGCGCCAAAGTGTTGGGTTGTTTCAACTCGATGCGCAGCCGCTCAAGAGTCAGCCCCGTGGGCAACTGCCAGCTGTACTCCCCGGCCTTGAGCCGCGTGCCCGCCAAGGGTTGCGACCATACCAATGGCAGGGCCAAGTGGCTGCGGGTGGCACTCACCAACTGGGCAGAGGTCAGCAATGGCGCCGCCTGGCCTTGCCAGACCAGGCGCAAGTAACGCGCCGATTGCCCCGGCAGGCTCACGTCATGCTGCTCGACCCGTTCGTCGGCAAATGACAAACGCGCCACTTGCCCATCGCCCCAGGCTTGCCAGTGCTGCAAGTCATCACTGGCTTCAATGCTGAAACGCTGGAAGCCCTCCTGGTCATGGCTCCAGTCCAGGCTCAATTGCTGCAAAGGCGCCTTGATTGCACTGGCATCCAACACCCAGCCGCGCAGCACTTGCTTGCCGGGTTTGGGCGCAGAGGATGGCGTGATTTCCACCAAGGTGCCTGTGGTGGTGGCCTTCATCACCACGTCGGGCAAGGCTTGCTCGGTATCGGCAGCGTATAGCGGGAACCACTTCACGTCGGTGACGTTGCGAGTCTCGTAGCGTTGCGCGGACTGACGCGACAACGCATAGGCCTGGGGTTCACCGGCAGCGTTGAATACCCGCACATCGCTAAGATCGGCGTGACGTGCACTTAGTTGAACCGCCAATGGCAGCTCCAGGCGATACCAGGGACCCGTGCCGCTCACGGCCAGCGGCACCTGGGTGGCGAAATCAGCCGGACGTTCTTGAGCAAACGCCGCCGAGCACAGCATCCACACCGTCAACCCACTCAGACTCAGCTTGCCCATCAAGAGGACGCTCCCTCAGTTTCAACGCGTTTGGGCGGCAGCGGCGCAAAGTAGCCCACCACCAGCAACAAACCGCCCACGCCGATAAACGACACAATCCGCGCCAAGCCGCCACGGTTACTCAGCTCGACAAAAAACAGCTTGGCCACCACCACGGCAATCAGTGCCGCGCCGATCAGCCACACTTCGCGACGATGGCGCAGGTGGCCGCCGATCATCAGGCCGAGGGCGATCAGGGTCCAGATGATCGACAGGCCCGCCTGCACCAGCATGGACTCCAGCAGCGCATCCAGATGAAACGGTACGCCGCTCCAATGGTGGGCGGTGCGCATCACCAGCGCGGTAAAGAAGGCAAACAGGGAAATGCCTGCCACGCCCTGGGCGATCAACTCGACACGCGGCCCGCGCTGCGGCGCCACACTGCGCAACCACAGGTAAATGCCCAGCAATGCGAACAGCAGGCCCAGGTCCAGCGGGTTGAGCAGCGGCACATAGGGCAGCGGCTTGGCCGTGCCGTCACTGAAGATATTTGCCAGCCAGAACCAACCGAGCATCAGCACCGCCAGGGGCAATACGGCGAGCACGCGGTACTCCCTTGGGTACGCGCAAACTGGCCACGGCCAACTGCGCGGCGCGGCGGCCAGCACCAGGTACAGGCTTGGCAGGATCGCCCAGCCCAGCCAGCGCCAGGCGTTGTATTCGCTCGACAGCACCAGCAAGCCGTAACGCAGTTCCAGCGCCAGCACGCCGATCAGCATCCAGCAGCCGAGTACGTGAGCCGCGCTCAGCACTTTGCCGGGCACCACCGTTGCTAAACGCCGCAGCGAGATGAAATGCACCGTGAACACCGCCAGCCAGGCCAGCCAGCCGAACTGCGCGGCCGGGTGGTAATACTCGGTCCACGCGCCCCATAACACCAGGCCCGCCGCAGGCATCAGCAACGTGCTGGCGATACCCAACGCCACCCAGCGCAAACGCAGCGCCAGTGTTGTCCAGATCACCCCGCTCAGCGCAGCCGCCAGCAGCAACAGCGCAGCATGCAAAGGTGCAGGCGCCAAGCGCCACACTTCAATGATCACCGCCAGCGCCCACCACGCCACGCCCCAGGCCAAAAGACCTGCGGACAAGCGGCCACTGAACAAGCGCCAGGCGCCGAGCATTGCCGCCAAGGCAATGATCATCGGTGTCCAGGCATTGTTCACCGGGTCGAGCGCAAACAGCGCGCCGGCAAGGACTTGCACAGCAATGCCACAGCGCACCACCACGGGCGAGCCGATTCGCTGACCCGCCCACAGGGTCGCGAGGCCAGCAACTGCCCAACTGACGATGCTGCCTTGGGTCGAAAACAACAGCGGCGCCAGAAGGTAGGCGCAACCCAGGCCGAGTACGGCGAGTGCCGGAGCGCCGATGCGCTCCCAACGCCGGGTCTGTTCCGGCGCGGCTTTGTGTAGTTGATAAAAGCTGAACAACAATGCCGCGCCCAGCAACAACGCCCCTAGTGGAGGCCCCTGCAGCAACGTGTTCTGGCCATCGCGCAGCTCGCTGAGGAAGGCGAGCAGCGAACCCAGTTGCAGCAACAAGGCGAACGCGCGCGCCACAGGGCGATGCTGGCGCAGACCGAGCCAGAAGATGCCGGCGCCTTCGACGGCCCACGCCGCAGCCGTCCAGCGTGCATCGAGCCCCAAGGGAATGGCCAAGCTGGCGAAGATCACGCCCAGGGCCAGACAGGTTTCCGTCAGGAGCACGGCGCGCCCGCCACTGAGTACACGGGCCAAGACCATGTAAAGGATGCCCAGGCCCAGCGCACTGAACGCAGCGGCAAACTCAAGGTGCTGCACCAGCGCGAACTGCAAGCCAAAACCCACCAGAGGCGGGCCGAACAACAAGGTGCCGTCGACATAGTCGCCCTTGCGCCATTGCGCACCCAGGCTGTCGCCCTCGCCCACCTCCAGCAATGTGCGCCGGGCGTACAACAGGCCGATAGCCAGGTACATCGCAAAAAACAGGATCAGGAACGGCTCGGTGCTCCACAACAGCTCCGGCGTATAGGAGCGCATGCCCCAGGCGAAACCGATCCCGAAGGTGCCCACAAAACCGATCACGTTCAGCAGGCGCCAGGCTTTGAACCAGGCAATCGCGAGAATGCCGGCGTTGAGCAACGCAAAATAGCTGAACAGCGCCACATGGCTTCCGGCGCCAGTCGATACCAGGATCGGCGCCGCAAAACCGCCCAACGCTGCCGCACAAGCCAGCCCGAGCGCATCCTGGGTGATCGCCAGGATCGCTGAAAATACCGTGACGGCGACCAGCAACCCCATTGCCGCGCCAGGATCGATCAGCGGATGCAGACGCATCGCCGCAAACACCGTGAGGTACAACACCGCAATCCCCGCGCCTTGCAGCATCAAGCCGTAGTTGCTGTTGCGCAGCCGCAGCCACCAGCCCAGGCCCAGCAGGCCCAATGCAGCGGCGGCAACACCGGCGTAACGCAACTCGATCGGCACCACCATGCCTTCAGTGGCATAACGCAGCAGGAAAGCCAGGCCGAGGAATAACAGCACCACGCCGACGCGCAGCACGGTGTTGCCGCCGAGCAGCCAATTGCGCGCCCCCTCGATGGCGCGTTCGATCAGGTTGGGGCCGCTAGGGGTTGCGGGTTCTTTAGCCGTCGGCGCTGGCGTCCACACGTCATCCAACAGCGGCTGGCTCTGCTCAGGGACCAGAGCAACGGGTGCCAATTCGGCAGGCAGCTCCCACACCAATTCGGGTGACTTGGCGACAGGTGCCGATTCGGGAACAGAGGGTTCAACCCTCATGCTGCTTGCAGGCGCTGGGACTTCCAACTGCCGCAGGCGTTCGCCCAGCGCAATCAGCGATTTCTGCGTGGTTTCCAACTGACGTGCCTGCTGGTCCGCCTTGGCCGACAGCTGCGCCAGGCGTATCGCCTGGCCAATGCCCAACCCCAGCAGCGCACCCATGCCCGCATCACTGAACGACTCGTCGAGCGTCCAGCCGAGCACCAGGCCAATCAGCATGAAAATCCATTGCATGGTCGATATCCCTAAGCAAACCGAGGCCTAGTATATCGACAAGGCCCAACAGAGGTTGGGCCTTGGGGCACAGATCTGGAAAACTCAGTCGAGGGCTTTCCAGATCTCCGTGGCGTACTCCCTGATCGTACGATCCGAACTGAACCAGCCCATACGCGCCGTATTCAGCACCGCCGAACGCCACCAGGCCTTGGAATCATGCCAATGCGCCTCGACCCGCGCCTGGGCGTCCCAGTACGAATCGAAGTCGGCACACACCAGGAAGCGGTCGTAGTCGATCAGCCCATCGATCAACCCTACATAGCGGCCCGGATCATCCGGCGAGAACACCCCGCCCCGGATCGCTTGCAGCACGTCGTTCAAGCGGTGAGACGCCGCGATATCAGGACCTGCGTTGAACTCACCCGCGTGTTTACGGGCTTCAACCTGCTGCGCACTGAGGCCGAAGATAAACATGTGCTCGGCGCCCACACGCTCATGCATTTCCACATTGGCGCCGTCCATGGTGCCGATGGTCAGCGCGCCGTTGAGGCCGAATTTCATGTTGCTGGTGCCCGACGCTTCGAAGCCGGCAGTGGAAATCTGCTCCGACAAGTCCGCCGCCGGGATGATGCTTTCCGCCAGGCTGACGTTGTAGTTGGGCAGGAACACCACCTTGAGCAAACCGCGCACGGTCGGGTCGTTGTTGACCGTACGGGCGATGTCGTTGGTCAGCTTGATGATCAATTTGGCCTGGTGATAACTGGCCGCCGCCTTGCCGGAGAAGATCTTCACCCTCGGCACCCAGTCGGTGCCCGGTTCGGCGCGGATCGCCTGGTACAACGCCACGGTGTGCAGCAGGTTGAGCAGTTGACGCTTGTATTCGTGGATCCGCTTGACCTGCACGTCGAACATCGCCGCCGGGTTGACCGCAATGCCCAGGCGCTCATGAATGATGTCCGCCAGCGCCCGCTTACTGTGCAGACGCTGCTCGGCAAAGGCCTTGCGGAACGTCTGTTTTTCGGCAAATGGCTCAAGCTCCACCAGCCGTTCTTCGGGCTTGTCGAGAATGTCCGGGCCGAGCGCTTCCACCAGCATGGACGTGAGCTTGGGGTTGGCCTGATACAGCCAGCGGCGGAAGGTAATGCCGTTGGTTTTGTTGTTGATGCGCTCCGGGTACAACTTGTGCAGCTCGGAGAACACGGTGCTGCGCATCAATTGAGTATGCAGGCCGGACACGCCGTTGACGCTGTGGGAGCCGAGGAACGCCAGGTTGCCCATGCGCACGCGACGACCGTTGTCTTCTTCGATCAGGGACACCGCGCGCAGCACGTCAAAGTCATGGATGCCTTTGGCGCGCAGCGAATCGATGTGCTGGGCGTTGATCAGGTAGATGATCTGCATGTGCCGGGGCAGCATGCGCTCCATCAAGCCTACAGGCCAGGTTTCCAATGCCTCAGGCAACAAGGTGTGGTTGGTGTAGGAAAGGGTTTCGACAGTGACATCCCACGCGGCTTCCCATGGAATGTCGTGCAGGTCCACCAACTGACGCATCAACTCGGCCACGGCGATGGACGGGTGGGTGTCGTTGAGCTGGATCGCGGCGTGTTCGCCCAGGCTCAGCACCGAGCCGTGCATGTTCTTATGGCGGCGCAGCAGGTCTTGCAGGGAGGCGGCGACGAAGAAATATTCCTGGCGCAGGCGCAGTTCCTGCCCCGCTTCGGTGCTATCGGCCGGGTAAAGCACTCGGGAGATGCTTTCGGCACGCGCTACTTCGGCGACGGCGCCCAGGTGGTCACCGGCGTTGAAGCGCTCCAGGTGCAGGTCTTCCACCGCACGGGCACGCCACAGGCGCAGGGTGTTGACGCTGGCGCCGCGCCAGCCGACCACCGGCGTGTCATAGGCAATGGCGCGCACGGTTTCATTGGGGGTCCACCGCTGAACCATTTTGCCGGTGCCGTCATCCAGGGTTTCGACGCTGCCACCAAAGCCGATCGGGTACACCACTTCAGGGCGTTCGAATTCCCAGGGGTTGCCGAAGTCCAGCCAGTGTTCGGTCTGCTCCTGTTGCCAACCATCGACAATCGCCTGGCGGAACAGGCCGTGTTCATAGCGGATGCCATAACCGTGGCCGGCCACACCCAGGGTCGACATGCTTTCCATGAAGCACGCCGCCAGGCGGCCCAGGCCACCGTTGCCGAGCGCGGCATCGGGCTCCAGCAGGCGGATGCGCTCCAGGTCGACGCCCAGCTCCGATAGCGCTTCGCGCGCAATCTCCAGCACGCCGAGGTTGCTCAGGCTGTCATAGAGCAAGCGGCCGATGAGGAATTCCAGGGAAAGGTAGTAAACCCGCTTCTGGCCTTTGCGGTAGATGCGTCGGGTGTGGTCCATCCAGTGATCGACCATCTGGTCGCGTGCGGCCAGGGCAATGGCTTCAAACCAGTCGTGGTCGAAGGCGTGATCCGGGTCCTTGCCCACCGCGTAGGTGAGTTTGGTCAAGACGGCATCGCGAAATGCGGCTACCTCTGCTTCTCGTGCAAGTGGTTCCTGAGACATCAATTGCGACCTCGGGCGAGATAGAAGGAGTTGCTAGAGCCTAGACGGTCTGACAGACGGTAGACGCTCTGGTTCGGCACTTTTTTAACGCATTTACCTTTGCAGGGTTTTGATGCATTGGCCGTGCCTGCTTTTGGCAAACGCGCACCTTCTGGCCGAAACCCACAAAATATTGTTCAAAAAATCACCAATCCCGGTATGATCGCGCGCCCGGATACAGCCCCACCTTTTGGAACCCTGATGAAGCCTCAATTGATCGCCGCCGCGGAACTCGACCGTCTCGAAACGTGGCAGAAATATTCCGCGCACATGTGCGGTGGTTGCGTGTCCAGCTGCTGCACGCTGCCGGTGGAAGTGAAGGTCAAGGACCTGATCCGCATCGGGCCTGGTCGATGAGTTCGAACTCGGCGACCCTGCGAAGAACATCGCCAAGCGGCTGCAAAAGGAAGGCATCGTCGAGCGCTTCAATTCCAAATCCGAGATTTTTACCCTGCAGCGCATGAGCAACAACGATTGCCTGTTCCTGGATCGTAAGACGCGCTTCTGCACTATTTATGACAAGCGCCCGGATACTTGCCGCAATCACCCGAAAATCGGGCCGCGGCCGGGGTATTGCGCGTATAAGCCGAAGGAAGTGGTGCGCGAGACTAAGTTCAAGACCCTCGACAAGTTCTGATCCAAGCTATGTAGTGCCCTTTAGGGCCCTATCGCAGGCACAAAAAAACGCCCCCGGCCTTTCGACCGGGGGCGTTTTTCATTCAGCCTGAGTTAACTCAGTTCTTGGCTTTCTTGGCAGCGCGGGTACGCTCGCCTTCGTCCAGGATCTTCTTACGCAGGCGGATCGACTTAGGCGTGACTTCGCACAGCTCGTCGTCCTGGATGAATTCCAGGGCCTGTTCCAGGGTGAAGCGAACAGGTGGAACCAGAGCGATGGTTTCGTCTTTGCCCGAAGCACGCATGTTGTCGAGCTTCTTGCCTTTGGTTGGGTTGACGCCCATGTCGTTGTCACGGCTGTTCAGACCAACGATCTGACCGTTGTAGATCTCTTGACCGTGTTCAACGAACAGCTTGCCACGCGCCTGGAGGGTTTCCAGGGAGTAGGTCAGCGCCTTGCCGGTTTCTACCGATACCAGAACACCGTTCTGACGGCCGGACATGTCGCCGGACTTCATGGTGTCGTAGCGATCGAAGATCGAGGTCAGGATGCCAGCACCGTTGGTCAGGGTCAGGAACTGGTTACGGAAACCGATCAGACCACGCGCAGGGATGTTGTATTCCAGACGCACACGGCCTTTGCCATCCGGCACCATGTTGGTCAGGTCGCCTTTACGCAGGCCCATCTCTTCCATCACCTTGCCCTGGGATTCTTCCGGGGTGTCGATGGTGACGTTTTCGAAAGGTTCCTGCTTCACGCCGTCAACCTGACGGATGATCACTTCTGGACGACCAACGCCCATTTCGAAGCCTTCGCGACGCATGGTTTCGATCAGTACCGAGAGGTGCAGCTCACCACGGCCGGAAACCTTGAACTTGTCAGCCGAGTCGCCTTCTTCAACGCGCAGAGCAACGTTGTACAGCAGCTCTTTGTCCAGACGCTCCTTGATGTTACGGGAGGTCACGAACTTGCCTTCTTTACCGCAGAATGGCGAGTCGTTTACCTGGAAGGTCATGGAAACGGTTGGCTCGTCAACGGTCAGAGGCTTCATGGCCTCGACGTTGTCCGGCTGGCACAGGGTGTCGGAGATGAACAGGGAGTCCATGCCGCTCACGCATACGATGTCGCCGGCGAAAGCCTCTTCAACGTCGATACGGTGCAGGCCGTGGTGACCCATCAGCTTCAGGATACGACCGTTACGCTTCTTGCCGTCGGCGCCGATGGCGACAACCGGGGTGTTCGGCTTGACGCTACCACGAGCGATACGGCCAACACCGATAACACCCAGGAAGCTGTTGTAGTCCAGTGCCGAGATTTGCATCTGGAACGGGCCGTCACGGTCAACTTTCGGCGCTGGTACGTTGTCGACGATCGACTGGTACAGCGGGGTCATGTCTTCAGCCATGTCGGTGTGTTCCAGACCGGCAATACCGTTCAGGGCCGAGGCGTAGACGACTTTGAAGTCCAGCTGTTCTTCGGTGGCACCCAGGTTGTCGAACAGGTCGAAGATCTGGTCCAGAACCCAGTCCGGACGCGCGCCTGGACGGTCAACCTTGTTGATGCACACGATCGGACGCAGGCCGGCTTCGAAAGCCTTCTTGGTCACGAAACGGGTTTGCGGCATAGGGCCGTCTTGAGCGTCAACCAGCAGCAGAACGGAGTCAACCATCGACATTACGCGTTCTACTTCGCCGCCGAAGTCGGCGTGGCCCGGGGTGTCCACGATGTTGATGTGGTAGCCGTTCCAGTTGATAGCGGTGTTTTTAGCCAGGATGGTAATACCGCGCTCTTTTTCCTGGTCGTTGGAGTCCATCACGCGCTCGTCGTTGAGCTCGTTGCGCTCCAGGGTGCCGGATTGACGCAGGAGTTTGTCTACCAGGGTGGTTTTACCATGGTCAACGTGAGCAATGATGGCGATGTTACGTAGATTTTCGATCACTTGTGTATCTCGATCAGAGGATTCGGTGTGCTGACAGGTCGTGGCAGCGATTAACAGTAGAGTCAGGCCTTGCCGTTACAGCTTGACGGCAGAGTCGGGGGGCCGGTGACGCAGGCCACAGGCAAACAGCCCCGGGCTCTTAGCTCGGTCGATAAACGCGCACATTGGCATGCCCCTCACTGAGCAAATGGTGGGCATGCAGGCGACTCATCACGCCTTTGTCGCAATACAGCAGGTACTGACGGCTGTTATCCAGTTCCTTGAAACGCGCGTTCAATGCATAGAACGGCAGCGTTTGTACGTCGATGCCGGCGATTTCCAGCGGCTCATCTTCAGCGGCATCCGGGTGACGGATGTCGATGACGATCTGGCCGGCCAGGGCTTCGCTGACTTCTTCGATCTTCACATCCTGGCCCAGTTCGTCGATCACGCGATCGATCGGGACCAGCTTGGCGTTCTCGAGCGCACGCTCCAGAATCGCCATGTCGAATTCTTTCTCTTCATGCTCCACGCGGTGACGCTTGGCGTGGGTCTTGGGATTCACCGAAATGACCCCGCAGTACTCAGGCATGTGCTTGGCGAAGTCGGCGGTGCCGATTTCTTCTGCCAGGTCGATGATGTCCTGCTTGTGACTGGCGATCAGCGGGCGCAACACCAGCTTCTCGGTAACGCAGTCGATGATCGACAGGTTCGGCAGCGTCTGGCTGGACACCTGGGAGATCGCCTCACCGGTCACCAGTGCGTCGATCTGCAAGCGGTCGGCAATCTGCGACGCGGCGCGCAACATCATACGCTTCAATACCACGCCCATATGACCGTTATCGACTTTGCCGAGAATTTCGCCCAGCACTTCTTCGAACGGTACGCTCACAAATAGCACGCGTTGGGAGCTGCCGTACTTCTTCCAGATAAAGTGCGCGACTTCCATCACGCCCAATTCGTGTGCACGCCCGCCCAAGTTAAAGAAGCAGAAGTGGCTCATCAGGCCGCGGCGCATGATCTGGTAAGCAGCAACCGTGGAATCGAAACCGCCGGACATCAAGACCAGGGTCTGTTCCAGGGCACCCAACGGATAACCGCCGATGCTGTTGTGCTGGCTGTGGATGACAAACAACCGTTGGTCGCGAATTTCCATGCGCACTTCAATTTGTGGCGCTTTCAGGGAAATTCCGGCTGCGCCGCACTCGCGACGCAGCTTGCTGCCGACGTATTTTTCGACGTCCATGGAGCTGAAAGTGTGCTTGCCGGCACGCTTGCAGCGCACCGAAAAGATCTTGCCTTCCAGCTCGCTGCCGTAGTGCTGTTTGCACTTCTCGGTGATGTCGTCGAAGTCGCCCAGCGGGTACTCATCCACCTGCAGGAAATGCGCGATGCCCGGCATGCAGCTCAGGCGCTCGGTCATGTCCTTCAAGGCTTTGGGCTCGGTGACACGGGTTTCCAGCTCGAGGTTGTCCCACACGCCGTTCACCACCACAGCCGGGTCCAGATCGCGGAGCACGGCACGGATGTTCTTGGCCAATTGACGGATGAAACGCGTCCGTACCGGTCGGCTTTTGATGGTGATCTCGGGGAAGACTTTTACGATTAATTTCATGGAAACAGCGCGCGCCGGGCCTGCTGAAAAAGGGGGGCGCGGATTATAGCGGAAATCGCTCAAGGTTTAACCAGTTAATATGCATCGCAAGCGCAACGCACTAAAGAGGTGCATTTGTGCGCCTTTGCGCTACATTGCGGTGCGCTATTTTTGGGCTTTTGTCGCAATGCACCTTTATAGGGGCGTTTTTGGAGCAGAAAACCCATGTTGGCGCACTGGCATGCAATTTGCTCTCTTGTGAGGCAGGTTGCCATGGCGGACTATCCGCGCCGGCATCACCCACATTCTAAGGGCTAACTCCACTACCCCAGCCCGAAGCCACCCGGAGGACACTATGTCGAAGTCGGTTCAACTCATCAAAGATCATGACGTTAAATGGATTGATCTGCGCTTCACGGACACCAAAGGCACTCAGCACCACGTGACCATGCCGGCTCGCGACGCGCTGGATGAAGCTTTCTTCGAAGAAGGCAAAATGTTCGACGGTTCCTCCATCGCTGGCTGGAAAGGCATCGAAGCCTCCGACATGATCCTGATGCCGGACGACAGCACTGCCGTACTCGACCCGTTCACCGAAGAGCCGACCCTGATCCTGGTCTGCGACGTGATCGAGCCTTCGACCATGCAAGGCTACGACCGCGACCCACGTGCGATCGCCAAGCGTGCCGAGGAATACCTGAAGTCCACCGGTATCGGTGACACCGTATTCGTAGGCCCGGAGCCAGAATTCTTCATCTTCGACCAGGTTAAGTTCAAGTCCGACATCTCCGGTTCCATGTTCAAGATCTACTCCGAACAAGGCTCCTGGATGTCCGACCAGGACGTGGAAGGCGGCAACCATGGCCACCGTCCAGGTATCAAAGGTGGCTACTTCCCAGTTCCGCCGTTCGACCACGACCACGAAATCCGTACCTCCATGTGCAACGCCATGGAAGACATGGGCCTGGTCATCGAAGTGCACCACCACGAAGTGGCCACTGCCGGTCAGAACGAAATCGGTGTGAAGTTCAACACCCTGGTTGCCAAGGCTGACGAAGTACAGACCCTGAAGTACTGCGTACACAACACTGCAGTCGCTTACGGCCGTACCGCTACCTTCATGCCTAAGCCACTGTACGGCGATAACGGTTCGGGTATGCACGTTCACCTGTCCATCGCCAAAGATGGCAAGAACACCTTCGCTGGCGAAGGTTATGCCGGCCTGTCCGACACTGCCCTGTACTTCATCGGCGGTATCATCAAGCACGGTAAGGCCCTGAACGGCTTCACCAACCCGTCGACCAACTCCTACAAGCGTCTGGTCCCAGGTTTCGAAGCCCCGGTAATGCTGGCCTACTCGGCACGCAACCGTTCCGCTTCGATCCGTATTCCTTACGTGTCCAGCCCTCGCGCTCGCCGTATCGAAGCCCGCTTCCCGGATCCAGCAGCCAACCCGTACCTGGCCTTCGCGGCCCTGGTCATGGCCGGCCTGGACGGTATCCAGAACAAGATCCACCCTGGCGACGCCGCCGACAAAAACTTGTACGACCTGCCGCCTGAAGAGGCCAAAGAGATCCCACAAGTGTGCGGCAGCCTGAAAGAAGCCCTGGAAGAGCTGGACAAGGGCCGTGCGTTCCTGACCAAAGGCGGCGTGTTCAGCGACGACTTCATCGACGCTTACATCGGCCTGAAAAGCGAAGAAGAAATCAAGGTTCGCACCTTCGTACACCCACTGGAATACGAGCTGTACTACAGCTGCTGATCCGGTAGCGCTATTTAACGTAGCGTGATGAAAAAGACCTCCTTCGGGAGGTTTTTTTTGCCTGACATAAAAGCCTGACACCCTCACTATTGAGACCTCGCCCAACTGCCCGACAAGGAAACCGACCTTGAACCTGCGAATCGCTTTTGCCCTGCTAATGATCAGCGCCAATGCCTCTGCGGCGCCCGCCACGCTCGCCCCGCTGCTCAACAGCATCGCCGAACGCCTGGAGATCGCCGACCAGGTAGCCCTGAGCAAATGGGATAGCCACAAGCCTGTAGAGGACAAAAAGCGCGAACAAGAAGTGATCGCCAGCGTCGTCGCCCAAGCACCGGAATATAAGCTGGCACCTGCCGCCGTCGAGCAGTTTTTCGCGGCGCAGATCGAGGCGAACAAGCTGGTGCAGTACACCCATCTGTCCGACTGGCAGTTCCAGGGCAAGGCGCCTGACGATCCGCGGCCGGACCTGGTGAAACAGATCCGCCCGCAGTTGGACGAACTGCAAAAACGCCTGCTGCAGCAATTGGCGGACTTCACCCCACAGCGCACTGACCCACAGTGCCCACAGTGGCTGGCCGAAGCCGTGCATGAGCCGCTGAACGATCCGTTGCGTCAACTGGCGATGATCCGTGCCACCGCAGAATTGTGTACGCGACCTACTTGATTTGAGGCGCCGTCCTGCATCCTCACTGCGATCAATCGCCATAGCCTGCCTGTTCACTGACCGAACAGGATGGAACCATGGATATCTGCAAGTGTTTGATCGCAACAATGCTGGGTTTAACGCTGCTTGGCTGCGGCGCCCAACCAAAGGACGCTACGCAAATCGAGAAAGAAGTATTGCTTGAAAGCAGCGAGTCGTGGGACGGCATGCCCTATAGGGCCTACCCCGCTGGCCCGCCGCAGCTCACGCTGATACGCCTGAAGATCCCTGCGCGCACGCAACTGCCCTGGCACACCCACCCCATGCCCAACGCCGCCTACATTGTTTCGGGTGAATTGACCGTTGAAGCCCGCAGCAGCGGGGCTACGCGCACCTTGAGGCAAGGCCAAGCCCTGGCCGAGATGGTGGGCACCGAGCATCGCGGCGTCACCGGAGACACCCCGGTGGAGCTTCTGGTGTTTTATGCGGGCACCCCAGGCATGCCGCTGTCAGAGCAACACTGACCGCTGCGGATCGTTTTCACCTCATATAGAAAACGGTCCGCTCACCACTTCCTGAACAACCTTCACAAAACCGCACTATATTGGTGCGATAGGCTGCACCCTTCCCACCTGTCCAGCCCATTTTGGTTCGAAACTTCCCGAGCAAGCTGGCAGAACGCCACAGTTTCGCGCCTAAAACCCCCATTTCAGGGCTTGCACGCTTCTTTTCGGAGCCTTGGTTTGGTTTTTGCATTTTCCTTGTATCAGCGTGTGCCTCAAGCCCGCGCCTTGCTCCAAAAGAGGTCCTGATGACCATCAGCGATGCACTGCACCGTTTGCTACTCGACAACCTGACCACCGCGACCATCCTGCTCAATGACGACCTGCGCCTTGAGTACATGAACCCGGCGGCGGAGATGCTCCTGGCTATCAGCGGCCAGCGCAGCCATGGGCAGTTCATCAGCGAATTGTTCACCGAGTCGGCCGAAGCCTTGAGCTCGCTGCGCCAGGCGGTGGAGCAGGCGCACCCGTTCACCAAGCGCGAGGCGATGCTCACGGCGCTTACGGGACAGACGCTGACCGTCGACTACGCCGTGACCCCCATCCTGAGCAACGGTGCCACCCTGCTGTTGCTGGAAGTGCACCCCCGTGACCGCCTGCTGCGCATCACCAAGGAGGAAGCGCAGCTGTCCAAGCAGGAGACCAGCAAGATGCTGGTGCGCGGCCTGGCCCATGAAATCAAGAACCCACTCGGCGGCATCCGTGGCGCGGCGCAGTTGCTGGCCCGCGAGCTGCCGGACGAGAACCTCAAGGACTACACCAACGTCATCATCGAAGAGGCCGACCGCCTGCGTAACCTGGTGGACCGCATGCTCGGCTCCAACAAGCTGCCGTCGCTGGCGATGACCAACGTGCACGAAGTGCTGGAGCGTGTCTGCCAACTGGTCGAGGCCGAAAGCCAGGGCTGCATCACCTTGGTGCGCGACTATGACCCCAGTATTCCGGATGTACTGATCGACCGCGAACAGATGATCCAGGCGGTACTCAATATCGTGCGCAACGCCATGCAGGCCATCAGCAGCCAGAACGAGCTGCGCCTGGGCCGCATCAGCCTGCGCACCCGCGCCCTGCGCCAGTTCACCATCGGCCACGTGCGCCATCGACTGGTGACCAAGGTCGAGATCATCGACAACGGTCCGGGCATTCCTGCGGAACTCCAGGAAACCATTTTCTTTCCCATGGTCAGCGGCCGCCCAGACGGTACCGGGCTGGGCCTGGCCATTACCCAGAACATCATCAGCCAGCATCAGGGCCTGATCGAATGTGAGAGCCATCCTGGCCACACCACCTTCTCGATCTTTCTGCCACTGGAACAAGGAGCCCCATCGACATGAGCCGTAGTGAAACTGTCTGGATCGTCGATGACGACCGTTCTATCCGCTGGGTCCTCGAGAAAGCCTTGCAACAGGAAGGCATGACCACCCAGAGCTTCGACAGCGCCGACGGGGTGATGAGCCGCCTGGCACGCCAGCAGCCCGACGTGATCATCTCCGACATCCGCATGCCCGGCGCCAGCGGCCTGGACCTGCTGGCGCGGATTCGCGAGCAGCATCCACGCCTGCCGGTGATCATCATGACCGCGCACTCGGACCTGGACAGCGCTGTCGCGTCCTATCAGGGCGGCGCCTTTGAGTATTTGCCCAAGCCGTTCGACGTGGACGAGGCGGTGGCGCTGGTCAAGCGCGCCAACCAGCACGCCCAGGAACAGCAGAGCCAGGAAGCCCCACCGGCCCTGACCCGCACCCCGGAAATCATCGGCGAAGCGCCGGCGATGCAGGAAGTGTTTCGCGCCATCGGGCGCTTGAGCCACTCCAACATCACCGTGCTGATCAACGGCGAATCGGGCACCGGTAAAGAACTGGTGGCCCATGCGCTGCACCGCCACAGCCCACGGGCGGCCTCGCCGTTCATTGCGCTGAACATGGCGGCTATCCCGAAGGATTTGATGGAGTCCGAGCTGTTCGGCCACGAAAAAGGCGCGTTCACCGGCGCGGCCAACCTGCGTCGTGGGCGTTTTGAACAAGCGGACGGCGGCACCTTGTTCCTCGACGAAATCGGCGACATGCCGGCCGACACCCAAACCCGCTTGCTGCGGGTGCTGGCGGACGGTGAGTTCTATCGCGTGGGCGGGCACACGCCGGTCAAGGTGGATGTGCGCATCATCGCGGCGACCCACCAGAACCTGGAAACTCTGGTCCACGCCGGTAAATTCCGTGAAGACTTATTCCATCGCCTTAACGTGATCCGCATTCACATTCCACGGATGTCGGACCGCCGCGAAGACATTCCCACCCTGGCCCGCCATTTCCTCAGCCGCGCCGCCCAGGAGCTGGCCGTCGAGCCAAAACTGCTAAAAAGCGAGACCGAGGAATACCTGAAGAACCTGCCGTGGCCCGGCAACGTGCGCCAGCTGGAGAACACGTGCCGCTGGATCACGGTGATGGCGTCCGGGCGCGAAGTGCACATCAGCGACCTGCCGCCGGAGCTGCTGAGCCTGCCGCAGGATTCGGCCCCTGTGACCAACTGGGAGCAGGCCCTGCGCCAATGGGCCGACCAGGCCCTGGCTCGCGGCCAGTCGAACCTGCTGGACAGCGCCGTGCCGGCGTTCGAGCGGATCATGATCGAAACCGCCCTGAAGCACACCGCCGGTCGCCGTCGCGATGCCGCCGTGTTACTGGGCTGGGGCCGCAATACCCTGACTCGCAAGATCAAGGAATTGGGGATGAAGGTCGATGGTGGTGACGATGACGAGGGCGACGAGGGCTGACGAGGGCTAAAGGTGCACCGCTTCAATGCACCATGAACCGCCATTGGGCATGGATCCAACCTATGAGACTTCGGCCTCACTGATGAAAATCTAAAAGCCTAAAACACCAAAGCCCCGTATTCCGGGGCTTTGCGCTTTCTGGAGAAATTTTTTGGCACACTTTGGCGACTCTGGCACGCGCCCTGCAACAACCCTTGTACTACCCAGTTTCGGGGACCTTGGTACAGGCAGGCCGAGAATCCCCTCTTTACACCCGGGGTGCTTGATGCGAATCGCGTCGCGCTCCACACCACTTTGGGGAACCTCGGTACAGGCAGGCCGGGGATTCCCTCTTTAACACCGAAGCTTTAAAAGCTTCACCCCGTTTTGGGAGCCCTGGTACAGGCAGGCCGGGAACTCCCTCTTTTATTGCTCTTGGAGATGGATCTCCAGCCGCCAGCGGCCTTCAGTCTTTTCCCCTCTCCATTCCCCGCGCAACGGCCGAGCCGCCACCAGGTTCAGTAGCAGGCCGCCATCGGTCTTGCGCACCCGCCAGTTCACGTCCTTGTCATTGACCTTGAGTTGCCCACTGCCAGCCTTGCCTTGCGCGTCGAACAGCAGCGCTACGGTGCCGTCGATATGCTCGCCGTGCAGCTTGGGTTCGCTGTTGAACCACACCACTACGCCGTC
Organism: Pseudomonas azotoformans; assembly: GCF_001579805.1. Classification (NCBI taxonomy): domain Bacteria; kingdom Pseudomonadati; phylum Pseudomonadota; class Gammaproteobacteria; order Pseudomonadales; family Pseudomonadaceae; genus Pseudomonas; species Pseudomonas azotoformans. Next base: position 1,896,066 of record NZ_CP014546.1, on the reverse strand, counting down.
CGCTGCGGTCTCGACCTGTTGCAACTCGACTGGGTCTGGCGTTGTCAGGCGGCCGATCATCAGGCCCACCATCAAGCCAACAATTGCCAAAGAGCCCATGACCCGTGGCATTAGCTTCGGTCTTGGGTCCTCTTCGGGGGTAGAATGCAGCGCATCTTTACCTTCGGAGCCGTGCATGTTTCACGTCATCCTTTTTCAACCAGAAATTCCGCCGAATACCGGCAACGTTATCAGGCTGTGCGCCAACAGTGGCTGCCACCTGCATTTGATCGAGCCTTTGGGCTTCGACATGGACGACAAGCGCCTGCGCCGCGCCGGGCTGGACTACCACGAGTACGCCACGCTCCAGCGCCACGCAGACCTGGCGAGTTGCCTGGAAAGCCTGGGCCACCCACGGTTGTTCGCGTTCACCACCAAGGGTTCGCAGCCGTTCCATGATGTCAGCTTTGCCGAAGGTGACGCCTTCCTGTTCGGCCCGGAAAGCCGGGGCCTGCCGGCGGAAGTGCTTGACGCGCTGCCCGACGGTCATCGCCTGCGTTTGCCGATGCGCGAGGGCTGCCGCAGCCTGAACCTGTCCAATACCGTGGCGGTTGCTGTCTATGAAGGTTGGCGCCAGCTCGGGTTCAAATAAAAAAAGCGCCGGTCACGGCGCTTTTTTATGGGTTGCATCGGCGGTTTACTGAACCGTCGACGAACCTTCCTGTTGCATGCGCTGCAGCTCTTGAGCGTACAGGGCATCGAAGTTCACCGGAGCCAGCATCAGCGCTGGGAACGAGCCACGGGTGACCAGGCTGTCCAGGGTCTCGCGGGCATACGGGAACAGAATGTTCGGGCAGAACGCGCCCAGGGTGTGGCTCATGGACGCTTCGTCCAGGCCCTGGATCAGGAAGATACCGGCCTGTTGCACTTCAGCGATGAAGGCCACTTCTTCGCCGTTCTTGACGGTCACGGACAGGGTCAGCACCACCTCGTGGAAGTCACCTTCCAGAGCTTTTTGGCGGGTGTTCAGGTCCAGCGCAACGCTAGGGGTCCATTCCTGGCGGAAGATGGCCGGGCTTTTCGGCGCTTCGAACGACAGGTCACGCACGTAGATGCGCTGCAGCGAGAACTGTGGCGCTTGGGCTTCTGCAGCTTCGGTGTTCTGTTGGTCAGTCATCGCAGATCCTTGTGATCTTGGGGTCTTTTAGGGTTTAGGAGTCAGACGAGCAGCAGCGCATCGAGTTTACCGGCGCGCTCAAGGGCGAACAGGTCGTCGCAACCACCGATGTGCCTGGCGCCGATCCAGATCTGCGGCACGGACGTGCGCCCCGCCTTCTGGGCCATTTCGGCGCGCACCTGGGGTTTGCCGTCGACCTTGATTTCTTCGAAGGCAACGCCCTTTTTCTCAAGCAGGGCCTTGGGCCCGCATGCAGTAAGGGCACCAATCGCTGGAATACACGACAACCTGGCTCATATCACTTCACCAGCGGCAGGTTATCGGCGCGCCAGCTGCTGATGCCACCGGACAGCTTGGCCGCGGTGAAACCGGTCTTGAGCATTTCACGGGCGTGGGTGCCGGCGTGCTGGCCTTGGGCGTCGACCAGGATGATGGTCTTGGCCTTGTGCTTTTCCAGCTCGGCCAGGCGCGCGATCAGCTTGTCCTGAGGAATGTTCAGGGCACCGACGATGTGGCCGGTGGCGAAATCCTTGGCTGGGCGGATGTCCACGACAACGGCCTCGTCCTTGTTGACCAGCGCGGTCAGCTCCGCCGTGCTCAGGCTGCGGCCACCGCGGCTCAATTCGTGAGCGATCAGCAGCGCCAGCAGGATGACGAAGGCACCCACAAGCAGATAGTGGGCAGTGGCAAATGCAATCAGGTGATCAACCATCAAGGAGGTTCCAGGGCGTTAAAATGGCGGTAAGTATACACAGCCGTCAGGGGGGGCCAACCCCCGTAAAGCGGTGACGTGGTCGGAACTTCGCTTTAAACTGCCACTCCCTTTTCAATTGTCTTCCTTTATTACCGCCGCGAGAGGATCTATGACTACTACGCCTAAACCTTTGGTCCTGATAATTCTCGATGGCTTCGGACACAGTGAAAGCCACCACGACAACGCGGTATACGCGGCCAAGAAGCCGGTACTCGACCGCCTGACCGCCACCGTGCCCAACGGACTCATCTCGGGTTCCGGCATGGACGTAGGCCTGCCGGACGGCCAGATGGGCAACTCGGAAGTCGGCCACATGAACCTCGGCGCCGGACGAGTGGTATACCAAGACTTCACACGCGTGACCAAAGCGATCCGCGATGGCGAGTTCTTCGAGAACCCGACCATCTGCGCCGCGGTAGATAAAGCAGTGGCCGCTGGCAAGGCCGTGCACTTCATGGGCCTGCTGTCCGATGGCGGCGTCCACAGCCACCAGGACCATCTGGTGGCCATGGCCGAACTGGCCTTCAAGCGCGGCGCCGACAAAATCTACCTGCACGCCTTCCTCGACGGCCGCGACACCCCACCGAAAAGCGCGCAATCGTCCATCGAACTGCTCGACGCCACCTTCGCAGCGCTGGGCAAAGGCCGCATCGCCAGCCTGGTGGGCCGTTACTTCGCCATGGACCGTGACAACCGCTGGGACCGCGTCTCCCAGGCCTACAACCTGATCGTCGACGGCCAGGCCGAATTCCACGCCGCCACCGCCCAGGAAGGCCTGGAAGCCGCCTACGCCCGTGGCGAGAGCGATGAATTCGTCAAGGCCACCACTATTGGTGAGCCGGTGAAGGTAGAAGACGGCGACGCCGTGGTGTTCATGAACTTCCGCGCCGACCGCGCCCGCGAACTGAGCCGTGTGTTTGTCGAAGACGGTTTCAAGGAATTCGAACGCGCCCGCCAGCCGAAAGTGCAGTACGTGGGCCTGACCCAGTACGCCGCCAGCATCCCGGCTCCCGCCGCCTTTGCACCGGGCAGCCTGGACAACGTGCTGGGCGATTACCTGGCGAAAAACGGCAAGACCCAGTTGCGCATTGCCGAAACCGAAAAATACGCCCACGTGACCTTCTTCTTCTCCGGTGGCCGCGAAGAGCCGTTCCCAGGCGAAGAACGCATCCTGATCCCATCGCCAAAGGTCGCCACCTACGACCTGCAGCCGGAAATGAGCGCACCGGAAGTCACCGACAAGATCGTCGACGCCATCGAACACCAGCGTTACGACGTGATCGTGGTCAACTACGCCAACGGCGACATGGTCGGCCACAGCGGCAACCTGGAAGCCGCGACCAAGGCCGTGGAATGCCTGGACCTGTGCGTCGGCCGCATTGTCGATGCCCTGGAAAAGGTCGGCGGCGAAGCACTGATCACCGCCGACCACGGCAACTGCGAACAGATGTCCGACGAATCCACCGGCCAGGCCCACACCGCCCACACCACCGAGCCAGTGCCGTTCATCTATGTCGGCAAGCGTGATTTCAAGGTGCGTGATGGCGGCGTGCTAGCGGATGTGGCGCCGACTATGCTGATGCTGATGGGGTTGGAGAAGCCGGTGGAGATGACCGGTACTTCGATATTGGTTTAACCCCTTAAACCAACCGATTAAATCGCCCTAAACGGCTTTTTATGACGAACGCCTCAAAGCAGTTGGCTTTGAGGCGTTTTTTTTGCTGCGCTTGGCGGGCATACTAGGCCGTCCATTTCCCTGGTGTCGCCCGCCTCTATGCTTCGCGCCTTGATTACCCTTGCTCTTGTCTGCCTGCTCCAACCGGCGTTTGCCGATGAGCGCGCACAAACCCAACAACAGTTGGACGCTACGCGTCAGGATATTACCGAGCTGAAAAAACTGCTCGGCAAGCTCCAGGAAGAGAAATCCGGGGTGCAGAAAGACCTGCGCGGCACGGAAACCGAGATGGGCAAGCTGGAGAAGCAGGTCCAGGAGCTGCAGAAAGAATTAAAGAAGAGCGAGTCGGAACTGGAGCGACTCGACGCTGAGAAAAAAAAACTCCAGAGCGCACGCGTTGAACAGCAACGCCTGATCGCGATCCAGGCCCGTGCCGCCTACCAGAACGGCCGCCAGGAATACCTAAAGTTGCTGCTCAACCAGCAGAACCCCGAGAAATTCGCGCGCACCCTGACCTACTACGACTACCTGAGCAAGGCCCGCCTGGAGCAACTCAAAAGCTTCAATGAGACCCTGCGCCAGTTGGTCAACGTCGAGCAGGAAATCGGCAACCAGCAATCGCAGCTGCAAGACCAGAAAGTCGCCCTCGACACTCAGCGCAACGAATTGGACAAGGTCCGCAAGGAACGCCAACTGGCCTTGGCCAAACTCAATGATGACGTAAAGGCCCGTGACGCCAAGCTGCAGGCCCGCGAGCAGGACCAGGCTGACCTGGCCAAAGTGCTCAAGACCATCGAAGAAACCCTGGCCCGCCAGGCACGTGAGGCCGAAGAAGCGCGGCAGAAAGCGCTGATCGCCCAGCAGGAAGCCGAAAAAAAGCGCCAGCGTGAGGCCGAGCTGGCTGCCACCTCGGACGCGCCAGCACCGCGTAAACCGGCGCGTGCAGCGCCTGGCCCGCTGGTTTCCAGCGCCGGTGAAAACTTCGGCGGCCCTTTTGCTTCAGCCCGCGGCAAACTTCCATGGCCCGTTGATGGTCGATTACTGGCACGCTTTGGGGAAACCCGTGGCGATGACACCCGCGCGAAGTGGGATGGCGTGATGATCAGCGCCTCCGCCGGCAGCCAGGTGCACGCCGTCCACGGTGGGCGCGTGGTGTTTGCCGATTGGCTGCGCGGCGCCGGTTTGTTGGTGATTCTTGACCACGGTAATGGCTATTTGAGCCTTTACGGCCACAATCAGACTTTACTCAAGTCGGCAGGTGATGTTGTAAAAGCCGGTGAATCCATCTCCACTGTCGGTAACAGTGGTGGCCAGGACACCCCGGCGCTGTACTTCGCTATTCGTCAGCAGGGTCGCCCGAGCGATCCTGCACAATGGTGCCGTTCCCAAGGATAGGGCTGCATCTACATTAGGAGTTCGTTCGACATGCTGCATTTGTCCCGCCTCACTTCGCTGGCCCTGACGATCGCCCTGGTGATCGGCGCGCCTCTGGCATTTGCCGACCAGGCCGCTCCGGCGGCACCTGCTGCCTCGGCCGCGACCACCAAGGCGCCGTTGCCGCTGGACGAGTTGCGCACCTTTGCCGAGGTCATGGACCGGATCAAAGCCGCGTATGTCGAACCCGTAGATGACAAGACCCTGCTGGAAAATGCCATCAAGGGCATGCTCAGCAACCTCGACCCGCACTCCGCCTACCTGGGCCCGGAAGACTTCGCCGAGCTGCAGGAAAGCACCAGCGGTGAGTTCGGCGGGCTGGGCATTGAAGTCGGCTCCGAAGACGGCAACGTCAAGGTGGTCTCGCCGATCGATGACACTCCGGCGTCCAAGGCCGGCATCCAGGCCGGCGACTTCATCGTGAAGATCAACGGCCAGCCGACCCGTGGCCAGACCATGACCGAAGCCGTCGACAAGATGCGCGGCAAGATCGGCCAGAAAATCACCCTGACCCTGGTGCGCGACGGCGGCAACCCGTTCGACGTGACGCTGACCCGCGCGACCATTGTGGTCAAGAGCGTGAAGAGCCAGCTGTTGGAGTCGGGCTACGGCTACATCCGCATCACCCAGTTCCAGGTCAAGACCGGTGACGAAGTGGCCAAGGCCCTGGCCAAGCTGCGCAAGGACAATGGCAAGAAGCTCAACGGCATCGTGCTCGACCTGCGCAACAACCCAGGTGGCGTGCTGCAGTCGGCGGTGGAAGTGGTCGACCACTTCATCACCAAGGGCCTGATCGTCTACACCAAGGGCCGTATCGCCAACTCCGAGCTGCGCTTCTCGGCCACCGGCAACGACCTCAGCGAAAACGTGCCCCTGGCCGTGCTGATCAACGGCGGCAGCGCCTCGGCCTCGGAGATCGTCGCCGGCGCCCTGCAAGACCAGAAACGCGGTGTATTGATGGGCACCACCAGCTTTGGCAAAGGCTCGGTGCAAACCGTGCTGCCGCTGAACAACGACCGTGCGCTGAAGATCACCACCGCGTTGTACTACACGCCGAATGGCCGTTCGATCCAGGCCCAAGGTATCGTGCCGGACATCGAGGTGCGCAAGGCCAAGATCACCAACGAGATCGACAGCGAGTACTACAAAGAGGCCGATCTGCAAGGTCACCTGGGCAATGGCAACGGCGGTGCCGACCAGCCAACCGGCAGCAGCAAGAAAGCCAAGCCGATGCCGCAGGACGACGATTACCAGTTGGCCCAGGCGCTGAGCCTGCTCAAGGGCCTGAGCATCACGCGCAGCCGTTGATATGCGTTTTGCCCTGATCATCGCTGTGCTGTGCAGCCTGGCTGGATTCGCCCACGCGACCCCGGCCAACGAGCCGCCCAAAGCCTACCTGACCCTCATCATCGACGACCTTGGGCAAAACCTGCCCAGGGATCGGCGTGTGCTGGCCTTGCCTGGGCCGGTGACCACGGCAATCATGCCCGACACGCCCCACGCAGCCGAATTCGCCCGCGAAGCGCACAGGGCCGGCAAGATCGTGATCCTGCATATGCCCATGGATCCGGCCACCGGTCCGTTTGCCTGGCACCCCGAGCTGCCCATCGAAGAACTCGGCAAGCGCTTGGACGCTGCCTTCAAGGCCGTGCCCTACACCGCCGGGATCAACAACCACATGGGCAGCCGCATGACTGCGCAACCCGCCGCCATGGCCTGGTTGATGGCTGAACTGCAACGGCGCAACAAGTTCTTTGTCGACAGCCGCACCAGCGCGCAAACCGTGGCGGCGGCCGAGGCCCAGAAGATTGGCCTGGCCCATGTTTCACGGGATGTATTCCTCGATGACGAGCGCACCGAAGCGGCGATCACCACGCAACTGCAAACGGCGATCAAACTGGCCCATAAGCAGGGCTCGGCGGTAATGATCGGTCACCCCTACCCACAGACCCTCGCGGTGCTTGAGCGCGAACTGCCCAAGCTCAAGGCCCGGGGCGTCGACTGGATCGATATCAAGTTGATGATCAGCGTGCGCAGCAACCAGGCGATGGCAGGCCATGGAAAAAACGGCATCTACCTTCCAGCCCGTAGATAGATACCGCTCGGCACCGCGTTCATTCTCCGATAGTTGAGGCGTCCATCAACTGGAGAATTCACCCATGAACCCTCTGCAATTCAACGATCTGCTCATCAGCTTCACCAACGAATTCCTGCCCCTGTGGAACGACAAGGGATCGGGCGCGCACAGCGCCATCGGCTTGTGGCGCCCCAGCACAGCGTCCGACGCACTGAACCCGTTTTTTTCCTTGGGCGACATTGCGGTCAATCACTATCGCAACATCAATCAAAGCAACGTCGTCGCCGTGGTCAGCGACGCCAACAAAGTCGATGGCACAGCGCTGCGCCCGCCAGTGGATTACCAATTGGTGTGGCACGACGAAGGCACCGGTGCACTCAGCAACGCATCTATCTGGCGCCCCATACCACCACAGGGCTATGTGGCGATGGGACTGGTGTACGGCGTGAACTACGACAAACCCTCGCGCCATGCCGTGCGCTGTGTACGCGAAGATCTGGTGGTGGCGTCCAACGTGGGCGAGCTGATCTGGAATGACAAAGGCAGCGGTTCCGCCAGCGATTTGAGCACATGGTCGATCATGCCTCCCGATGCATCAGCGGGAGAAATCTACTTGGCTCCCGGCACGTTCGTCGCCAATAACAGCTATGCCAGGCCAGGCCTTGCAACCTATTCGCTACGCCTGGCACTGACCGCGCCGCTCAACGACCTGCCGCCAACACCCGTTCTCGTCGGCACTGAAAGCCCTACCCTTGAAGAAACCACGCCGACTCTCCAGGTATGCGAGATTCCATGGTTCTGTGTAAAAGACCCGGAATTGACAGCAGTCGAACAGTTTCAGTCGTCACCGGTTTACCGGCTGGAGCGCACCGATCGCCACATGCTCGCAGGCTTCGGGCACAACACTGAGGCAACCAGCCAGCCATTCATGTGGACCGCCACCAAAGGCGAGCAAGGAGGCAATGCCAAAGCCTTGGCCTTCAATACAAATGTCGACCTGAGCCAAGAGTGGCCCGTGTACGCACCCGCCTTTGATCCGGCCTTCTCAGCGCATCTGCAGCGCGAGTTCACCCATATGCAACGCTCGGCGAAAGGCTGGAGCCAACCGTCGCCACTGGAAATCGTCACCTACATTGCGCCGAACAAAGCCGTTGCGGCCTACCTTCTGCACAGTGAATACCGGCTGTTACGCCAGGACGGCAGCCAAGTGTCAGGCACGGTCAGCTATACCAATGGCGATCACGTTTACCTGAGCGAATCCCGAGAGTCCGAGCCGCAACCCGAAGAGACACTTGCGCCCTCGATCCCGCCGTTAGCTCAGCCTGAGCTAGAGGTAACGAGCTACAATTTGTTCGACGACACCCTCACCCCGTAACTGATCGAGTGCCGCCTGAAGCTTGGCAACCACCTCATCCGGCACGTCTTTGTTCAGCGCCAGATACAACTGGGCGCTGTTGAAACGCAAGACGGTTTTGAGTTGAGTCACCCCGACCTGGCGGGCCAGATAACGGCCCGCCGGATCACCGGTGGCCCACAGGTCGATCTGGCCATCCATCAGCTTTTGCGCGTTGTCCTGGTCACGCAGCGCAACGACCGGATTGAGTCCCTGCTTCTCCAGGGTCTCGGCGATGGCATCGCCTTTGTACGCGCCAATCTTGTAGCGCCGTGCGTGCTCAAGGTCCGTCAGTTGGATTTTGCTGTCAGCCTTGGCCAGCAACACCCAGTCGTCCGGGCCGATGGGGCCGACCCATTTGAACAGGGCTTCACGGTCCGGCAGGCGCGCCATCACGAACACGCCGTAACCGGGCTTTTCCAGGGCGAGTTTGTAGATGCGCTCCCAAGGAAAACGCAAGGTCAGGTTGTAGGAAATGCCGGCACGCTTGAAGGTTTCGCGCACGATGTCCACGGCGATGCCTTCGATGTTGTCTTCCTTGGCGAAGTTCTTGCCGTTTTTCGCCATGTTGTACGGCGGGAAGTTTTCCGTCAGCAACACCAGGGCGGTGTCAGACGGCTCCTCGGCGTGGGCCGGGCCCGCCAAAAGGATGGACGTACTGGCGAGGGCAAGCAGAAGATGTTTGAACATGAAGGGCTACCGGAATCCATGGCAAGCGCAGAGAGTGCCGCGCACTTGCCATGGTGTCCAGCAGCATTCAGCGAACGACGATACCGCGCGCAGCCATGTAGGCTTTAGCCTCGGGAACGGTGTATTCGCCAAAGTGGAAAATACTCGCCGCCAGCACTGCACTGGCGTGGCCTTCGATGACGCCGTCGGCCAAGTGTTGCAGGTTGCCGACGCCGCCGGAAGCGATCACCGGAATACCCAGCGCATCACTGATGGCACGCGTCACGCCCAGGTCGAAGCCGTTTTTCATGCCGTCCTGGTCCATGCTGGTCAGCAGGATTTCACCCGCGCCCAGGCCTTCCATCTTCATTGCCCACTCCACTGCGTCCAGGCCGGTCGGCTTGCGCCCGCCATGGGTGAAGATCTCCCAGCGCGGGGTTTCACCAGGGCCAGAGACTTTCTTGGCGTCGATGGCGACCACGATACATTGCGAACCGAAGTGTTGCGCGGCTTCGCCGACAAACTCCGGGTTGAACACCGCGGCGGTGTTGATCGAGACCTTGTCCGCGCCGGCATTGAGCAGGTTGCGGATGTCTTGCACGGTGCGCACGCCGCCGCCCACGGTCAGCGGGATGAACACCTGGCTGGCCATGCGCTCCACGGTATGCAACGTAGTGTCGCGGCCGTCGACGCTGGCGGTGATGTCGAGAAAGGTGATCTCGTCGGCACCTTGCTCATCGTAGCGACGGGCGATTTCCACCGGGTCGCCGGCGTCACGGATGTTCTCGAACTTGACGCCCTTGACCACGCGACCGTTGTCGACGTCCAGGCAAGGGATGATGCGTTTGGCCAGCGCCATGGTCAGTCCTCAGCCGTTGTAGGCGTCGCAGTAAGCCTGGGCTTCGGCGACGTCCAAAGTACCTTCGTAGATCGCGCGACCGGTAATGGCGCCGATGATGCCGGGCGCCTTGGCGTCCAGCAGCGACTTGATGTCGCCCAGGTTGTGGATGCCGCCGGAAGCGATCACCGGGATCTTGGTCGCAGCGGCCAACGCGGCGGTGAACGGCACGTTGCAGCCCTGCATCATGCCGTCTTTGGCGATGTCGGTATAAACGATGGCGGACACGCCGTCGGCTTCGAACTGCTTGGCCAGGTCGATGACTTGCACGGTGCTGATTTCAGCCCAGCCATCAGTGGCGACGAAGCCATCCTTGGCGTCCAGGCCCACGATCACTTTGCCTGGGAACGCGCGGCAAGCTTCGGCAACGAACGCAGGATCCTTCACGGCCTTGGTGCCGATGATCACGTAGCTCACGCCGGCCTTGACGTAGTGCTCGATGGTTTCCAGGGAGCGGATACCGCCGCCGATCTGGATCGGCAGGTTAGGGTAGCGCTTGGCAATCGCGGTCACTACTTCGCCGTTGACTGGCTGGCCTTCGAAGGCGCCGTTCAAGTCCACCAGATGCAGACGACGGCAGCCCCCTTCCACCCATTTGGCAGCCATGCTCACCGGGTCATCTGAGAACACGGTGGAGTCTTCCATGCGGCCTTGGCGCAGACGGACGCAAGCGCCGTCCTTGAGATCGATAGCGGGGATAATCAGCATCTGGCAAACCTTATTCGATATTCAGCAATGCTTGGGAAATCAGGGTTTCTCAAGCGACCACAGGTCGCTTTCGATGCTTTCGAACCTTTCTTTAAGGAGCGTCTGCGTATCGAAAATCGCCCTGTTGTAATAATGCGGAGCCACTTCAGTGGTGAACAGCTCAAGAATCTCGGCAACCTCGAACGAACCCAACTTGAGCTCGAAGCGATCCTCCATGAAGCGCTTGATCTTGAGGGTAGCCTCACTCTCCTGCTCAGGTGTGAGGCTCAAGACCGGCTGCTTCGGCTTCCTGGTCATTTACCAGCGCCCGTTCCAGGTGGCGAAGTTCTGCAGCAATTGCAGGCCATGGGTATGGCTCTTCTCCGGGTGGAACTGCACGGCAAAGCGCGAACCCTCGGCCAACGCGGCGGCGAAATCGACGCCGTAGTGACCGCCACCCACCACCTGGCCCGGTTTACCGGCGGCAATGTAGTAGCTGTGCACGAAGTAGAAACGCGCCAGGTCCGGAATGTCGTGCCACAGTGGGTGGTCGACGGTCTGGCTGACTTCGTTCCAGCCCATGTGTGGGACTTTCAAGTGAGCGCCGTCTTCGTGCAGGTCCTTGCCGAAGAACTTCACCTGGCCTGGGAACAGGCCGATGCAGTCGACGCCGTCGTTCTCTTCACTGCGGTCGAGCAAGGCTTGCATGCCCACGCAGATACCGAGGAACGGACGGTCCTGGCTGACTTCGCGCACCAGGCTGTCAAAGCCCAGGCGGCGGATCTCGGCCATGCAATCACGAATCGCGCCGACGCCGGGAAACACCACCCGGTCGGCTTCGCGAATCACGCTGGCATCGCTGGTGATCAGCACCTTGCCGGCCCCTACGTGTTCGAGGGCCTTGGCCACCGAGTGCAGGTTACCCATGCCGTAATCGATAACCGCGACCGTCTGCATTACAGGACGCCCTTGGTCGAGGGCATTTGCCCGGCCATGCGGTCATCCAGCTCGACAGCCATGCGCAGCGCGCGGCCGAAAGCCTTGAACACGGTTTCGATCTGGTGGTGGGTGTTGGTGCCGCGCAGGTTGTCGATGTGCAGGCTGACGAGTGCGTGGTTGACGAAACCCTGGAAGAATTCCTGGAACAGGTCGACGTCAAAGCCGCCCACGGTGGCGCGGGTGTAGGGCACGTGCATCTGCAGGCCTGGGCGGCCGGAGAAGTCGATGACTACGCGCGACAGCGCTTCGTCCAGCGGGACATAGGCGTGGCCGTAGCGACGGATGCCTTTTTTGTCGCCGATGGCCTTGGCAAACGCCTGGCCGAGGGTGATGCCCACGTCTTCCACCGTGTGGTGGTCGTCGATGTGCAGGTCGCCTTTGCTGACGATATCCAGGTCGATCAGCCCGTGACGGGCGATCTGGTCCAGCATGTGCTCAAGAAAAGGTACACCGATATCAAATCGGGCCTTTCCGGTGCCATCCAGGTTGATCGAGGCTTTGATCTGGGTTTCCAGAGTGTCGCGCTCGACGGACGCCTTACGTTCGGCCATCACCAGCTCCGCAAAATCATTGGGCGAAAAAGGCAGCCATTATAGGGGCGCGGGCGCTAAACAGAAACATCGGAGGGGATAAGACTGACGAGTTGAAGCGAGGAATGTCGGGGATAGACATGTGCATACATGTGGGTACCCGCTTATGTGGCGAGCGGGCTTGCCACAACAAGCCCGGCTCCCACAGGAGCCAGGCCTATCTGATTACTGCAACTTAGTGGAACAGTACCGCCGTCTTCTGCAGGGTCACCCACACACCCCACGCCAACGGAATACCCACCACCAGCCACGCAGCGATTGCCAACGGCACGGTGCCAGGGGCGGCTTTCCACTCCAGGGAAGTGGTCGCGTCCGCGCCTTTGTCGTGGCCCAGCGCCTGTTCGGCGGCCAGTTCGGCGTCGGTCATGAAGTACTTGTCGGCCACTGGACGAACCAGCAGGTTGCAGATGAAACCCAGCACCAGCAGGCCGGCGAGGATGTACAAGGTGATGTCATAGGCAGCGGCGCGCTCTACGCCGATGCTCAGTTGATACTCACGCAGGTAGTTCACCAGTACCGGGCCCAGCACACCCGCCGCAGCCCAGGCTGTCAGCAGACGACCGTGGATCGCACCGACCATCTGTGTACCGAACAGGTCAGCCAGGTAGGCCGGAACGGTCGCAAAACCACCGCCGTACATCGACAGGATGATGCAGAACGCGGCCACGAACAGCGCCACGTTGCCCAGATGACCCAGGTTCGGGATCAGCGCGTACAGGGCAAAGCCCAGAGCGAAGAACACGAAGTAGGTGTTTTTACGGCCCAGGTAGTCGGAGAACGACGCCCAGAAGAACCGGCCACCGATGTTGAACAGGCTCAACAGACCGGTGAAACCTGCGGCGATGGCAGCGATGGAAGCCAATTGGCCCGCATCCAGTTGGCCAAACGGCACATCCACACCCAGCAGCTTGCCGCCGAACACTTCCTGCAGCAGTGGCGAAGCCATGCCGAGGATGCCGATACCGGCGGAGACGTTCAGGCACAGCACCAACCAGACCAGGCGGAATTGCGGGGTTTTCCACGCTACGTTCACGTGTACGTGACGGTGAGTGATCATCGCGTTGCTGGCTTTTTTCGCCGGCGCGGTCCAGCCCTCAGGCTTCCAGCCGGTCGGCGGAACGCGGTAGGACAAGGCGCCGCCGATCATGAACACGAAGTAGATCGCAGCCATCACCAGGAAGCTCTGCCATACGCCCACGCTGTCTGGGGTGGCGAAATGGCCCATCAGTGCCGCTGCCAACGGGGCACCGACCATCGCGCCACCGCCGAAGCCCATGATCGCCATGCCGGTGGCCATGCCACGCTTGTCCGGGAACCACTTGATCAGGGTCGACACAGGCGAGATATAGCCCAGGCCCAGGCCGATACCACCGATGACCCCGGAGCCGATCCACATCAGCCAGATCTGGTGGGTATAGATACCCAACGCCGAGATCAACAGGCCACCGCACCAGCACAATGCCGATACCACACCGGCTTTACGTGGTCCGGCGTGTTCCAGCCAGCCGCCCCAGATCGCTGCCGAGCAGCCCAGGAAGATGAAGAACAGGGTGTAGATCCAGCCCAGCATGGAGATGGGCCAGTCGCATTGGGACGAGAAGACTTGGCTGATGAAGCTCATGTCCGGCGCGCAGGCGACCGGTTTGGTGATACCCAGCGCCTTGGACAGTGGCAGCCAGAACACCGAGAACCCGTAGGCCATGCCGATGCACAGGTGGATGGCCAAGGCGGCCGGTGGAACCAGCCAGCGGTTGAAGCCGGGCTTGGCGATAATGCGTTCCTTGGACAGGAACGCAGGCTGTGCGGCAGTTGAACCCGCCGCAGTGCTAGTGCTCATTGGTGTTTCCCCCAGTTGTTAGTATGTGTCCGTCAGGCGCTCTCTCCCTCGGCCTTGCACGCAAAGCGTTGGCCGTTGTTGTTGAGTAAAGCTCCATTTAAGCGCGACGCTATGTCGCAGAAGGCAGACGAACCTGCGCAGATTAGCACCTGTGGATGACAGAAAAACCAAACTGATATCACCTTTTTCGGGAAATCTGTTTTGTTTGACGCCAGAAACCCGTTTCCCCGTCCCTGGATACAATGTAACGATCGGGGCACTGACGCAGGCCGTCGGGCGTTATACTCTGCGGCTAAATTTTGAAATCGACATACAAGGACTCGCCCATGAAAGCGTTCGGCAAAATCCTGGGTCTGGTACTTCTCGGGCTGTTGCTGATCATTGTGGCTCTAGGCTTTGCCCTGACCCATCTCTTCGATCCCAACGACTATAAAGACGAGATTCGCCAGATTGCCCGCGACAAGGCCCACATCGAGCTGACGCTCAATGGCGATATCGGCTGGAGCCTGTTCCCCTGGCTTGGCCTGGAACTGCACGAAGCCAGCGTGGCGACCCTGACCGCGCCGACCCAACCGTTCGCCGACCTGCAGATGCTCGGCCTCTCTGTACGCGTGTTGCCGCTGTTGCGCCGAGAAGTGCAGATGAGCGATGTACGCGTCGAAGGCCTGAACCTGCGCCTCAACCGTGACAAGCAAGGCCACGGCAACTGGGAAGACATCGGCAAGAACGTCAGCGAGGCGACCGTCGGCAGCCCTGGCTCGACCGAGCAACCTGCCGAGACCGAACCGGAAAAACCCTCGAAGCCCATCCGCCTGGACATCGACAGCCTGACGGTCAACAACGCCCGCGTTGAATACAACGACGAGCAGACCGGCAAGCAGTTCAGCGCCGAAAGCATCCAACTGAGCGCCGGCGCCGTGCACGAAGGTGCCAGCATTCCGGTGAAGCTCACCGCCTTCTTCGGCAGCAACCAACCGGTAATGCGCGTCAAGACCGAGCTCAACGGCAACCTGCGTATCCAGCGTGCGCTCAAGCGCTATCAGCTTGAAGACATGAAGATCACCGGCGAAGCCACGGGCGAGCCGCTGCAAGGCAAGACCGTGACGTTCTCCACCCAGGGCCAATTGCTGGTGGACCAGGCGGCCAATATCGCCGAATGGACCAACATGAAGTTGTCGGCCAATCAACTGCGCGCCTTGGGCGAGCTGAAGGTCAACGACCTGGACAAGACCCCGCAACTCAGCGGCGCGCTGTCCATCGCCCAGTTTGACCTGGCCAAGTTCCTCGATGGCATCGGCCACCCGTTGCCGCCGATGGCCGAGGGCAGCCTGAGCAAGGTCGAACTGGTCAGCCGCCTCAAAGGCACGCCGACCAGCCTGGCCCTGGAAGACCTGAACCTGAAACTCGACGGCAGCACCTTCACCGGTCGTCTGGCCGTGGAAGACTTTGCCAAGCAATCCCTGCGCGTCCAGCTCAAGGGCGATACGTTCAACGCCGACAACTATCTGCCGGCCAAGTCTGAATCCGCCAAGGGCGCAGCCGCAGCCCGCCAGGCCGAAGTACAGAACAGCGAAGCCGGTGCCATGGCCGCCGGCGGCACCACGCCGCTGCCTGACGCGCCGACCAAAGGCGCCTGGAGCACCGACAAACTGCTGCCGCTGGCGCGACTGCGCACGCTGGATGTGAATGCCGACCTGGCCTTCGGTCAACTGACCCTGAGCAAGCTGCCGATCCAGAATGCGGCGCTCAAAGCGTCCGGCATCGATGGCCAGCTCAAGCTCGACACCTTGAGCGGCGGCCTCTACAACGGCACTTTCCAGGCCAACGGTACGCTTGACGTGCGCCAGGATATTCCGGTGCTGGCGCTGCAAAGCCATATCAAGCAAGTGCCGGTCGAACGCATCCTGCAAGCCCAAGGGCAAAACCCGCCGGTGAAGGGCCAGATCACCCTCGACAGCAATCTCACGGGTCGCGGCAATAGCCAGAAAGCCCTGATCGACAGCCTCAACGGCACCGCCAGCTTTGTGATCAACAACGGTGTGTTGCTCAACGCCAACCTCGAACAGCAACTGTGCACCGGCATTGCCCTGCTCAACCGCAAGACCTTGAGCAGCACGCCGCAAGGCAAGGACACACCGTTCCAGGAGTTGAAGGGCAACCTGACCTTCCGTAACGGCGTGGCCAGCAACCCTGACCTGAAAGTGCGCATCCCAGGCCTGACCGTCAACGGCAACGGCGACGTCGACCTGCGCGTGCTGGGCATGGACTACCGCGTCGGCATCATCGTCGAAGGCGACCAGCGCGAAACCCCGGACCCAGCCTGCCAGGTGGGCTCGAACTTCCAGGGCATCGAAGTGCCGCTGCGCTGCCGTGGCCCGCTGGAACTGGGCGCCAAGGCCTGCCGCCTGGACAAGGACGGCCTCGGCCAGGTCGCCATCAAGGCCGCCGGCAACCGCCTGAACGAAAAGCTGGAAGAGAAGCTCGACAAGGTGAACCCACAGCTCAAAGATGCTTTGAAAGGCCTGTTCAAACGATGAGAAACGAGCAGTTTTCAACGGCGGTGCTGGACTGGTACGACCGCCACGGTCGCCACGACCTGCCCTGGCAACAGGGCATCACGCCTTACCGGGTGTGGGTCTCGGAGATCATGTTGCAACAGACCCAGGTGAGCACCGTGCTCAATTACTTCGACCGCTTCATGGCCTCGCTGCCGACGGTCGAGGCTCTGGCCGCCGCGCCGGAAGATGAAGTGCTGCACCTGTGGACCGGCCTGGGTTACTACACCCGGGCGCGCAACCTGCAAAAAACCGCGAAGATTGTCGTGGCCGAGTACGGCGGCGAGTTTCCCAGGGATGTCGAGAAGCTCACCGAGCTGCCTGGCATCGGCTTGTCCACCGCCGGCGCAATCGCCAGCCTGAGTATGGGCCTGCGTGCGCCGATCCTCGACGGCAACGTCAAACGTGTACTGGCGCGCTTTACCGCGCAAGAGGGCTACCCAGGCGAGCCCAAGGTGGCCAAGCAACTGTGGGCCACCGCAGAACGCTTCACGCCCCATGATCGCGTCAACGCCTACACCCAGGCGATGATGGACATGGGCGCCACGCTCTGTACCCGCAGCAAACCCAGCTGCCTATTGTGCCCGCTGGAAAAAGGCTGCGAAGCCCACATGCTTGGCCTGGAAACGCGCTACCCGATCCCCAAGCCACGCAAGACCATCCCGCAGAAGCGCACGCTGATGCCGTTGCTGGCCAATGCCGAGGGCGCGATCCTGCTTTACCGCCGCCCTTCGACCGGCCTGTGGGGCGGCCTGTGGAGTTTGCCGGAGCTGGATGACCTGCAAGACCTGGAACACTTGGCCAACCAGCACGCGCTGGAGCTGGGCACGCAACAGGCACTGCCGGGGCTGATCCACACCTTCAGCCACTTCCAACTCGCCATCGAACCCTGGCTGGTCCAGGTCGAGGAAACCGCCCATCACGTGGCCGAGGCCGACTGGCTCTGGTATAACCTCGCCACCCCGCCGCGCCTGGGCCTTGCTGCCCCGGTAAAAAAACTGCTGAAGCGCGCGGCCGATGTATTGAATGCAGGAGTTCCGTCATGACCCGCACCATCATGTGCCGCAAGTACAAAGAAGAATTGCCAGGCCTCGAACGCCCTCCGTACCCAGGCGCCAAGGGCCAGGACATTTTCGAGCACGTCTCCGCCAAAGCCTGGGGCGACTGGCTGAAACACCAGACCCTGCTGATCAACGAAAAACGCCTGAACATGATGAACGCCGAAGACCGTAAATACCTGGCGGGCGAAATGGACAAGTTCTTTTCCGGCGAAGATTACGCCAAGGCCGACGGCTACGTGCCGCCTGCTCAATAATTGATCAAAAACCGGGGTCTGCACGTAAGCGACGGTAATAATTAAATATTTTTTGAAAACTTGCTTGACGACCCCCTGAAAAACCCGTTTAATGCGCCCCGTTGCCCAGATAGCTCAGTCGGTAGAGCAGGGGATTGAAAATCCCCGTGTCGGCGGTTCGATTCCGTCTCTGGGCACCACTATTCAGTTTCAGGTGGTGCAAACGTCATCTGAAACACACAAAAAACCCGCCTAGTGCGGGTTTTTTGTTGCCTCGGATTTATCGATCTAGCCTGAGGCGATTCAGCATCGCCCCAGAAGATCTTTCACTTGCCATCCCACATCAACGTAAACACCGCCACACGCTCCTGATCGGAGAACTGAAAGCCCCGCTCCTCGACCCGATCAATCCACCCCTGGGCCGACAGCTTCTCGCCAAAACGCACCAGGCGCCCATAGCGCTTGAAGACCGCCCTCAGCACATTGATCATCGCCGGGTAGCTGCAGCCGCCGTCGAAGCAGATGCTCAACCAGCCAATTCGCGAACGGCCGATCACGTGGCCACAGTCAGGCCGCTTAAAGTCCTTTTTCGTCATGTCCATGATGCTTCCAGTACGGCAATTCCAAAAAAAAGTTCGACTGAGTGACCGATCGGTCACTCAGCCAGCGAACATACAGCAACTTGCTGATTCATTTCAGCAAAAACACCATCAGCGGATTGTCGTTCAACCGCCCCTCAAAGGTCGGCGCCTGACGCTCAAGCGGCGTTCCCTGCAGCAGTGCGGTCTCCTTGCGCGACACGATTACCCAGGCAGGTCGAGGCAAGCCCTCCAAGCCCTCAAGCTGTTGACCGCCGATAAACAGCGGTTGCTCATCATGATCCAGGTTCATCATGTAGCGCACCGCCCAGGTGTCTCGCCCCAAATTGATAAACACCAGCGGCCCAGGCGTCTCGACACGCAACGCTTCTACCTGACCGACAAACTTGCGGGTATCGAACTGCATATCCTTGGACGGCTCCACCACCGCCACCAATAACAACCATTGCGCCAGCAATGCGATCAGGCTGAGCCACACCAACCGCCCCGCTCGCCGCCAGGCCATCAGCGCTGCCACTTGCAGCACCACCAGCACACCCATCAACAGCGGCAGCGAAACGTCGGGCCAGTAACCATGCTTTTGCCACCCATGCCGACAGACAAAGACTACAACCACGCACAACGCCGGTAGCGCCACGACCAGCCCTTCGTAGCATCGGCGCACGCCCGAGAGCCAACTCGGCGCCTGGAGCAGCCCATAGGCCGCGACAGCCGCAAACATCGGCACCATGGGCAGGATGTAATAGGCACGCTTGAAGTGCGGCACCGACAGCCCGAGCAAGATCATCAAGCCGCAGGCGCCGAGTCGCACCACCAGTTGCATATCGCCTTCGAGCCGCTCGGACCAGCGATGACGCAGCGCAATCATGGTGGCCAGCACCAACGGCACCACCGGGAAGTAGCGGTACAGGCTCAGTTGGAAGTAGAAATAGAACGGCTCGCCGGTTTCATCGAGGCGGCCGCCCACCTGCATCTTGAACACCTCGTCGGCAAAGGCGTCACCCCCGCTGATGCGCGCCAACTTCACCAGCAACCACCAACAGGCTGCCAGCAACACCAGGCCAACAGCGCCGTGAACCAGCACCTGTTTCACCCGCTCCCCAGGCTTGCCCAACGCCCAGTACACGCACACCACGCCACAGACTTCGATCAATCCCAGCGGCCCGCGTATCGCAAAGCCCAGGACGAACAACGGAAACACCGCAAGCCGCCTCCAGCGCCCGCCACTGTGCAGCAGGTAGAAACTTCCCACACACAACAATGCCACCATCTGATCCAGGCAGACTGAGCGGGATTTTTCGAGCAATTGGGTCGTGAGCAAGGTCAACAACACAGTGAGCAGCGCCCACTGGCGATTCGCCGGGACCAGCAGGCGATAGACCACGGCCACCACGCCCGCAGAAGCCAGGGCGGTGGGCAGTACATTCGCCAAATGGTTAGGGGCGCCCAACAGTCGGGCAAACACATAGCTGAAGAACGTCGCGGTGCCGGGGTAATCCGCGTAGGGCTGACCATAGGTGGTCGGGAAAAGACTCGCGCCATGGCGAAACATTTCTTGCAGGAACAGCGCCCAGCGTCCGTCAAACCCTTGGGGCTGCTGATCCCAGATACCCAGGGTGAACAACAGCAGGGCGAACAGGAAAATGCCCAGGGACTCCAGGCGAAAACGGTTGCGGTGATCCATCGGTTGACCTGTCAAGTAAGGGGCGCCGACTTATGGTGCCGACTGCCCTGCTGAATAGCGCCTGAACAGACCTGAATATTCCGGTGTTTACCGACCCACGGGCCACACCCATTTCGGGATCAATCGAACGTAAATCAACTCACCCAGCAGTTCGACCAGGGTTTGCAGGATCACCGCTGTCGCCGCCAACCCGCGCACATCCTCCGGCAGCGCCAGCGCCAAGGGCAACACCACCAGTGAATTGCGCGTCGATGCGCTGAACGTCACCGCCCTGGCCGTCACCGCAGGCAGCGCAAACAGCCGCGATGCCAGCGCGCCCATCAACGGCGCCAGCAACAGGAAAGCGATGTACACCGGGATCACCGGCAGCAACAGGTTGATATCCCGCACCACCGAGGTGATTTGCGAGCCGATCACCACAAACAGCACCAGCGCCATCGCTGGCACCGGCATCCAGGCCCAGGCGTCGTTCCAGGCACTGACGAGCGATGATCGCCGTGCCAGGGAAGTGGTGAGCACCGCCAGAACCATCGGCACCACGATCAGCAGGAAGAACGCCTCGATAAACGGCCCCACCTCCACCACCACCTCAGATTGCGTACCGAGCATTACGCTCAGATAGATCGGCAACAACGCCAACTGCAGCAACAACAACACCGGCGTCGCCGCCAGCATCAGCCGCGAATCGCCCTTGCCGATATGGGTAAACACCACCACGTAGTCGATGCACGGGGTCAGCAATACCAGCAACGCCCCTACCAGCAGTGCCGGGCGTCCTGCCAGGCCTTGGGTCAATGCCCATACCAGTGACGGAATGAGGATGAAGTTGGCGAGCAGCAATGCCGACAGGAAGCGTTTGTTGCTAAGGCTTTGGCGCACGTCCAGAAAGGGGATTTGCAGGAACATTGCGTACATCAGCACCGCGATGGTGGGTGTGATCAGTGCGCTGAGGTGGTGGGCGAATGAGGGGGCGAGCAGGCCGAAACCGGCAGCCAGCAGCACGACTACGAAGTACAAAGGCATCTGGTTGCGTTCGAGGGTATCGCGGGTCATGAAAACGCCTTGGTAGATCGCAAAGGTGTAAGCCTATGCATCTATTGGCGCAAGGTCGAGTGGAGCGGAACGATTGCATCCGAGGGGTATTCTTGACGTGTGTGCAGTACGGTCAGAATTTCAACCTGCTCCATCACTCGATACACAACTAAATAGTTTGGATGAACGACCATTTCCCGAGTGCCTGACAAGCGGCCTTGCTTGAATCCATACGGCATTGAAGACAAATGTTCAGTAGCAGCAACAATGATACGGTGCAGCGAAGCCGCTGCAACGGGGTTGTACTGCTCAATGAAATCAATAATTTCAGTCAAGGCCACAATAGCCTCGGGTCGCCACTTAACGAGCAGCACGGCGAGCCTTGCGCCTCTCTTCTAACATCCTCTCAACCTCAGCCAGAGCCTCATCATGCGGAATACTAGGTCGAGGATCATCAATCGAAGCCTGCACCTTGGCACGGAACCAACGGTCATAGCTGGCAGCCTGCTCTTCAGTTTCAAACTCAGAAACGATGGGAGAAAGTGGGATGCTCATAGAGACCTCCTTAATGGATGCCTGCCAGTCTAATCGGTCCATGGTTTGCTGTCGTTCCTCTCGGATGTATGGCTTTATCAGCGGGTATCGAAGGTTAATGACCCTGCCAGACGCGGTGCAACTACTGGCAAACTGGTGAACTGTTACTAAAAAAATAAGAAACCTATAAAGGCCGAAAACCCAATGAATTTGAACGACGCCTCTTTGCGATTGCCCTCGGCCTCACCGGCGCGCGACCACGGCGAACCTTTCAAGGAGCCCGCCGCCGACGGCCACCTGCTAGGCGGCTTCACCTGGCGCCACATCAGAACCGATCCCACACGCCCCGTGGTCATCATCAACGCTGCCACCTCCGTGCGCTGCCGCCACTACGCCCGCTTCGCCGACTACCTGTTCACCAACGGCTTTGACGTCATCACCTACGACTACCGTGGCATCGGCGAATCCCGCAGCGGCTCATTGCGCGGCTTCAAGGCTTCATGGTCGGACTGGGGCGTGCTGGATTTCGAGGCCATGTTGCAACGTGCGCAACGGGAGTTCCCGGGGCAGCCGATTGATGTGGTCGGCCACAGCTTCGGTGGCTGCGCGGCAGGGCTCGGGGCGTCGGGTGCGGTCATTCGGCGAATGGTGACCGTGGGCGCGCAATTTGCGTACTGGCGCGATTACGCAGCAAGTGTGCGCTGGCAGATGTTTGCCAAGTGGCATGTGATGATGCCGCTACTGACCGCGCTGTGCGGACACTTTCCCGGTAAGCGCCTGGGCTGGCTGGAAGATACACCGGCGGGCGTGGTGCGGGATTGGAGCACCCCGACGCCCAGATATGAAACACGCCCCAGCGGAAGAGCCCTGGATGAGTTGCCGTTCAGTCGCGTGAAGGCGCAGATACTGGCAATCAGCATTACCGACGATCCGTTCGGGACCGTCGCCGCCATCGAACGGTTATTGGGTTATTTCGACGGCAGTGAGTGCACTCATTTACGGATAGCGCCTGAGGATATAGGCGAAAAAACAGTCGGACATTTCGCATTTTTTCGCAGCGAGTATCAGGATCGGTTGTGGCCGATTGCACTGGCGTGGCTTCAAAACGGCCAATTGACTGCAGATACCCTTGGGATTTCCCCCAACCTGCGCTTCAATACCCCACCCAGACCCAAAACCCTAGGACGCTGAGCCCATGGCCTCGCCAAACAAGCAGCAAAAACGTGCCCACCGGGCCAAGGCCAAGGCCAAGCAGAACCGCACGCAGCGCGCCGTCGCGACCAAGCCGGATGCGTTTGCCGGCGATGACAGCCGCATTGACCTTGAGTCAGTGGATCTGACCGAACTATTCGTAGAGATGCGCACCGCTGGCGAAACCAGCCAGCAGACCCTGTGCGCGGTGTTCCTGGCCCACCCGTTGCTGGCACTGGTGCTGGAGCAGGAAGGCGAGGAAGAAGCCACCGACTTTATCCTCGCGGCGCTGATCGAATATCGCCAGTGGGTTACGGATACCGATGATGAAGCCGCGGCACTGGCGTGGATCGAGTCGCCGGAATTCCAGGCGGATTACGTGGCGGCCTCACAAGCGCTGACCAGCTCGGCTGACTGATTGCACACATAAATAAGGGAGCCCAATGGCTCCCTTATTGTTTTCTTCAACAGATCAATTCAGCACCGCAGCACCCACTCTCTGCGCCTTGCGACGGCTCGCCACAATCAGCCCCGCCGCCACTACCAGCAAGCTCAACACGCCGGTCGCAATGATCTCGACCCGGTGCGCTTCCTGGAACAGCATGATGGTCAGCGTGCCCACGATGAACACCATTACTGCGTAGGTCAGGCCTGGGAACAGCCACATTTTGAAAACAATCTTCTCGCCCGCCGCCGTGCGCTTCTGGCGCATGCGCAGTTGCGACACCGCGATCACCAGGTACACCAGCAACGCAATGGCGCCGGAGCTGGCCAGCAGGAACTCGAACACTGCCGCAGGGGCCACGTAGTTGGCGAATACCGCCAGGAACGCCGCGCCAGTCGACAGCAACACCGCCCAGTAAGGCGTGCCACTCTTGTTGGTGCGCTTGGCCACCGCCGGCGCATCACCGCGACGACCCAGGGAGAACAGCATGCGCGAGGCGGTGTACAGCGCCGAGTTCAAGCAGCTGGTCACCGCAACCAGTACCACCAGATCGACGATCAGCTTGGCATTCGGAATGCCCATGCGCTCCAGCACGGTCTGGTAGGAACCAACGGCCGCCAGGGTCGGATCGTTCCATGGCACCAGGGACACCACGATGAAGATCGACAGCAGGTAGAACAAACCAATGCGCCAGATCACCGAGTTGGTGGCCTTGGTGATCTGCTGGCCTGGGTTCTTCGACTCAGCTGCCGCGATAGTGACAATCTCGGTGCCCATGAAGGAGAACATGGTGGTCAGGATTGCCGCCAACACGGCGCCCATGCCGTTGGGCATGAAGCCTTGGGTGTCGAACAGATGCGAAACGCCGCTGACCTGGCTGGTCGGCAGGAAGCCGAAGATCGCGGCCAGGCCGAGGATCACGAAGCCGACGATGGCCACAACCTTGATCAACGCAAACCAGAACTCGAACTCGCCGTAGTTCTTCACGCTGAACAGGTTGGTCGCGGTCAACAGCAAAGTGATGATCAGCGTAAAGGCCCAAATGGCCACGTCCGGGAACCAGGCATGCAGAATGGTCGCCGCCGCGTTGGCTTCCAATGGAATCACCAATACCCAGAACCACCAGTACAACCAGCCGATGGTGAAACCGGCCCAATGGCCAATCGCCCGGTCGGCGTAAGTGGAGAACGAACCGGTGTCCGGCGACGCCACGGCCATTTCGGCCAGCATGCGCATCACCAATACCACCAGCGTGCCCGCTGCGGCATAGGCCAGCAGTACGGCCGGGCCGGCAGCTGCAATCGCGTGGCCGGAGCCAACAAACAAACCGGCACCAATAACGCCGGCAATCGACAGCATGGTGACGTGACGCGGTTTGAGCCCCTGTTCGAGGTCATTGGAGCTTTGCGTACTACTCATTGACACACCTTTACGAGGAATTGCGAAAACGGTCCGCCCGGCCCGGGATCTTTCTCGTGAAAAGAAACCAACAGGGCGTTCTTTATTTTTTACGCAAGATTTGCGCCAAAATGTTACAGAGCCGCGATTGACGCGGGCTGTAGGACGTTTCAACACGACTCGCAAGTCATTGAGAACAATGGCATTCCGCTATAGCGTTACCGTGCGACTCACATTCAAGACGAATAAACGCACCATAAACACACACAAAAAGTACGTGACGCCCTACAAAAGGGCTGATATGCACCGTTTGCCCGGTTAACCCTTCCAACACCCGGCCAAAGCTGGCACCATCGCGCCC